>JAZLDR010000025.1:0-3802 GCA_045614805.1 Candidatus Cryptobacteroides sp. | reverse complement strand
CTTGTTGTCACCGTTAGCTGGGTTACGTGAGAATGCAACACCTGTTGCAGAGTTGTCACCCATGTTACCGAATACCATTGACTGTACGTTTACAGCTGTACCCCACTCATCTGGAATGTTCTCGATACGACGGTATGCGATGGCACGCTTTCCGTTCCATGACTTGAACACACCACCGATAGATCCCCAAAGCTGAGCCTCAGCGTTGTCTGGGAACTCTGTTCCGAGAACCTCCTTTACGCGAACCTTGAACTTCTCGCAAAGGTCCTGGAGTTCCTCAGCAGTGATGTCAGTGTCAGAAGCATAACCCTTAGCATGCTTGAGTTCTTCCATCATTCTGTCGAGCTGCTGGCGGATACCCTGGCCATCAGCTGGCTCGATACCCTCTGCCTTCTCCATCACAACGTCAGAGTACATCATGATGAGACGACGGTATGCGTCATATACGAAACGTGGGTTGTTTGTCTTAGCGATAAGACCTGGGATAGTCTCAGAGCAGAGACCGATGTTGAGGATAGTATCCATCATACCAGGCATAGAGCTACGAGCACCTGAACGGCAAGATACGAGGAGTGGATTCTCCTTGTCACCGAACTTCATACCCATTGTAGCCTCAGTCTTCTTGAGTGCCTCTGCAACCTCTACCTTGAGGTTTTCGCTGTAACCGCCAGCGAGTTCGTAGTACTCAGTACAGCACTCAGTTGTGATTGTGAAACCTGCAGGAACAGGGATCTCGAGTGTACACATCTCAGCGAGGTTAGCACCCTTACCGCCGAGGAGTTCACGCATAGTACCATTACCCTCAGCAGTTTTACCGCCGAAGCAATAGACTCTTTTCTTGTTCATTTCCATAAACTTAGTAAGTATTTGATTATTAATGAATAATTTTCAGTTGTTGTCGGATTTGAAAAATCCGGCGCGAATTTAGTCATTTTTTTCCACAATACACGCAACAAATCCGATTATTTAATCTTCGCCTTCACTTGCCTGATTCAGCAATGAAGCAAGGATGTCTGCCACACCTGATCTTGAACTTTCTATCAGCTCAATTCCTGTGTGCTTTGTGACGGGGTGTCCGACAGGGTAGTACGCTATGTCCTGAAGCAGGAACTGCGAGTCCACATAGTCATAATTCTCGCTGCTTATCTGTATCAGGACCCCAGGTACTTCTCCGAAAAGTACCCTGGTCTTGTCTTTTTCCTGATATGACGAAAGAAGACCGCTGATATCCAGGTCGATGCCGTTCTTTCCGCACATTCTGGAAGCCGCAGCAGCGAGTCCTCCGTCTGCTACGGTCTGTCCTGCCATGATGATTCCGTCTTCGGTCAGTTCTCGCACAACTTCGTAACAGTCAATGAAATAGTCCGGATCCTGAATGTTGGAAGCCTGACCCCCATTGTCATTGCATGTCTGGGCCAGAAGTGTGCCTCCTGTCCTGAACGGGCATGTGTCAAACGGGATATATATGATCCAGCTGCCAGGGTCGTCGACCAGTGTTCCCGGACATTTGCGTGTCTCGCTTATCCAAGGATGTGAACTTTGATAAGGTGAAGATTTGAAAAGGATGTCTTCATGTTCCTCTTCAGGGAAATCTTCTGTCATCGGTGTTTCAGGAAGCCAGGAAAAGAACTTTACATTGCTTTCACCGTCTCCTTCGATGAAGAGATAGTCCTCAAGTCTGACACCTAATCCGTATATGTATTCACTTGTGCTTCTTGCACTTTCGTAGAATGCTGCAATGTTGCCGATCGGTCTGGTGTTCCATTCCCACTGAGCCCAGATCCTCAGGTCTCCAAGCTTGAAATGACCCTCGCTCCAAAGTCGGCATAGGAGTGATTCCGCAATCTGAAGTCGTGTGAAATGGTCAGGATACAGCATGGTGAACGGTCTGTCTCCTGTTGCAGCTTCTGTTACCTGTGCCGTATACTTGCGATAGCTGCCGTCCTCATATGGATAAGATGAAAGAGGTGCCTCTGTAGCTTCATCTATGATGTCTTCAAACTGGCCGGATGTGGCAGGTGAGGACTCGTCATAGTCCATACATTCTTCCAGAAGTTCTGCAGGTGTCATGTCGCACCTGATTCCGTCAATGATGTAATGTGAATATAAGACAGATTCGTTTTCTTTCATATTATTGAAATACGTAAGTTTTACGTCTTTTTGTGTACAAGTCTGTAAAAATAAGTATTTTTGTGCTTACAACAAGCGTTTTTCGTATGGAATCTAAATTTTCTGAAGAAAGATATGAGGAAATGTTGGGGAAGCTATTTGTGAGATTTCCTTCATTTCAGAAGGTGGGTGCCGGTGCATATAAGCCCGGGATTGCAAATATGGAGTTTGCGGACCAGCTTATGGGACACCCGCACAGAAAATATAAAGTTATCCATGTGGCCGGAACTAACGGAAAGGGGTCGGTGTCGAATATGCTGACTTCAGTCCTTGCAGGTGCCGGATATAAGGTGGGTCTGTATACTTCTCCACATATACTTGATTTTCGTGAGCGTATACGTGTTGTTCAGTGTGTTGGGGATAGCCCTCGTGGAGAGTTTTCATTGATTTCCAAGGAGGCAGTATGGGACTTTGTGGAGCAGTGGAAGGAAACTTTCGATCATCTGGATATGTCCTTCTTTGAGATCACGACGCTTATGGCCATGGATTGGTTTGCAAAGCAGGAAGTGGATTATGTCGTCCTGGAAACCGGCCTTGGCGGACGCTTGGATAGTACGAATATAGTTACTCCTATCCTTAGCGTCATTACTAATATCGGACTGGATCACTGTGATATGCTTGGAGATACTCTTCCGGAAATTGCATTTGAAAAGGCTGGAATCATCAAGCCTGGAGTGCCGGTTGTAGTCGGAGAAAGTCATCCGGAAACGGATTCTGTCTTTGAGCGCAAAGTATTGTATACCAATTTGTCGGAGGTACAGTTTATGGGAAATAGGGAGGCTATTATGTCTTTGTTGACATTTGCCGATAAGGTACAGCCTTCGCTTTGGGAAAGACATGAGGAGCTGCTCGCTGAAATGGATCTTCAGGGAGAATATCAGGCGAAGAATCTCCGTACAGTTCTTGCTGCTGTGGATGTCCTTAAGAACTGTGGAAAGTCTTTGTATGAATCCATAGCCTGTGCAGCAGCGCGTACCGGTTTTCGTGGGAGATGGGAGAAGATTTCTGATTTACCGTGGACTATATGTGATATCGGTCATAATGAGCATGGCCTTAAATATAATTTCGCCCAGTTGCAGAGGATGATGTCGGAAGGGAAGTGTACTGACCTTATTATAGTATATGGCTCGGTGGCTGACAAGGATGTGGACGCAGTTATACATCTTATGCCTGAAAATGCAACTTATATCTTTACTCAGGCTCAGAGCAAACGTGCATTGTCAGCAGAAAAAATCCTGGAAAAATATCAGAAATATCGCTCTGGTATAGATGGAGTCTATGATGGTGGCTGCTACTGTGCTTCTTCTGTGCAGGAAGCCAGGCGTCTGGCTTATGAGGTAGCTTCGTCTATCAAATCTTCAGATTCTTCCGCCTGCCCACTTGTTTATGTCGGAGGAAGTACTTACGTAGTGTCTGAATTTATTTCATGTTGATCCGATCTTCCTGATATAACGAAAAAGAGATTCTGAATTTCTTCAGAATCTCTTTTTTTTGGTGGGAGCAGAGGGAGTCGAACCCCCGACCCTCTGCTTGTAAGGCAGATGCTCTAAACCAACTGAGCTATGCTCCCGTTTGCGGTGCGGACGGGACTCGAACCCGCGACCCCCGGCGTGACAGGCCGGTATTCTAACCA
>JAZLDR010000024.1:0-56353 GCA_045614805.1 Candidatus Cryptobacteroides sp. | reverse complement strand
AAACGGAAATTGCATCATCAACACGCAAAATAAAATCACTAAGTACGTTCATATAGTTGATAAACGCCTCATATGGAGTATCATACGGGTTGAAATATTTGTGCACCGCACCGTCCGAGAAGAACTTTGTACACATATAATAGAAGTGGTCGCTCTCCTGGAGATGTCCGAAATCCGACCAAAGAGCCTCGTCATTGATGAGACCGAGTTTCTCGACCTGATCGTTGAGCTTGTTGAAAGCATCGTTCTGGAGTTCGTTTCCAAGCCATGCAGTAACGTCGCGCTCCTCATCTGCCCATGAAATAGGATCCATGACATCGAGATCTCCTACCGGACGATGCTTCTTGGTAGCCTGTGATGGAGTTACGAACTCGAACTCACCATCCTTGATGACGAACTCAGGAAGAGCTCTCATGAAGTCAAAGATACCGCTCGCTGCCTTCTGGTGCTCGCCGAAAGTCTCATAGTCCATAAAGAGGTTTACAATCTCACCCTCCTGGGCTGAAGTCTTGAGCCATGAGAGATACTTCTCACCTGTAAGTGGCCACTCAGACCATGATCTGTCAGAGAAACGGAATGCGATGTCATCGCTGAGACCTGAATTCTTGAGGAGGAGCTTGAGGTTCGGAGCCATTGCGCCGCTATATACGAAGTTAGGGCTCTTCCATCCGAGAACGTGCTTAGCGCCTTCTGTAAGCATTGTCTTGAATCCCATCTCATAAACCATCTCACCGATAGCGTCGGAATAGATGAGCTCAGTATTGCGGAATGCCTTTGGAGTCACGCCGAAATAATGCTCGATCGCAGCCTTGTGCTTAAGCACCTGGTGCTTGAACTCTGCCTCTGAAGAAAGAGATGCGAGAGAGTGATAGTAAGTCTCTGAAAGGAACTCTACGCAGCCGGTCTGAGCAAGTTTGCGGAAGCTCTCGATCACCTCCGGTGCATATCTGTCGAACTGCTCAAGGACTGTACCTGAGATTGAGAATGCAACCTTGAACGCACCCTTGTTTGCCTCGATGAGTTCGAGGAGAAGGGCATTCATTGGAAGATAGCACTTCTGAGCTACCCTGCGGAGGATTGTACGGTTAGCGAAATCGTCATAGTAATGAGAATCCTTTCCGATGTCAAAGAATCTGTATAATCTCAACCTTGCTGGCTGATGAACCTGAAAATACAGACAAATACTCTTTTTCATGATATTGTGTTTTATTTATTATTCTTGTCAATTACTTCCTGATAAATTCCCTTGATCTTGGCAGCAACATCATTCCATTTGATGCTGTTCACCTCATCATAACCGCAACGTGCGGCGAGCTGTGCGATTGCAGGATACTGGAGGAGACCATATATCTGGTCAGCCATAGCATCCACATCCCAGAAGTCCACCTTGAGGGCATACTTGAGGATCTCAGCACAACCTGACTGCTTAGAAATGATCGAAGGCACATTGGTCTGCATAGCCTCGAGAGGAGAGATTCCGAACGGCTCCGAAATAGAAGGCATCACATAGACGTCAGACAGAGCGAACATCTTGTGCACCTCCTTTCCGCGAAGGAAGCCTGTGAAATGGAATCTGTCAGAGATACCCAGACGAGCGACGTGACGGATACATCTGTTGAGCATATCACCGCTGCCGGCCATCACGAAGCGTACATCCTTACATCTCTTGAGGACCTTTGCAGCAGCTTCGATGAAGTACTCCGGACCCTTCTGGTAAGTCACACGTCCGAGGAAGGTAACCACCTTCTCCTTTACATTTCTTTCAACCTCGAGTTTCTCACGACCGGTAAAGTCTACGGCATTGTGTACCGCAACCACCTTATCAGGATCGATTCCGTAACGGTTGATACAGATATTTCTTGTAAGCTCAGACACTGCCATCACCTTATCCGCAGCCATCATACCCTTTGTTTCAAGATCAACCACGCGTGTATCCACCTGGTCATCACTTGCGCGGTCGTATGATGTAGCATGCATATGAACTACGAGCGGCTTGCCTGTAAGCTGCTTTGCAGCAATACCTGCAAGAAAAGTAAGCCAGTCATGTGCATGGATCACATCAAACTGGTCCTTATACTGCATTGCAATGGTAGCACCCACCATCGCGTAACGTGCAACCTCTTCCATAAGGTTTGCACCATATTTTCCAGAGAACTTATACTTCTGGCCGTACTGAACGCGGAAACTCTTGATCTGTCTCTTGCGTTCCTCTTCAACCATAGTCTTGAAGTCCACAGGATCAACATAAGGAATCATATTCGTACCGATGTGCACGAACTGAACCTTTCCAAGGAACTCATCAACAGTTGCGCTGACAGTGTCCACCGCCACATCACTTGCGTTGATGATCTTCACTGCACTCTCGTCCTCGTCACCCGAAGCCGAAGGCATGACGAAAAGAACATCAACATCATTGTGAGCGAGGCCCTTTGTCATTCCGTAACATGCTGTACCGAGTCCTCCTGCAATATGAGGAGGAAACTCCCATCCGAACATCAGAACTCTCATTACTTATCCTCCTTTTTATATTGTTTCATTACATGTACTATCTGGAGAAGAGCTGCCGTGCTCATGGCTGAAGCGATGGCTCCGTGCGGCTCATGCGGAGGGTCACCGTCATAAAGCTCGGAGAATGCTCCGACACCATGCTTGCTGATGTCCTCAAAGAATCCTTCAACAAGATATTTTGCTCTTCCGTAGAAGGTATCTCCCATCATTCTGAAGCAGAGGTCGATATATGGGGCAAGAAGGTCCGGGAACGCGCAACCCTGATGGTATGCAAGGTCACGGTCGATCTGAGATCCCTCGTACACACCTCTGTATGCCTCGTTTCTTGGAGAAAGCGACCTGAGGCCCCTTCTTGTGAGGAGTTCGTCATTGACAGTCATCACAATCTCGGAGATCACCTCATCATCCACAGGACAATATTCCAGATATGCAGGAACGAGCATATTCGGTCTCACAGCTTGACTTTCAGGACCGTTACCTACATAATCCACGAGATAACCCCAGTCAGGTCTCCAGAACATAGGCTGATAGTTCTCCTTCACGAGATCACGTACCGGAGTCCATTTTGCCGCGAAGTCACTCTTCTTAGGACCGTACTTGTTCTCCATATCGATGGCAAAGCAGAGTGCATTGTACCAATATGCATTGGTCTCCACCTGATAACCTGCCCTTTCAGTCACCGGATTGCCATATACATATGCATTCATCCATGAAAGAGCGACGCCATCCATCTGTGCCCAGAGGAGTCCGTTAGGGTGCATTGTTATTTCCTTTCTCACTCCTGGAGCATAACTCTCGATGATACCCTTGAGCACATCTCCATACTTCTTCCAGATCTGTCTTTCCTTTCCGCTGAAGCGGATATACTGCTGAATGGTGTCTGTCAGTCTCAACGGAGCCTCGCACTGGGTAGTACGACGGAACAACCTCTCCTGCTCATCTTCGATCAATGTGTCGAGCACCTTCTCGAACATATCACAATCTCCGTCTGCATAAAGGGTAAGTCCTGGGAGTGAAGCCACAGTCTCACGGAGAAGACCTGTCTCAAGCCATGAGAATCCGGCATTCACACGTGCCTTCTTTCCATTGTCGCAGATAAACATCTTTGCATTATGAACGAGCAGATCCTCATAGGAATCAATTTCATCCATCTTCTTGAGAGTGTCGGTAAACTTCCTCTTCAAGCCCTTTGGATTGACCTCATTCACGGAAGCCGAGAACACCACAGAATCGCCGGGCTTCATCTCAATAGAGAATGATCCAGGGACAAAGAGGTCCTCCCTGCAGTCAAAACCACGACGGTACTCGTCGGAATATGTGACACCGCTATACCAATATGGCTGATACTTGAATGCTGCCTGTCCCGAAAGCTGCATATTAAGGTAAGGGAAGCCCTGATACATACGGAATGCGACACCTCCGTCCACCTCATCATATCCTGTATATGCCTCGGAATTCTGATTTGTAAGGCTATGTACGCTTCTGAATGCAAGGAAAGGCTTCAACATAAGCGTAAGCTTCGATGGAGCCTCAAGAAGTTCATACTTGATGAGGACCTGATCGCTGTCAGGAACCATCATGATAGTCTTGGTGAACAGGATTCCGCCGACCTTGTAGGTCACGACAGGTACCGGATTCGCGTCGAAGTCCACTATATACTTATGTCCCTTTGGATCATAAGTTCCACCATAACAGTGGATTCCGAGATTGAACTGTTTGCCTCGGAGGACCAGACTTTCATCCAGAGAAGAAAGCAGCATGTACTTTCCGCCACCCAGCTCATCAACAGGAACTGCGAGCAGTCCGTGATAGCGTCTTGTGTTGCAGGTCACGATGGACGTGTTGCAATACGCACCTGTATCATTCGCAGCGATGATCTCACGCTTGAGCGAATATTCCAGGTTCACAAGCTCGGACTTGTTGAATTTAAGAAAAGCCATAAAGTAATATATTAGTTAATCATTTTCGTTTCAAAGATCCTTCACTCCGTTCAGGATGACAGGATCAGCACCTTTCAGAGGACAGGATCAGTCCAGTTTCTTCAATACGAGTGCGGTGCGGGAAGGAATATAAAGCGACATGCTGTCGTTGTATTTACCGTTTCCGTTCTCGCTCTTCACCGGCACACTGAAATGGACTTCCCCAGTCTTTATCCTGGCAAAGCCATCAAATTCGCTTTCATCTGAATTCAGCACCGACACATACTTTCCGGCAGGTACGGCAAAACCGTAATCAGTGAACGAAGAGGTCGGGTTGAAATTGAGTGCAAAGATACAGTTTTTTCTTTTGAAAATGAGAATCTTCTTTTCCTCATCCTGAACAAAAAGTTCAGGTTTCTCGTCAAGAATGGACTCGTTACGCGCCAGCTCCACCATTGCCTTGTCGAAATTCCTCAAATATCTGTATCTCAAGTAGTCAGGTTCAGCAAGAGACCACTGCCTCCTGGCATGCTTGTAAGACCATCCGTTTCCTTCGCGAGGGAAGTCGATCCACTCCGGATGACCGAATTCGTTACCCATGAAAGTCAGGTAACCGTTGCCGCATGTTGCCATTGTGACCAGACGTATCATCTTATGCAGGGCCATACCCCTGTCAACGACAGGAGACTGCGACTCCTTATTCATCGATGTGTACATTTCCGCATCCATCAGACGGAAGGCTATTGTCTTGTCACCCACCATCGCCTGGTCGTGGCACTCCGCATAACTGATGGTCTTCTCATCCTCACGCTTATTGGTGAGCTGCCACCAGATTTCACCTACGCGCCAATCGTCATCCGACAGTTCCTTGATCCATTTGATCCAATTATCTGCCACTCCCATGCTCATGCGGAAGTCGAATCCGACACCGCCCTGCTCTATCGGAGCAGCAAGACCTGCCATACCGCTGACATCCTCAGCAATAGTGAAGGCCTCGTCATTGATCTCGTGGATTAGTATGTTGGCAAGGGCAAGATACGCGATTGCATTGTCATCCACGCCCTTATTGAAGTAGTTTTCATATCCGACAAACGCCTTCTCCAGACCATGATCCCAGTAAAGCATACTTGTCACACCGTCAAAACGGAAACCATCTATGTGATATTCCTCCATCCAGTACTTGCAGCTGGACAGAAGGAAATATTTTGTCTCATCCTTACCATAGTCGAAGCAACGTGAGCCCCATGCCGGATGATGTCCCTGCCATCCGTCATAGAAGTAAAGCGTCTCCTTGCCATCGAACAGGCCGAGTCCCTCGGCTTCATTATCCACAGAGTGCGAATGAACGATATCCATCACCACAGCGATACCAAGTCCATGAGCCTCATCCACAAGGGCCTTGAATTCCTCAGGTGTACCGAAACGCGAACTCAAAGCGAAGAAATTTGCAACCTGGTAACCGAAAGATCCGTAGTATGGATGCTCCTGAAGAGCCATTATCTGAAGTGTGTCATATCCCAGATCCGCTATCTTGGGCAGGACATTCAGACGGAATTCCTCGAATGTTCCGACCTTCTCCTCTTCCGCCGCCATACCGATATGGCACTCATAGATAAGCGGATGCGGACGCTTTCCCGGCTTGCCATGCTTCCATTCATACGGCTGCGGATCCCACACCTGAGCGCAGAATGTCTTTGTATGCGGATCCTGCACCGCCCTGGTGACATATGCAGGGATTCTCTCTCCGCCACCGCCTGGCCATTCTATATACAGCTTGTACAGAGTGCCATGATCAAGGAACATCGAAGGCAGGACAAGTTCCCAGTTACCGCCTCCGACAGGCTTAAGGGCATACGCCTCGGTGCGCTTCCAGTTGTTGAACTCGCCGATCATATATATCTTGGTGGCGTTCGGAGCCCACTCACGGAACACCCAGTTGCCCGCAGCATCACGATGAAGGCCATAATACGAATGATTGTTCATTCCCCTGCTGAGGGAACCATCCACAGAAAGCCTGTCCTTCAGGTCAAGAATCATCTTATGTCTTCTGTCGATGACATCCTTGTAAGGTTCCAGCCACTTGTCGTGATCATAGATCATATTGCTTTTCTTTGCCATATATTTTCAACTTTACTTTACTTCATAAATTTGGTCTCGCCCTGCACTTTGGCGAAAAACGGCACGATTTTTTGTCAAGGTGTACCCAAAAATCCTACAATTCAGCCAAAACGTCTACACTTTGACGAAAAACACCTGATTTTTTTGTCAAAGTGTCAACAACAGTGTCTATTGCACTCCGCCGGTATCAGTCAGAATGACAGAACGAGCGCCACGGAGATACTCACGGCACAGGGCGATGAGTTCCTGCGAACGTTTCATATACTTTTCAATATCTTCTATTCCCGTCTGCGGGTCCTCCACTTTCAATGCAATAGCCTCCAACTCCTCTATTGCCTTTGCGTATTCAAATTTATCTTCCATAATCATCATTCTTTCAGATTACCACATCTCCTGGTCCCTCAGGACGACCGAAGTCACCGTAGCACACAGAGTACCGTCAGCAAACATAACCGACACCTTGTCACCGACATTGCGGCCGGAAACCCCCTTCAGCACAACGCCGCCTTCATCCACGGCCAGAACATATCCCCTATCAAGAATCTTACGAGGGTCGGCTGCCTGAATCCTTGTCTGAAGCACATCCAAAGCCGATTCCATCGCAGCAATTTTAAGTGCAAAACCTCCTTTGATCCTTGCCGCCAAAGTGTCCAGCAAGGACTCCTCCCGATGAAGACGACTGGCAAGAGCCATCCTGACCCTGTTCTCGCAGGAAGATATCCTCTCGTCCTCCGCCTCATACATATCGATGATATAATCCGCCAATGCAGTAGGAGTCTTCAGATATTCATACGCCACCATGTCACACACATGAAAATCCTGATCATGGCCGACCGCCGTAAGCACCGGCAGCGGATATTGGGCAATGACGGCAGCCAACTCATAGTCATCATAGCAGGCAAGGTCCAGCTTGGCACCGCCTCCTCGAAGTACTAGGACTGCGTCCCATGCGTCTTCATCCGCAATCACTGCATCCATCGCGGATATGATCGAAGAAGGGCAGTCAGCGCCTTGCATAAGCGCAGGAAACAGCACAGGCTCTACCTTGAACCCATATTGATTTTCCTCAATATGCCTCATGAAATCACGATATCCGGCAGCGTCTTCAGCCGAAATCACAGCCAGTCTGTACGGAAGAGGAGACAGTTCCAGGCCTTTCTGAAGGTCCATCAGACCCTCCTCCTTCAAACGTTCGACAGTCCTCTGCCTCTCCAGTTCCTTGACTCCTACGGAATACTCGGGATCTATGTCATTCACAATCAGAGACAGACCATACAGCTCGCTGTAGCTGACCTGTATTTCAACAAGAATGACCATCCCCTCCTGCAAAGGAGAGCCGGTCACTGATTCAAAATACGGCGCGATGAAACGATATCTGGAACTCCATATGATGGCATTGACTTTGGCCACAAGCCCGTTCTTATCGCTTTGGGACAGTTCCAGATAACAATGGCCTCCGTTACGCGCCTTCATCGCACTAACTTCGGCCTTTACCCATATACGGTTCGGAAAAAGCAATTCTACCCCTGTCTTCAGCCTTTTCTGCAACTCAAGAAGGTCAATATGCTCTTTCTCCATGTCCTTTAACTTTCAACGGAGACAAATTTAGTAAAAAACCTGATATACGCACCATAAATTAAGAAAGAAATTTCATATCTTTGCGCACGTTTAGAAAAAGCACCAGGATTATGAAGATTACCGAGGCCCTTTTTTCAGGCAGCAGCACAAGAATATCCGAGAAGCCGAAGCAGAAATTCCCTGAATTCGCCTTCATCGGCAGATCGAATGTCGGCAAATCTTCCCTCATCAACATGCTCTGCAGGAACAAGAAACTGGCCATGACATCCAGCAAGCCGGGCAAGACCAGACTGGTCAACCACTTCCTCATCAACAGAGAATGGTACCTGGTGGACCTTCCGGGATATGGATATGCAAAGATATCCGCTACCGGTAAGCAGAAGCTTGAGCAGGTCATCCGCAACTACATCAATCTTTCCGAGGAAATGGTCATGCTCTTCGTGCTGATCGATTCACGCCATGACATCGGCCAGGTAGACATGGACTTCCTCATCGAACTAGGACAAGGTCAGATACCATTCGCCATCATATTCACAAAGGGTGACAAGAACGGCCCTAACGCCCTCGCCGCACAGATCGAAAAGAACAAGCAGAAGATTCTGGAACTGTGGGAGGAACTGCCCCCTACATTCGTAAGTTCATCTGAGACAGGAATGGGCAGGGAGGAGATTCTTGACTACATCGAATCGGTACTGGCTTCATTAAAGGAATAAATCTCAAAACCCTCATACCAATGCACGACGAACACAAAATCAAGATTTTCACTTGCAAGGCATCAAGAGACTTTGCAGAGAAAGTGGCAGCCAAACTAGGTTTAAGACTAGGAGACTCGGATGTACTTACATTCAGCGACGGAGAATTCCAGCCATGCTATAATGAAAGCGTCAGAGGAGCGACTGTATTCATCATCCAGTCTACCTGCCCTCCGACTGACAATCTCTTCGAACTCCTCCTTATGATTGACGCCGCAAAGAGAGCGTCAGCCCACAAGGTCATCGCAGTAATGCCATATTTCGGATGGGCAAGACAGGACCGCAAGGACAAGCCAAGAGTGTCGATCGGTGCAAAGCTCGTAGCCAACATGCTCGAAGCTGCCGGTTGTGACCGCGTCATGACATGCGACCTGCATGCCGACCAGATCCAGGGCTTCTTTGATTTCCCTGTAGACCACATCTATGCCAGTGCAGTATTCCTCCCTCACATCAAGGCGATGAATATTGAGAATCTGGCCATCGCAGCACCTGACATGGGTGGCGCAAAGAGAGCAAATGCATATGCAAGATATCTCCAGTGCCCTGTGATCATCTGCCATAAGTCACGCGAAAGAGCCAACGTGGTAGGATCGATCACTGCCATCGGAGACGTTGCAGGCAAGAATATCATCATCGTCGACGACCTCATCGACACAGCAGGCACACTGGCGAAGGCTGCCAACGTTCTTAAGGACATGGGAGCGGCAAGCGTAAGGGCATGTGCAACTCACCCTGTATTCTCAGGCCCTGCATATGACAGAATAGCAGAGTCTGCACTTGAAGAGGTCATCGTTTCAGACACTATTCCTCTCAGCAAGGACCCGGAGAAAGACAAGAGCAAGATCACTGTCCTCTCTATGACAGACACAATTGCCAACATCATTGACAAGGTCTACAACTACGAGGAAATCAGTTCTAGCTTCATCAACTAATGGAACTGTTTCTGGCAGCAATACTCCTGGTGGCTCTGTGCGTTTTCGGCCTCTGCTTCAACATCATCTTCAGGAAGGACGGAAAATTCCCTGAGACCGAAATCGAGAACAACAGAGAAATGCGCAAGAGAGGCATCAAGTGCGCAAAAGAAGAAGAAATAAAGATTTGGGGCAAAAAGGACAAGGACGGCAAACCTGTATGCAGCGAGGGTGGTTGTGCGTCCTGTGGTTCTGACTGCCGATAAGACGGTCCCGGAGAGGGACATGCAATTATCGCCGAGAGGCGGGATTTTAACAATTAAAATGATTTTATTATGAGTCTTCTGGCTATTGTGGGACGCCCTAATGTAGGCAAGTCCACTCTTTTCAACCGCCTCGTAGGAATGAGGCAGGCTATCGTAGATGAAACGGCAGGTGTCACCCGCGACAGGCACTATGGAAGGTGCGAATGGTGCGGTACTGAATTTTCAGTTGTAGACACCGGAGGATATACTTCAAATTCAGACGATATCTTCGAGGAAGAGATCCGCAAACAGGTTGTGCTTGCCATTGAGGAAGCGCATGTGGTATTGTTCATGGTGGAGGCCGGCACAGGCATCACAGACTATGACGAAGAGATCGCCGATCTGCTGCGTCGCAGTGGAAAACCGGTGGTACTGGCAGTCAACAAGGTAGATTCAGGAGAGAAGATGTATGACTCCTTCCAGTTCTACTCACTCGGACTCGGAGAGATCTACAGCATATCCGCCGCCAACGGAGGTGGTACAGGTGACCTTCTTGACGCTATCGTGAAGGAACTCCCTGCCGAAGATCCTGACAAGGACGAACGTCCTGACCTTCCGCATTTCACCATCGTCGGAAAGCCGAACGTAGGCAAGTCATCTCTCACAAATGCCCTGCTCGGCAAGGAAAGGAACATCGTGACTCCAATCGCAGGTACTACACGAGACTCTATCGCAACTCTTTATAATAAATTCGGACACGAGTTCATGCTTGTGGACACTGCCGGAATGCGTAAGAAGGCTAAGGTACATGAGGACCTTGAGTTCTACTCGGTGATGAGATCCATCAGAGCCATCGAGCATTCCGACGTATGTATCCTTATGGTTGACGCACAGACCGGTATCGAAGCACAGGATATGGCTATCTTCAACCTTATCCAGCGTAACAAGAAGGGCTGCGTCATTGTTGTCAACAAGTGGGATACAGTTGAAAAGGACAGCAATACAATGAAGGAGTATACGGCTGCCATCAAGGAACGTCTTGCTCCATTCAATGACTTGCCTATCATCTTCACTTCAGTGATAAACAAGCAGAGAATCATGGATGTGCTCGATGCAGCAGCACATGTTTATGAGAATTACTCACGTAAGATTTCCACATCAAAGCTCAATGAGGAAATGCTTCCTGAGATTGAGAATTATCCACCACCGGCATGGAAGGGTAAGTACATCAAGATCAAGTACATCACTCAGCTGCCGACCCGTTCTCCTTCATTCGCTTTCTTCTGCAACCTGCCGCAGTATATCCGCGAGCCGTACAGAAGATTCCTTGAGAACAAGCTCAGGTCGAAGTTCGACTTCATCGGTTGTCCGGTGCACGTCTTCCTCAGACAGAAATAACGTTAACGGAGGCTGACCTTTCTGGGGTCAGCCTCCGTTTTTTTGTGCACAATATCAGAGTTTCGGGATGGTGACGGTGAAGCTGGCACCGCCGAGACCGAACGACTTCTGGTAACTGATGGTACCGTTACACTTTTCGACAATGTTGCGGCAGATTGCAAGGCCGAGACCCGTACCGCCACTCTTTGTCGTAAAGTTAGGAGTAAAGAGCTTATCCAGATTCTCAGATGGTACACCAGGGCCGTTGTCATCAAAGACAATGTCATAATATCCTTCCTGCATACTGTTTCTCAGACATATGAGCACACGACCCTCAACAGGAGTCTCCCCTCTTTCGACCTGATCCTTCTGCTGAATCTCTATAGCCTGGATTCCATTGGTAATCAGATTGACAAACACGCGGATGAGCTGAGGCTTCGGAGCCATGACCTGTGCATTATCCAGACCCATATAAGAAAACCTGACATTCTCCTTATTGTCAAATATCATCATCTGCTCCTTGAGGGTCTTGTCAAGGTCGATAAGCACAGGCTCCTCTGTGTAGAGTTTTGCGAATGTTGAAAAATCATTGGCAGTGTCTGCAAGAATCTGAATGTGTTCGAGGATAACGGCAGTCACCTGATCGAACTTTTCCTCCCATTTAGGATTATTATTCTGCTTTAACCTTATCAGACGCTGAATCTCCAGTTTTATCGGAGTCAGAGGATTCTTGATCTCATGAGCCACCTGACGGGCCATCTGGCTCCATGCCTTATCTCGCTCTGCCTGAGCCAGTTTCTTGGTTGAACTCTTCAGATCACCCACCATTCTGTTATATGCCGCAACCAGAGAAGATATCTCATCATTTCCCTCATACTCGATATGCTCCAGATGATTGACATCAGAACTCTGCATCTTCTGTCCGATTTCAATCAGAGGTAAGAACAGGGCATTGACAAGTCGCGTACTGATGAGCAGTGATATTATGAGGAGCAGAATGAACAGATTGATAAGAAGGGCCGCATGGAAGAAGACCTCGGAGCGGAACTCATAATTTCCATCCGTATATGGGATACTCATGATGGCAATGATTTCTCTCTGCTCATTCAGCAGAGGAGCATAAAGATTCCAGAAGCGGTATCCTGCCACGACCTCTCTGTTGATATAGAAACGCTGATTTCTGTTCCGTATCTGATGGAATGCATCCTGATCGATTCTGCTGCCGAAAATCAGTTTCTCGAAGACCTCCGGCGAAGTAGACCTGAAAACCTTTCCTCCCGGAGAATACAATGTGATGTCCGACTTGGTTGCTTTGCTGACATCCTCCAGACTGGCGGAAAATGACGTTGTCATCAGTTCATTCCAGTCTCTGACATGTCTCGTCTTGTCCTCCATCAGTCCCTGGACCGTGCTCACCTTGGATGACATCACATTATACATGTTGGCCTCATTACGTTTATACACAAACATAATGCTGACAGTCGCCATACTTGCCAGAATAATGAAGGATGAAAGGAACAGAATGAAATGGATCCTGGACCTGAAGTAGTTGTTTCCAAACGGATTGACCTGCTTCCTTTTTGACGGGAAGATGAATATCAGAAGGGAGAGCACCAGGAACAGATAGGAGAAGGATGTAAAGTACAACAGGAAATTACGTTGATGCCTTGTGATCATGATTGTCTCACCGTCACCTATCTTCACGATGAAATGCACATAGCCCGACCTTCTCAAGGTAGAGACTCCCCTGCTGTCATCGATATATCTTTCAAAACTGTCCGAAACTGTAGGATATGGATAATTGCCTCGATAAGACGACAGCCTGCTGTTCTTGTATTTCGCATAAGAGTAGAATGAAGGTATATTCACATTACCCGGCTGCCTGAACTGCCTCATTATCATGCTGTAACCCACATCTGTCCTGCTGCTGTTCTGCTTGATCTGAATGACCATACGGCTGAGTCCGGTATCCTGATGATAGTACATGAATATACCGGCATAACTGCCCCTTCCGTAAGAATCCGACATGAACAGGAACTTGGAATCGGCTGCTATCGGTTCTCCATTATATATCACATGCTGAAGCAGTTCCTCTCCGGCCCTGTCTCCTTCCTTGAAGACACTCACTTCAATGTCGTAAGTCTGTCTGACCCTGTTCAGATAGTATTCGGTAATCCTGTTCAGAATCATACCGGCACTATTGTCCAAAGATGAGAGAGAGGAAATCAGCTGGTCACCTGCAATATTATCTTCAACGCTGCGAAGCTGTAGTTCCAGTCCCAGATCACGCTCTACCGCAAGACGGTTTGCCCACACCATCACACGATCCTGCTCCTTTGTAAATCCCATACTTGAAGCAGTAACGGTAAAATACAGAGCACAGACGAAGGCAAATATCCACAGACTTCTGCGACTGAGGAAATTGACATCCTTTCCTGTAAACATCCTGACCAGAGGCCTCAGCATCTGAGCCATGAGCAGAATACATATCAAGAGGCCGGTATATGAAACATATACGATTATGACGTAGGCAATGTCTTTTCCTACCTTATACAGTTCGAGGTTGACATTTGAGTTATTGATGAAACTCAACAGTGTCGAATGCGCATAAACCCCTACCAGCGCCATGCATGCCAGCACAACCACACCATATATCACCATCCTGACATTAAGCAAATCCTGTCCCTTGGTCAGCCAATGCAGAATGCGGCCCTTGACAAGGAAGGTACAGACACAAAGCAGGGTGATATAGGTATTTGCAATCAGCAACGCACCCAAGGAGAAGAAAGTTCCGTCAGCAAAGACACTTGGAGAGAACAGTTCCATGCTTCCATCCATCCGGGAGCCCCAGATGTATGACACGAAAGCCAGTATAGTCAGGGCCGGAACGACCGCAAAATACACTTTGAGAGTCCTGTGACCGGCCAGGAATATCACTATGACAATGGTGAACAGCAGAAGTGCCAGCCATTTCAGAACGGAATTATCAAAATACCCGCCCTGATACACGGAGTTCGCAGTAATCTTGAAAAGCGGAGTGCCGCTGACCTCCACCGGACTTCCACTTGTTTCAGTAAGAGGTTCCACCGAATATCTGTCCGGAATCATCAGCTTGACATTCACACCGTTATCTGTCCTGCTGAAATTGTCTATAAGGTTATTCTTGACTTCCAGTCCGGCAATCACTTTATCGTTATTGGTCCCGTGCACAGATTTTACTATATACCACTTGGAACCGAGATTCATGAATTCCATGTCTTCCCCTATTTCATACAGCGGCGACACAAGCCGACTGTTTACAGGAGTCAGTCTCTGGAATACCAGCTGACTGGAAATCCTGTCGTTAAGAATAGGGAACTGGTTGTTCCAGGTCCGGAGGGAATCATTTATATAATGGTATATGACCATATCGTCCGGAATCCTTTTCTGCTTTTCAGAATCATCTGCACCCCGCAGAAGTATTCCGGATATGTGCTTATCCAGGATTTCAAGGCGTTTACTCACTCTGACTGCAGCAAAATCTGCAATCCTTCCGGCATCTCCCGAGTTTCCGACGCCGACGATTGACATCAGGAAAAGAGACAGAGCAAGCACAAGCCCTGCCAGAGCCACTCTTTTATGCGTAAAAAAGCCTTTATCCATGGTATATTATTCGTGATGATATGGTTCGCCTCTCATGATGGTGAAGGCGCGGTAGATCTGCTCTGCAAAAATCGTTCTAACCATCTGGTGGGAGAATGTCATCCGGGAAAGAGATATCTTGGAATCAGCCCTCCTGTACACATCGTCGGAGAATCCGTATGCTCCTCCGATAACAAAGACTATATCTTTGCCGATGTATGAAATCTTATCCTGAAGGACCTTGGCGAATTCCATTGAAGAATACTCCCTGCCCCTTTCATCAAGCAGGATCACGTCATCTGTCGGCTTGACA
This sequence comes from Candidatus Cryptobacteroides sp., assembly GCA_045614805.1. Classification (GTDB taxonomy): domain Bacteria; phylum Bacteroidota; class Bacteroidia; order Bacteroidales; family UBA932; genus Cryptobacteroides. The sequence goes on along the minus strand of JAZLDR010000024.1, from coordinate 41,011 downwards.
TTCTTCAAGATCAGTTCCGCTTCCTTGGCTTTGATCTGATCCTTGCTAAGTGCAGAGACGTTCTTCAATTCCGGAATCTCCGTAATCACAAAAGGGATATAGTGCTTCAGCCTTGACGTATACACATCCAGGCCCTGCCGTACCCAATCCCGGTCGGTCTTGCCGACTGTCAGCAACGTTATCTTCATGGTTACAAATATAATAAATCTCCATCACTAAACTTATTGTACGGTTCAGAATTTGCAGTATATTTGCCATCTGAATCACATCAAGTCAATATGAGGTTAAGGACATTCATCACACTGACGGCACTGGCCGTCATGTTTTTGTGCGGTTATGGAGCTTCCGCCCATGACAGAGGCTACGAAGTCTTTATACCTATATCCAAATATATGGAGCAGGGAGATGCAGACAAACTCTCTGCATGGTTTTCAGACAATCTGGAAATAACCATCTTCTCCAACAGCAGCGACTGCAGCAGGAATCAGGCCTGCCAGCTGCTCAAATCATTCTTCAGGTCATACACGCCAAGGGCATTTGAAATAGCTCACAAGGCAGGAAGGACAAACATGAAATACGCCCTGGGCACTTTGAATGCCGGGGGCGAACATTTCATGGTGACAATTTTCGTGGGATTCAAGGATTCCTCCTACAAGATCCAGCACATCAAGATAGAAAGGATGGACTAATAGACGTAAGCCTTGACGTCGGCGGCAGTGATTGTGGCTCCGGACAGGATGAGGAGACGCTCCACGACGTTACGAAGCTCTCGGATATTTCCGGTCCAGCTCTTTGCAACCAGCAGGGACATGGCCTCCGGCTCGACAGGGCGCGGCTGCATTCCGGTTTCCGAACATATCTGTCCGATGAAATAATCCACCAGCAATGGAATGTCATCCTTGCGGTCATCCAAAGTAGGCACATTGATGACAATCACACTGAGACGATGATAGAGGTCTTCTCTGAAAGTACCCTTGGCGATTTCCTCCTTGAGATTCTTGTTGGTGGCAGCAACCACACGCACATCGACTGTGATATCCTTGTCGCTGCCCACTCTCGAGAGCTTTCTTTCCTGAAGCACCCTGAGCACCTTGGCCTGAGCTGCCAGTGACATATCACCTATCTCGTCCAGGAAAAGTGTACCGCCGTCAGCCTGCTCGAACTTTCCCTTATGCTGCTTGATCGCCGAGGTAAACGATCCCTTTTCATGACCGAAAAGTTCGCTCTCGATAAGTTCCGACGGGATTGCAGCACAGTTGACCTCTACATAGGGCATGGCAGAACGTGAGCTCTTCTGATGAAGGTTACGGGCAACAAGTTCCTTACCGGTACCGTTTGAGCCGATGATAAGGACTCTCGCATCGGTAGGAGCCACCTTGTCTATCATGGACTTTATATTCTTTATCGGCTCAGATTCGCCTATCATTTCCTGACCATAGACCTTCTTCTTCAATGTACGTGTCTGCTGGACCAGGTGTACCTTTTCCTTGGCATTCTTGATTGTGATGAGGATTCTGTTGAGGTCGAGGGGTTTCTGAATGAAGTCAAAAGCACCCTTCTTGATGCAGTCCACTGCTGTTTCTATGTCGCCATGACCGGAAATCATGACTACCGCAGAATCAATGCCCATTTCCATCATCTTGGAAAGGGCCTCTACACCATCCATGACCGGCATCTTTATGTCACAGAAAATGATGTCATACTTTTCCTTCTCGACCATCGCACAGCCTTGTGCACCGTCTTCAGCAACATCTATATCATAGCCTTCATCCGAGAGAATCTCCTTGAGTGAATTCCTGATTGACCTTTCGTCATCAATAATCAAAATCTTCATGAGTGTGGTGTTTAGTTTAGTACAAATATCGACATTTTTGGGAGTTTAGACAATATTTTATAATTTTGCTCGATTTTAAGCAAATTTCATGCAAGTACCAGATATCATAATAGCAATCGACGGTTATTCGTCTACAGGAAAGAGCTCCTTTGCAAAAATCATGGCAAAAGAGTTTTCATTTCTGTATCTTGATTCCGGAGCCCTCTACAGAGGTGTGACTCTGTTTGCAATCGAGAACGGATATATCGATGATGACAACGTCATTGATGTGCCTGCGCTCGACAAGGCATTGCAGAATCTGGATATCCACTTCGGACAGGAAGGCACGTACATCGGAGACAGATGCATCGAAAAGGAGATCAGGTCACTTGCTGTTGCTGGAAAGGTCAGTCCTATAGCCACAGTAGCGGAAGTCAGACAGTTCGTCGACAGGAAGCTCAGGGAATTCGGTCAGAAAGGAAGAATCGTGATGGACGGAAGAGACATCGGCACAACTGTCTTCCCCGAGGCAGAACTGAAGATATTCATGACTGCAGATCCTATGATCAGAGCTGAAAGACGCGCCGCTGAAATGCGGGCAAAGGGCGACAAGGTAGATATTCAGGATGTCCTCAAGAATCTTCAGGAGCGCGACTACATCGACTCGCACAGAGAGGTTTCCCCTCTTACCCAGGCAGAAGACGCCATTGTGCTGGACAACTCCCACATGACAATGGAGCAGCAGCTGGAGTGGGTGAAGGATGTGATTGCGGAAAGATTCGGTTGTTAAATCCAGACAGTATGCTTACAGTAGATATTGACAGCAATTCAGGCTTCTGTGCAGGAGTCATAAGGGCTATAGGCAAGGCAGAAGAGTTCCTCGGAAAGGGAGAACGCCTCTACTCGTTGGGTGCGATTGTGCATAATGATGCCGAATTGTCAAGACTCATCGGGAAAGGACTCGTAACTATAGACAAGGAGGACCTTGAGGAGATGGTGGAAGCTGGTGGAGAGACTCTGCTGATCAGGGCACATGGCGAGCCGCCGAAGACATACGAGACAGCTGAAAGGCTTGGATTCCAGATCATTGACTGCACATGTCCAGTAGTTCTGAAGCTCCAGCAGCGCATAAAGGAAGCATATCTCAAGCATGTGGAGGACGGCAAAGGACAGATCATCATATTCGGCAAGATAGGTCATGCCGAAGTCATGGGACTGATGGGGCAGACAGAGGGTACGGCCATTGTCGTGGAGAATGCAGATATGCTGGAAGATCTTGTAGGCAATGGAACGGTCAGGCTTGATGTACCGACCGAGGTATTCAGCCAGACCACCAAGAGTCCTTCAGAGTACTCGCGCCTCTGTTCAAGACTTGAAGAAATGATGGCTCAATATAACGAGCTGTCTGTAGAGAGATTCAAGGGAAGGGAGATGCTGCATACCCATGACACCATCTGTTCACAGGTTGCGACAAGACACGAAAGACTGTCTCGTTTTGCAATGGAGCACGACATCATCATCTTCGTGTCAGGCAAGGCAAGCTCCAACGGCAAAGTGCTTTGCGAACTTTGCAAATCATTGAATATCAGAACATATCATATTGACTCTGTAGCTGAAATCAAGAGAGAGTGGTTCAGAGCGGATGACAAGGTGGGTGTCTGTGGCGCTACATCTACACCAAAGTGGCTGCTTGAAGAAGTGGCAGAGCACATACTTGACCTCAACAAGTATGTTCCTGAATGGGAAGAGAAATTCATTAACTAATCATATTTTATTTTTATGGCAACAACAGCTGATTTCAAAAACGGACTTTATCTTAACTTCAACGGCAAACCATGCCAGATCGTATGGTTCCAGCACGTTAAACCTGGTAAGGGTCCTGCTTTCGTAAAGAGTAAACTCAGAAACCTTGAGAATGGTCGTATCCTCGAGAACACTTTCACCGCTGGTGCAAAGATCGATACTATCAACGTAGAGAGAAGACCTTATCAGTTCCTTTATAAGGATGAGGACGGATTCAACTTCATGCACGAGGAGACTTATGAGCAGATTCACCTTGACGCTGCTCTCGTTGACAACGCTGACCTCATGAAGGAGGGACAGCACGTGGAGATGATGTTCCTCGCTGATGAGGAGCGCTGCCTCACTTGCGAACTCCCTACATATGTTGAGCTTGAGGTGACTTACACCGAGCCTGCAGTAAAGGGTGACACTGCTTCTACAAACGCTCAGAAGGAGGTAACACTCGAGACCGGCGCCATCATCATGGCTCCTCTCTTCATCAACATCGGAGAGAGAATCCGCGTGAACACTACTGACCGTTCATATGGTGAGCGTGTGAAGTAATTTTACTATGCCCTATAGAACAAAGAGGCTGACCCAAAAGGTCAGCTTCTTTTCTGTTTGTCCAGTTGAATTGTATTGGCAGCAGTGGCCGACGGACCTATTATTTTATATATGAGTCAGTCACAGTGTGCTTAAAGGTTGTTTTACCTACCTTTGAGCACGCCTACATCAGGCGTAGTGCACTCTATGGCATATTGGTGTGCTTATAGGTACTAAAAATGCCCTTTAAGCATGGTCGAGGTGTGAGGTTTCGTCTACGTTTGCCACTGCTTCTGCGACAGCATCGTGTTCAGCCTGGGTGTTGATGCGCTGAGGGCCACCCTTCTCTGCACGAAGGAAGGCTGCAGAACGCTTGAGGGTGAAGTTGGATCCGAGGTACTTGGTGCGGACTTCATCATCAGCGGCAAGGGCCTCCGGAGTACCGCTCTGGAGGATAGAACCCTCATAGAGCAGATATGCACGGTCAATGATGGCGAGGGTCTCACCCACGTTGTGGTCGGTGATGATGACACCGATGTTCTTATATTTCAGTTTTGCGATGATGTACTGGATATCCTCTACGGCGATAGGGTCGACACCGGCAAACGGCTCGTCAAGCAGGATGAACTTCGGGTCTATGGCCAGGGCACGTGCGATCTCGCAACGACGGCGCTCTCCACCGGAAAGCTGGATACCTTTGCTCTTGCGCACCTTATGAAGGTTGAACTCGTCAAGAAGGTCTTCCAGACGCTGTTTTCTTTCCTCTTTTGTGAACTGCTTGGACATTTCCATCACAGACATGATGTTGTCTTCAACAGTCATGTGACGGAACACCGAGGCTTCCTGCGCAAGATAACCCACACCTTTCTGTGAGCGCTTGAACATCGGGAGCTTGGTAATCTCTTCGTCATCAAGGAAGATACGGCCTTCGTTAGGCACGATGAGACCTGTGATCATGTAGAAGCTGGTAGTCTTGCCGGCTCCGTTCGGGCCGAGGAATCCTACGATCTCTCCCTGATTGACCTCCATCGATACTCCCTTGACTACCGTTCTCGGTCCATATTTCTTAACTAGATTTTCACAACGCAGTTTCATACTTCTTCTATTTAACGTCAAGTCCAAGATCCTTCACCAGGTTCTTCACTTCTTCATTTTCTGCCATAAGTTCCTTTGCTTTCTCTTCAGGCATATATGCCACACGCTTCACTGCTTCTGCAGGAGTGACTGCCACTCGGAGGGATACTCTTGATGAGGCCACTATCCTACGGAGGCGACCTTCAAGGTCATGCAGGAGCTTGCTCTCCACCCAGTCCTTCTGTGCGTCATTGTCCACCATGAAGGTTACAAGACGCTGCTCGTCTGAACCTTCAATCTTCAATGTCGTGGTGTTCAGCATGCTGGCCAGACGAGGCTGCTTTGCTGCATACATCTGGGCGAGTTCTGGCCACTTGGCTCTGAGGAGTTCCTCTGACGGGGCATTTTCGTCGTTGATTACGACCTGGACTTCCGGCTCCTTCTCCATCATGGATTTCATTGACGCGGTGGCCGGAGTCTGGCGAGTGGCGCGGACGCGGCGCGGAGGCTCCGCAGGAGACTCGGCGGGGGCCGGAGCGGGAGCGGAGGCCGCAGGAGCTGCGGGAGCAGCTGCTGGAGCGGGCGCGGCTGGAGCTGCTGGTTTTGCCATCAGGAAACTGAGGCGCATGAGTGCAAACTCAATATGGAGTCTCGGATTGATGCTTGCCCTGTAACCGGACTCGCACTGGGTCGTAATGCCCAAAGCATCATACAGGAACTGCATAGAGCACCTGTCCGACTGCTCATTATATTTCTTTTTAAGTGAATCCGGAAGTTCAAGCAGAGCGTCCAGTCCACCACTCTTTGTCACGATCAGATCGCGGAAGTGAGACGAAAGTGCAGCTACAAAATGCAGAGCATTGAAGCCCTTTGTAAGAATCTCATCAAAAGCAAGCATTGCAGAAGAATAGTCTCCCTTCAGGAATGCATCCACCAGAGAAAAGCTATACTCATAATCCAGAACGTTCAGATTACGGAGTACATCCTGATACTTCACATCAGTACCGCAGAAAGCCACAGTCTGGTCAAAAATGGTCAGAGCGTCACGCATAGCTCCGTCTGCCTTATGGGCAATCACATGGAGCGACTCATCATCGATGGTGATTCCCTCGCTTGAAGCAACCATCCTGAGATTCTTCACGATATTCTCGATGGTTATACGGTTGAAATCATATGTCTGACAACGCGAAAGGATGGTAGGAAGGATCTTATGCTTCTCTGTTGTGGCAAGAATGAAGATCGCATGTGCAGGCGGCTCCTCGAGTGTCTTGAGGAAAGCGTTGAAGGCTGCCTGTGACAGCATATGCACCTCGTCGATGATATATACACTGTATCTGCCCACCTGAGGAGGTATGCGCACCTGGTCCATCAGGGTCTTGATATCCTCAACGCCATTATTTGATGCGGCATCCAGCTCGTGAATACAATAAGACCTGCCTTCCGCAAAAGAAAGACACGACTCACAAGTGCTGCATGGCTCCATCTCCGAAGAAGGATTGGAACAGTTGATCATCTTTGCGAATATACGTGCAGTTGTAGTCTTGCCGACTCCACGAGGGCCGCAAAAAAGATATGCATGCGCAAGCTGGCCTCTGAGGATAGAATTCTTGAGAGTCTGCGCGATATTATCCTGACCGATAAGCGTTCCGAAGGAATCCGGTCTATATTTTCTTGCCGATACTATATACTGTGACATAATTGTTCTTTGGTCAACTTACAAATATAGCACTATTTTTGTAACTTTGTGCCCGATTCAACATATAGCTACATGAAAAAAATCCTTATCATACTTATCGCGGCAATCATGCCCCTGCTTGCTGCCGGACAGGCACAGATAACAACTAAAAAGGTAAAAATCAGCGACTTCACAAGCAAGATCACAAAGGTCGTATTGACCGGAAGCGACTTTTACGACGCTGCCTTGAAGGATGAAATCAAGGCAAGATGGAGGGTATCACCTTATGAGTTCTGCACATTCGAGGAATTCGAGAACCTCAGGAATGACAGCAACTACTACTTCCTGCTGACCACCAACGCCATGTTCAAGAAGGAGTCAGAGCCCGGACTCGATGTACTGACCCTGGTAAAGGGCGGCACAGGAGCCACTATCAACTCAATGCTGGAAATTGTATATCTGCCGTTTGCTTCAACTGAAGATCCGTCAGGAAGAGAACTTACATTCCTCCCTGCATTCCTCGACATCATCCAGGACCACACACTCAATTCGATGGACAAGGACATCAACGGATACATGGGATTGAGCAACTACACCTTGAATATGGCAAAGGCCGCCAACATGACTCTCGTATTCTCAGAGGATGACCTCAGCAACGAAATCACCGGAGAGTTCCGCGACCTCAACTTCGACTCGGACATGCTCATCATGGATGAAGACGACGCTGACGAATATATCACCGGCAACGCTTCAAATGCATTGGTAAGCTACATCGTGACACCGTCAGACCCTAAGCCGGGCTCATACTGCTACAAGATGCTCATCAACGCACAGACTCATGAGTTGTATTACTTCCGCCGTCACAAGATAAGCAAGAAGTTCGGTGCAGGATTCCTCGCCGAGGACATCAAACGCATAAATTCATACAGAGGCCGCTGATGCGTACAGGTAAGACAAACTGCGGTCTGCAATATGCCGTCAAGCGCAGCGGGTCTTCTGTGGCCTACTGTGCCTTAAGCATCAAATGCGGCACACGAGACGAAAAAGGATACCATAGCGGCATCGCACATTTTGTGGAACACACCATATTCAAAGGTACGTCCCGCAGAAGTGCTGCCGTAATCAACAGCTATCTGGACAAGCTCGGTGGAGAACTGAACGCATTCACCACGAAGGAGGAAATCGTATTCCATGCAACTGTACTGAAGGAAGACCTGCAGAAGGCCGCAAACCTGCTTTTTGAACTTGCCACCTGCCCCATTTTCCCGGAAAATGAAATCAATATAGAAAAGGGCGTGGTCATCGATGAGATCCAGTCATATAAAGACAGTCCGTCAGAAGACATATACGACAAGTTCGAAGAACTGCTCTTCAAGGGTCACCCGCTCAGCGGAAATATCCTTGGAACCAAGGCGTCCGTCAGAAAGATAACCCGAAACGAACTGCTGAAATTCATACACGAGCAGTTCAAGCCTTCGCGTATGGCATTCAGCATAGTTGCCGACATCGATGAGAAGGCCATGGAGAAGCATATCAACAAACTGTCAGACAAGCACTTCCCTACTATCGGACAACCGATGCCTTCTACGGAAGAAAGACAGCTGTACCAGCCTTCAGCAGAACAGTTCGACATCACCCTGAGCAAGAGAAACCATCAGGCGAACTGCATAATCGGAGGTCTGGCTCCATCCATGTATGAAGAAAAGGAAAGAATAGCGACTATACTCCTATGCAATATCCTTGGAGGTCCGGCAAACAACTCAATCCTCAACGCCATTCTTCGGGAAAAGAACGGATGGGTATATGGAGTCGAATGCAGTTACACACAGTATTCAGATACCGGCATTGTAGCCATCAGCCTCGGCTGCGACAAGAGCAACCTTGAGAAATGCACAAAGGCCATCGGGAAGGAGCTGCTCAAACTTCAGGAAAACCTGCTTTCCGAAAGGAAACTGAAGGCTGCCAAGAAGCAGCTGCTCGGCCAGCTCGCCATCAGCGGAGACAACGGAGAGACACAATGTCTGTCAATGGGAAAGGGCCTGCTTTCATATGGCAAACTGAACACTAACAATGAGAACAAGGCTATCATAGAAGCGATCACCGCCGATGACATACGCAGCATGGCTCAACGTATTTTTGACAGCAGCAGACTGTCAAGACTGATATACATTTAACTATGGAGAAAATATATAAATATATCGAAGATCATGTTACGCCGCAGGGTGCAGCATTGGATTGGGTAGAGAAACAGACCCATATCAGGACAAACCATGCCCGCATGCTTTCAGGCAAGCTTCAGGGTGAGCTGATGCGTATTCTTGTGCAGATCAGCGGCGCGAAACGCATCCTCGAACTTGGCACCTTCACAGGCTATTCGGCGATATGCCTGGCCTCAATGCTGCCGCAGGACGGTCACCTTGATACTCTTGAGCTGAATGACGAACTGGAAGACCTCATTCTGGAAGGATTCGACAGGGCAGGTCTGTCAGAAAAGATCAGTCTGCATATCGGTGACTGCAAGGAAACCCTGGCCCGTCTCCGTTCAGAGATGGGACTGAACGATGGCAGCTCCGACATCCTTGCTGACAGGATGTACGACATAGTATACATCGACGCAAACAAACGAGAGTATTGCGAATACTATGATCTCGTTTTCGACATGGTCCGCCCGGGAGGACTTATCCTTGCAGACAATGTGATCTGGGATGGAAAAGTATGCCAGGACCCGCTTCCACAGGACAAGCAGACAATAGGAATAGCCCGATTCAATGATATGGTATCAGCCGACCCACGGGTCGAGTCCGTTATCATCCCTCTTCGTGACGGCCTGAACGTCATCCGAAAGAAATAGCTCCCGGACTTGAGAGAACCGGAGTAATCATCTATGTCATGCTTATTCTTTCAATGATGGCATTTGCCCTTCTGCAGAGGAGCCTTCGTTTCTAGATCTTCCTGAACTGCTTGGCGTATTCCTTCGGAGTCAGGTGATACTTCTTGGCAAATTCACGATAGAAATACGTCTTGCTGTTGAATCCACATTCAAACATAATCTCCTGAACCGTCTTATTAGTGGTCTTCAGGAGATTTTCTGCTTTCTCCAGACGCAGATGACGGATATACTCGGTCGGAGTCATATCAAGCAGTTCCTTCACTTTCCTGTACAAGGTCATCTTGCCCATCGCAGTCTCTTCAGAGATCATATCTATTGACAAGGTATCACTACCGATGTTTCTGCATATTATATCGGTAACGCTGGTTATGAATTCCTTGTCTTCCTTCTTGACAATCCTGTCATTGAACTGCTCTACTGCAGACCATGCTGATTTGCTGTACGCCATGATGGCCTTGTTGCGTCCCAGAAGATTATCAACCATGACAAGGAGATACCTAGGATGGAAAGGCTTTACAAGATAGGCATCTGCTCCGCTTTCCAGACCGGTGATCTGATCCTCAAGTGTATTTCTGGCCGAAAGGATGATCACAGGGATATGTCTGACATGGTCCATTCCCTTTATTATCTTCACGAACTCCGCACCATTCATCTTCGGCATGGTCATATCACATATCACAAGGTCTGGAGACTCCTTGCTTATCATTTCCAAAGCCAGATTGCCATCTGATGCCTCTGACACATGATACTCCTTTTCCAGAAGGCTTCTGAGGAACTTGCGCAATTCAACATTGTCATCTACCAGAAGGATTGACGCTCCCTTGGTAGTCGAAGCCGGTTCCTCCGATTCTGGCATCTCCACCGGATGCTCCTCCATAAATACCGACACACCTGTTTCCGACTGCTGCTGCAGAACTTCGACATCCTGAAGAGGTAATTCTATATTAAATGTCGTAAATGTCGAGCCATCACTGTCAATCCATATGCGACCACCAAGCAGTTTCACCAAAGTACGGCACAGAGCCAGACCGATACCATTGCTGACACGACCTTTGGCCAGATCCTGCTCAAACTTGTTGATCACCTCGAACCTGTCGAAAATCAGAGCCTGCTTCTCCTTGGAAATTCCTACTCCTGTATTGGTCACCCTCATACGCAGAGAATCCCCTTCCCTGTATGCAGAAATCATGATGTTTTCATTCTCAGGAGTGTACTTGACAGCATTGGATATAAGATTGAATATTATCTTCTCAAGACTGTCGCGATCCGACACCCACAGCATGGATTTTTCATCAGTCTTGATGGAGAAATGTATCTTCTTCTGCTCAAATCTGTCCAGGAAATAGTCCGCCTCATAACGCAGGAGCTCACACACATCCACATTCTCATACTTCAGGGACAGATGGCCGGTCTCAGCTTTCCTGAAGAATATAAGCTGTTGTATAAGAGAATAAAGCCTGTTGGAATTAGACTCTATTATATTAAGGTATTTCATATTACGGGACGATATGCTTCTGTCCTTCAACAACACTTCGCATGGTCCGTAGATAAGAGTAAGGATATTTGAGAACTCATGTGCTATGTTGGTAAAGAACACCAGCTTAGCCTCAGTCTGCTCCTCCAGCATACGACGTTCCTGCTCCTGAAGTCTGATCTTCCGGGAAACCTCATATCTGTATCGCCACATGTGATAAACTACAAAGCACAACATCAGGAACAACAGGACATATATGGTCTTGGCCAACGGACTTGCAAAGAAAGAAGGCTTGACTTTAAGGCGAATGACATGCACATCCTCGCTCCACTTCTTTCCTGCATTGGAGCATTTCACTTTGAGAGTATAGGATCCCGGCTGAAGATTTGAGAATACGATTGTATTGGATGTACCGATCCTTACCCAATCCTTATTGAATCCTTCAAGCATGTAGGCAATTTCACACTTGTCGGCATCGAGATACTCGACCGGCGAAAACTTGAATGTGACAGAATTGCTTGTATGGTCAAGGACAAGCACCTGTCCGTCTCTCATCTCACGCATATAGTCAGATATGACAACTTCCTCATTATCGATGAAGAATTCATCAAGAACAAGTTCAGGCATATAGACCGGACTCTCAATCGAAAGCGGCATGAATGAATTGAATCCGTTGATACCTCCGAAAAACATCTCTCCTGTATAGCTGCTTTTGTAGAAGGCGCCATCTGAAAACTCATTATCCTGCAGCCCGTCATTCTTGAACCATGACTCGATCCTTACTCCGTCTTCATGCTCTACGATTTTCGCTATTCCGTAGTTGGTGCTTATCCATTTGCTGCCGTTGCTGTCTTCCAGTATGCCATGAATCGTGTTGTTCGGGATTCCATCCTCTTCTCCATAACGGATGAGAGACGACTTACTGCCATCTCCAAGAATCAACTTGTACAGTCCCATGCTGGTTCCTACCCACAAATCCCCATCCCTGTCCTTCATAAGAGACAATATATCATCCGAACTCACAAGATGGGCATCATCGGCACTGAATCTGAATGACTCGAAAGTCCCGTTCCTTATGTCGAAACGGGCAAGACCTCCACCTCGCGAGCCCACCCATAACTTCCTGTCAGAGTCGGGAACAATGGAATATATAACATCACTGGCCAAGGAAGGATTCAAGCTGCTGCAGCTGTACTGCTTCACATCAATTACTGAATATGGAGTTGTAGTACGGTCAATTTCAAGCATATACATTCCATATCCGGATGTTCCGACCCATAGCGTATCATTCTGCGGGAAAATACTGTACACCGACTTCAGGTCTGTTGATGTGCGCATTTTAAGAGACCTCACCGTCCCGCTTTTCCTGTCATAATAGTCAAGACCTTTGCCATCCGTTCCAATCCATATCACATCTCCGCCATCCTTTATGACGTACACTGCATCATCCGACAATCCGTTCACTCTGGAAAAATGCCTCTTCACAGTTCTCCCCTCTCCCTGTTTTGCAAGGACGTACATTCCATGTCCCTTGGTTCCTACCCACAGGTCGGAATTCTCATCCTCATGGAAGGCACGAACGGCAGCATTGCCAAAAAGATTGCTGCCGGACTCCGGGTAAACCGAAAAATGCTGGTTTCTTCCTGTAATCTTCCAGACGCCCTGATTATCGGTTCCTACCCATATTATCTTCTGCGTACCGTAATGAAGAGACAACACCGCAACATCTTCAATGACCGTCTCCAGACTCTTGGTCGCAGCATTCAGTCTATAAAGTCCGGAAGATGTTCCTATCAGATGACCGTTTTCAGAAACTGCATGAGCACTTATCTTTCCTGTTCCGGACGGAAGAATACATTCGACAGACGAGAGGCCGGTATCCGTATCGAACGACATCCATTTCCCATCATAGGTCTGCATCCACAATACCCTTTCTTCCGAAAATACATTCATGACATTCGGAACGACCGTTTCAGAAAACAACCTCACAAGGTCGTTATCTGAAGTGAGGCACCAGATATGACCGTGAGCATCCACGACCATCTTGACAAAATCCACACCTGCAAGACCCTCTATCGGAACAAAGGTATCTTCCTCAACATTGTATGTGTATATGCCGTTACCGTTTATTCCTGCATATACTGCCCCCCCCGGTCCGATTGCAACATGGAATGTATGCTCACGGACGGCCGCGCTGATGATCTTCTCTGTAAAATAATGAGTGAATATCTTCTTGTCTCTGTCGTACTTGTCGATTCCCCTGTCTGTGGCGATCCATATACCGTCCTCAGACTCCACTATATCTCTGATGATATTGTTTCCGATGCTGTTTCCAGATTCAGGGGAAGGCTTGAACACTCTGAAATCCCGTCCGTTGTATCTGTTAAGTCCATCCCATGTACCGAACCACATGAGATCGGACGAGTCCTGAAAGATAGTATTGACCGAACTGTTGGAAAGTCCATCGGCATTGGTAAGTCGCACAATATCGGCAGCCTCGGACCTGACAGTCCACAACAGCAAGGCGAGTATGATAATTAAAATCCGCTTCATTTAATCTGATTGTCTTGTAAAGACAAATATATACACAAATCTGAGAATTACACACCTTTTCAGTCATAGTGTACCTTTTTGAAAGAAAAGGGTACTTCCCCAAAAACACACGCACGTTATATTTGCGACACCTCCACAGAAACATAAAACTATAACATAATGGATATCGCAAAAAGAAACATCAACAATCCGCTGCTCAGACCTGCGGACCTGAAGCCATGCATCCCAGGCATGGAAATCACTTGCCTCCTGAATCCTGGAGTTTTCAGAATGAACGGCAAGACTCACCTCCTGCTCAGAGTTGCAGAAAGACCTATCCAGAAAGAGAACATCATAAGCTTTCCTATCTATAATAAGGAAGGAAAGATCGAGGTGCTGAGTTTCGATGTCAACGACCCCGACCTTGACGCTACAGACCCAAGAGTGATTGTATACAAGGGACAGTATTACCTCACAACACTTTCGTACCTCAGACCGGTAGTCAGCGACGACGACGTACATTTCTATGAGGACCCTGAACTGCAGCCTATCTTCGGAGAGGGATTCCTTGAGTCATTCGGTATCGAGGATTGCCGCGTAGCAACAATGGAGGATGGTTATTACCTTACATTCACAGAAGTTTCTCCAGTAGCAGTGGGCGTCGGCCTGATCTCCACAAAGGATTTCAGCACAATCGAGCGCAAGGGCATGATCTTCCCTCCACACAACAAGGACTGCGCTTTGTTCCAGGAGAAGATCGGCGACAAATATTTCGCTTTCCACAGACCTAGCAGCCCTGAACTTGGCGGAAACTACATCTGGCTTGCACAGTCTCCTGACAGACTTCACTGGGGCAACCACAAGTGCATCGCAACAACCCGCCCAGGCAAATGGGATTCAGCCAGAGTAGGCGCAGGTGCCGCTCCTATCAAGACTGAAAAGGGATGGCTTGAAATCTATCACGGAGCCAATGAAGAGCACCGCTACTGCCTCGGAGCCCTCCTTCTCGACCTCAACGACCCTTCAAAGGTAATCGCAAGAAGCGAGGAGCCAATCATGGAGCCTATCGCAGACTACGAAAAGACAGGTTTCTTCGGCAACGTAGTATTCACAAACGGACATTACATGAAGGATGAGGACACTCTCGTAATGTTCTACGGAGCAAGCGACGAAGTAATCTGCAGCGCAGAACTTTCAATCAAGGAAATCCTTTCAACTTTAATCTAGCGTTATAATGAAACTTACAGGTGAACTCGACTTCTTCAAGTCGCAGCCTATCAACATCAGGACCCTCCTCGTGACCAACCTGCTGTTTGCGATCGTCCTCCCTATCGTGGAGATCTTCGCAGGAGCCTACATCATGAGGAACACAGGCAGCTCGTCATATGTGATGATCTACCAGCTGTGCATGTACATCGGCGTAGTAATCACTGCCATTGCAAACGGACTGCTCCTGAAGCGTTTCAAGGCCACCCAGCTATATAGCTTCGGTATCCTGATCTCTGCTGTAGCACTCATGGTCATGATGTTCATCAGCAACGTGACCATCGCAATGCTCTGCGCCACAGGACTCATGCTCGGCCTTTCTACAGGATTCTTCTGGACCAACAGATACCTTCTTACACTTTATTCTACAAATGACGAGAACAGAAACTACTTCTTCGGTTTCGAATCTTTCTTCTTCTCATTCTGGAACATCGTGGTGCCCGTACTTGCCGGAGCATTCCTGGCAAATATCGAAGGCGTGAAGATTCTTGACAAGGTATTGAGCGTGAACAACGGCTATCAGATCATGACCGTCATCGCACTGCTCATTTCCATCGGAGCATGTGTCGCACTGTCAAAAGGTCAGTTCAGAAATCCAGAGAGCAAGAATTTCTTCCATTTCCGTTTCCACAGACTCTGGAACAAGATGCTTTCACTTGCAGGACTGAAAGGTATGGTACAGGGATTCCTTGTGACAGCACCTGCCATCCTCATCATGAAATTCATCGGAGGTGAAGGATCGATCGGACTCATTCAGGGTATCGGAGGAGCAGTTACAGCAATCCTCGTATATGTACTTGGAAGAATTGCAAGACCTCAGGACAGAATGAAGATCTTCGGCGTAGGACTCTTCATCTTCTTCCTCGGAACACTGATGAACTGCATTCTCTTCTCTGCTGCAGGAGTGATCGTATTCATCCTCAGCAAGGTGCTGTTCCAGCCTCTTCATGACCTGGCATATTACCCCATCATGATGAGAACGATCGACACTGTCTCGGCTATCGAGAAGAGAGACGGATACACATACATCATGACACATGAAGTGGGACTTTTCTTCGGAAGAGCATTCGGAATGCTTCTCTTCATCATCATGGCAAAACTTGCCACAGAGGAAGTGGCCCTCAGATATGCCATCCTTATCGTAGGAACTCTCCAGCTCCTTTCGATACCTCTCGCTTCAAGCATCCTGCGTGACATTGACAATAACGAAAAAAACTAATATCTATGAACAGACTTATTTTTGCTCTCGCGCTCGTAATCAGCGCAGTGACAGCCTGTACATCATCTGACCTCGGTGCTCCTGTAGCTCAGAGTTCAGTGAACAGAATTGAGGCAATGCCAAATATGCCTCAGCCATACAAGATCATTGACTGGAGGCAGAAGACCCTTGATTTCGATGCATATGTCTTCGATTTCAATTCAACTCTTCCTGCAGGTCCGGCAATATGGCTTGACGATTCAAGAAGAAACATGGACCAGACCACATTCGGTCTCTACACTGCAATGAAGGACTGCCGTCAGGGACCGGATGTCAACGGCGGAGAGTTCCATGAAAGTCTCAATGCCCTCACTACCCTTCTCGGAAGCGGTCTGGTAGGCATTGACAAGACAAACCAGGACGGATACAACTACGTCAAGATGATCCAGAACTACTTCAACACCGACAACGGCTGGAACATCGTGATGAACAACACCTGCCCGGAGGTTGCACTCCTCGGTGGCGGATACGGACGCGACTGGTGGTATGACGTGTTCCCTAACGTACTCTACTATGCACTTTGTGACGTCTTCCCAGGCGTTGAGAACGCAGACAATATCCAGCGTATCGTAGCAGAGCAGTTTGCAAAGGCTGACTCGGTACTCGCAGGAAACTATGATTATTCATATTTCGACTATGCGGCGATGGAGGGAAAGGTAAACCACATTCCTCTTCAGCAGGACGCTGCCGGCGGACACGGATATGTTCTTTACTCTGCATATCAGAAGTTCGGCGACCAGAAATATCTGGATCACGCAAAGTCATCGATTGCAGCTCTTGATGCACAGACCGAGAGCCGTTTCTACGAGATCCTCCTTCCTATGGGTATCTACACTGCAGCAAGACTCAACGCCGAGCAGGGCTGCAACTACAACATCGGCAGAATGCTCGACTGGGTATTCGACGGCTGTACAAGTCCTGACGGACGTACAGGATGGGGCATCATCTGCGAAAACTGGGGCGGATATGACGTACATGGACTCCAGGGCAGCATCATCGACGAAGGCGGATTCGCATTCCTCATGAACAGTATCGACCTTGCATGGCCGTTCGTTCCGATGGTCAAGTATGCACCTGAATATGCAAGAGCAATCGGAAAATGGATGCTCAACAATGTGAACGCATGCCGCTACTTCTTCCCTGACATGATGCCTGATTCACATCAGCTTCTCCCTGGCATGCAGGACTACACCAATTCTATCATAGCATATGAAGGACTCAGAAAGGTTGACACATATTTCCAGCCTAAGAGAATGGAAGGCGTAAGCCCTGCAGTTCTCGGTGACGGTCCTAAGTGGGCTGCAGGAAACCCTATGGAGAGCATGTTCAGCGTTTACAGTACTTCAGCTGTAGGTATCTTCGGTGCAATGGTGAAGACTACTGATGTAGAGGGAATCATCCGTCTTGACTGTAATGTGACTGACTTCTATGCTCAGAAGCCTTACCCTGTAGACCTCTGCTATAACCCTCATGCTGAGGCCAAGACAATAACCTGGACTGTATCTGAGGCAGGCAGCGACATTTTCGACATCGTATCAAAGACTTACCTCGCACGTAACGTTGATTCTGAGGCAGCTGTAACAATCCCTGCAGACGCAGCGGTTGTAGCAGTGGAAATCCCTGCAGGTTCAACAATCAGGAACAGAAAGGGCAGACTTGTCATCAACGATAATATAGTATCATATGAATAGAATCATAAGAATTGCAGCAACAGCAATTGCGCTGTTCTGCTCACTGCATGCTTTCGCCCAGAACACAGTCAGTGTGTCTGGTGTGGTAAGCGAGGCAGGTAGCAACGAACCGCTCATAGGTGTCAGCGTCATCATTGACGGTACTACAAACGGTACTGTCACCGACCTCGACGGACGCTATTCTATCACTGCCCCTGCAAATGCGACTCTTACATTCTCCAACATCGGATTCAAGGATGTAAAGGAAGCTGTGGCAGGACGCAGCCTTATCAATGTAATCATGGAGGAAGACACTGAATTCCTCGATGAAGTGGTGGTTGTGGGATATAGCGTGCAGAAAAAGCGCGATGTACTCGGAGCTGTCAGCAAGGTAGGCGGCAAGGAACTCGCAAAAGTACCGGTATCCAGCGTACAGCAGTCTCTTCAGGGACGTATCGCCGGAGTGTCGGTAGCGAGTCAGACAGGTGCCCCTGGTGCTGCCATCTCTGTACGTGTCAGAGGTACAAGCTCCATCAGTTCATCGAACGAGCCTCTTTACATCGTAGACGGTATTCCTGTAGAAGGCGCAATGAACAGCCTTTCTCCTAACGATATCGAGAACATCACGATCCTCAAGGACGCTTCATCAGCGGCGATCTATGGTTCACGTGCATCCAATGGAGTCGTACTCATCACTACAAAGGGTGGTCAGAAAGGTACAGCACAGGTATCATATAACATGCAGGCCGGTGTGCAGACTCATGGCAGACTTACTCCTATGTGTAACACAGAGGAATACATCACACTTTACAACGAAGCTACTGAAGCGGACAACGCTCAGTCTGTAGTGAAGAGAAAGAAGATCGAAGGTGACCTCATCAAGGATTTTGCAAATGTAAACCATCTTGAGGAGATCTTCAGAGTAGCTCCTATCCATCAGCATGAGCTTGCAGTCAGCGGCGGAAATGACAAGACCCAGTACATCGTGTCAGGTTCATACTATGACCAGCAGGGTATCATCCGCCACACCGACTACCAGAAGGCAAGCATCCGTTCAAACGTGAACTCACAGGTGAAGGACTGGCTGAAGGTCGGCATGAACATCACTGGTTCATACTCGACAAACAGACTGGTATCCAGCTCAGGTGACGGTTATGTGGACGAAGGAGGTAGCGTCGTGAGATACGCTCTGTTCAGAAACCCTGCGATTCCGGTATTCGATGCAGACGGCAAATATGTAGACCTTCCTTCCGAGTATTACGGAGACGCTCTCTATAACTCATTCTTCGGTGACGGATACAGCCCTGAGGGCCTTGCAGAGAATACCGACAGAACCAACAGGACCACTTCATTCCTTGCAAGCGGTAACGTCCTCATCAACTTCACCAAGAACATCTTCTTGAAGGCTACAGGAGGTATCGACTATCGCAGCAACATCCTCAGAGTATTCAACAAGACATGGGGAAGTGCAAACCGTATCAACAGCACAAACAGCCTCAACCTTACCAAGACTGAGGACATGAACTGGTCTGCGAATGCGACATTCAACCATAACATGTCATTCGGCAACCACAACCTCAACTACATGGTCGGAGCCGAGGCAGTCAAAAACCACACAGATGTATATTTCTCATCTGACAGTCAGTTCCCTGAGGACGACCCTAACCTTCTCTATATCGGCGTAGGTAACGGTGTTACAACCACAAGCCAGGGCGAATCAGCTTCAAGCCTCCTATCATTCTTCCTGAACGCAAACTACAACTTCGGCAGCAAGTACTATGTTTCAGGTATCGTGAGACGTGACGGATCTTCACGCTTCAGCAAGGGCAACAGATGGGGTACATTCTGGTCAGTTTCTGCCGGATGGAACCTTGAGCAGGAGGACTTCCTCAAGGACAACCCTGTACTTGAGACATTGAAGCTCCGTGCCGGATATGGTTCTATCGGTAACCAGAACATCGGACTCTACGCATATTCAGACAGATATTCGCCAAACTACTACTATGCATTCGGAGGCAACTCCGTGAACGGATATGCGCAGACAACCCTCGGAAACAGCAACCTCAAGTGGGAGACCAGCAACCAGGTGAATGCAGGTCTGGACTTCGAACTTTGGGACGGAACATTCGGAGGATCGTTCGACTGGTACTACAAGGTTACAGACGATATGCTCGTACAGGAGTCTCTCCCTATTTCAGTCGGTCACACTGCAACTCCATGGGTGAACAACGGCAGCGTACTCAACACCGGAGTCGACATCGAACTCTTCTACAGAAAGCAGTACAAAGACTGGGGATTCGACATCACATTCAACGGAGGTTATCTCTACAATGAGGTGCTCTCACTTGAATCTCCTATCCTCGGTGGTCGTGTAGACAGCGGTATCTTTGCAACTAAGACTGAAGTTGGCCATCCTATCGGAGCATTCTATGTATATGAAATGGAAGGTATCTTCCAGAATGACCTTGAGATCCTGACATCACCATATCAGGGCAACAACATCAAGCCTGGTGACGTGAAGTACAAGAATCAGAACGACGACAACGTAATCGATTCTAATGACCGCGTGTATATGGGCAGCGCAATGCCTAAGTTCACAACAGGTCTTAACCTCGGAATGAACTGGAAGGGTCTTGACTTCTCACTCTTCTTCCAGGGTGCATTCGGTCAGAAGATCTACTCTCAGGTGAACTACGACATCGAAGGTTTCTACCGTGGATTCAATGTCACAAAGAGATATTATGACAACAGATGGACAGGCGAAGGCACATCGAACACCCAGCCTCGCGCCTCATGGACTGCAAAGGGCAACAACGTGAAAGTGTCAAGCAGATTCCTCGAGGACGGCTCATACGTGCGTCTCAAGAACCTTCAGATCGGATATACATTCAAGCTTCCTGAAAGCTGTCATATCTCCAACCTGAGACTCTACTTCGCTGCAACCAACCTCTTCACAATCACAGGATATGATGGTCTTGACCCTGAAATGACAGTCAGCACCAACTCGGCAAGCGAGGGTGACCGTGCAAACGGTATCGACTGGGGTACATACCCTGTAGCGAAGAGCTATACACTCGGACTTAACCTGACATTCTAAAAGGAGGAAAACATGAAAAGAATATATAGCATTATCACAATATGTACGATGGCACTCGCTGCCACATCATGCGACTTCCTCAATGAGGACCTGAAGGGTAGCTATTCTTCTGAGAACTACTACACTACCGCAGATAAGGCAGAGATGGCTGTGAATGCAGTATACAACTCTCTCTACGGCAACACATTGTGGATCTTCGGCGACGTTGCTTCTGACGACGCTGTAAAGGGAGGAAACGCAGGTGACCAGGCTGAAATCGACAATATTGACAAATTCAACCCTACACCGGACAACGGATGTCTCAGCACATTCTGGCAGAACAGCTACGAGACCATCTCGAGAGCAAATAACGTAGTGACCTACGTGCCTAACGTAAACATGGATGCTGCAACCAAGGAAAGATATATCGCCGAGGCGAAGTTCTTCAGAGCATGGGCATATTTCAACCTTGTGAACATCTTCGGCCAGGTACCACTCAAACTGAAGCCACAGAACACAAGCGATGCAATCCACGTAGGACTCAGCAGCATAGACAAGATCTACGATCAGATTGAAAGTGACCTAAGCACTGCTGCCCCACTTCTGCCGACATCATATAACGCAGAGGCCGGACGCGTGACTCAGGGTGCCGCTTATGCAATGCTTGCGAAAGTAAGACTGTTCAGAAAGAACTGGAGCGGAGCAATCGAGGCAATCGAAAACTTCGACCTCATCACTGATGTATATGATCTTGAAGAGAACTATGCAGACCTGTTCAAGGCTGGAGCTGAAAACAGTGTGGAGAGCGTATTGAGTATCCGTTACATCAACAACAACGAGACTTCAATAGGAAACAATCTGAATGTGTGGTTCTCGCCTGCATCTGAGGGAGGATACTATTTCGATGCTCCTACACAGTCATATGTAGACTGCTTCGACGAGCTGACTGCGGCTGGTGAGACAGACCCTCGTCTTGACGCATCCATCGGACGTGACGGTCAGCCTTGGTTCAACGGAACTACATTCTCAAGCTCATGGTCTGAGGCAACAGGATACCTTGTAAAGAAATATAACGAGGATATATCTGAAGAGTTCGCAAAGAGCCAGAGCACTGTTCCTCAGCACCTTATCAGATATGCAGACGTGCTTCTAATCAAGGCTGAGGCTCTCAATGAGAACAATCAGACTGCCCTTGCTGCAGTTGAACTCGACAAGGTAAGAGCACGTGCAGGCCTTGCTGCCACAACAGCATCCGGCCAGGCGGAGATGAGAGATGCTATCAGAAAGGAAAGACGCAGAGAACTTGGATTCGAATTCCACAGATTCTTCGATGTAATGAGATATGGAAAGGAATACGCAGAGAAAGCTCTCGGAAGCGACCTGAAATGGCAGGAGCCACGCTTCTTCTATCCTATCCCACAGGCAGAGACAGACGCCAATGCGGCATTGAACAAATAAACATCAATTAACACCTTTTAATAATTATTTTTTATGAAAACAATCAAAACTATCGCGCTGTTTTTCGCAGCGATGGCAATGCTTGCCACAGCTTGTACACCAGCTGACAAAGATGGAGATTCTGTAAAGGCTGACCTTACAGAGCTCAACGCAGCAATCGCTGCATGTGAGGATGCACTTACAGATGCTGAGGGTTCATACCCAGCTGATGCAATCTCTACACTCCAGACACTCGTAACTACAGCTAAGGCAGCTGCAGCTAAGGAGCTCTCTCAGACTGCTGCAGACAACCTCACTCAGCAGCTTACAACTGCTCTTGCAACTTTCGAGGCTACAAAGCTCGAGGCTATCCCAACTGACGCACTTACTTTCGCTCTCTCATTCGATGAGGGTCAGGGTACTTCACTCACTACTACTGGTAAGTACGAGTGGACTGCAGTTCTCACAGCTGGTCCAGCTGAGGAGATTGCAACTCCAGAGCTCCCTACTTTCGTAGATGGTAAGAAGGGTAAGGCTATGCACTTCGACAATGGTGCACACCTCGAAATCAGCAACTATGCTGCTAACGTTCTCGAGGGTAACGAGCTTTCAATCGCTGCTTGGGTAAACCCTGAAGAGGCTCGTCCTGGTAACTACATCATCTCTTACAACTACTGGAATACTTGGAAACTTAACATCCAGGACGGTGGTAAGCCATTCTTCACAGTTGGTACAACTGCAGGTGTCACTGACATGGATAACGAGACTGACCAGTCTGTTCCTGCAAACGCATGGACTCACGTTGTTGTAACTTGCAACACAACTGTTGGTACAGTTTGCTTCTATGTTAACGGTTATCTCACTAAGAAGTGGGATGCTGAGGCTAGACCTAACCTCGTAGGTACAGTTACACCTAACTCAAAGGAGCTTCCTATCATGATCGGTGCATGTACTACATATGAAGAGGCTCTTACTTGGGATTGGTTCACTCCAGCAAGCGGTGGATGGAACGATTGGTTCAAGGGTTCAATCGATGAGCTTCAGGTGTACAACAAGGCACTTACAGCTGGTCAGGTTGCTGCTCTTTACAACGAGTAATATCAATTCAACTCATACGGTGGGACCTGTAATGGTGTGGGTCCCACCATTTTAATTTTTATTCTATGAGACTGACTCATTTCATCATAGCCCTCACTGCTATTGTCAGTGCAGGATGCACTCCGGTCAAACAGCCGGGACCACAGATAGACGGATTCATCGGACTTCCATCCACACAGAAGACGCTGAAGAAGGTAGCCCTCATGCCGGACATGCCTTCCACATACAGAATGCTTGACTGGAAACAGAAGGCCCTGGATTATGACGCCTATGTCTTTGACTGGAACAGAAATGATGAAGTCGGTCCTCTCATCTGGCTTGACCAGTCATTGAAGAACATCAAGCAGAACACATTCGGTCTTTACACCACTGTAGGTGATGTCCGTCAGGGATCCAAGAACCCTGGCTCACACGAAGGTATAAACACGATTGCAGCAGTTCTCGGCGGCGGACTTGTCGGCATCGACAAGACTCAGCAGGACGGATACAATTATCCTAAGATGCTCCAGAACTACTTTGCTAAGGACAACAACTGGAAGATCATGCTCAACAACACAAGCGGATTTGCAGGTGACTGGTGGTACAATGTGCTTCCTAACGTCCTTTACTTCGGCGTATGCGATGTGTTCCCTGGTGTCGAGGGTGCTGACGAGATACAGAAGACCATCGCAGACCAGTTCCTTGCAGCAGAAAATGTACTGAACGGCAAATACGACTGGTCATACTTCAACTTCGCTACCATGCAGGGAGTGAGGACCCATATCCCACAGCAGCAGGACGCTGCAGGTGGACATGGTTACATCCTTCTTTCAGCATACAGAAAATTCAAGAACGAAGCTTACCTTGAAGCTGCGAAAAGTGCCATCGGAGGACTTAACAACCTCAAAGAAAGCCGTTTCTATGAAGTGCTCTATCCATTCGGAGCATATACGGCAGCTTATCTGAATGCTGCTCATGAGACATTCTACGATGTAGAGAAGATGCTCAACTTCATGTTTACCGGATGTTTCAGCGGTTCCGGCAGATATGGATGGGGCGTAACACATGGCAAATGGGGTCCATATGACGTTTCCGGACTTCAGGGAAGCGTCACCGATGGTGGAGGATATGCATTCTTCATGAACAGTATCGAGATGGCTTGTCCGCTTGTCCCTATGGTAAAGTATGCTCCTGAATTCGCTGTTTCCATCGGTAAATGGATGCTCAACAACGCAAGTGCATGCCGCCTGTACTACCCAACAGAAATCGCCGATGCACATCAGTTTGCACCGGAACTCAAGAACCTCACATATGGCAATGTTGCATATGAGGGATTGAGATATTCAGACAGATACGGGGTCAAGAACACTTGTCCTATCGCAGAAGGCGACGGTCCTTCATGGACAAGCAAGAACCCTACAAGCTCTATGTTCAGCCTCTACAGCACATCACCTGTAGGTATCCTTGGAGCTATCGTAAACACAACTAACGTAGAGGGAATCCTAAGACTCGACTGTAACGTCACAGACTTCTACGCAGAACGTCCATATCCTGTCAACCTCTACTGGAACCCATACTCAGAGGAAAAGGAAGTGACATATATTCCTGGCGAAGGAATGAGCCAGGGCAAGAAAGCCAATGAGATCGACCTGTTCGACATTGTGTCACGTACAATTGTCGCAAAGAACATTTCAGGATTCGGCTCATTCAAGATTCCAGCAAAGGCAGCCATGATACTTGTGGAAATTCCAGCTGACGCTCCTATCAAGTATCACGATAATGAGTCCCTTTCTGTGAACGGACATATCATCGCTTATTAGCAGATGCCAAGAACTATCGCATGGTGATTATTTGCCTACCACCGTTAAATATAAAACGATAATAATCAATACATTAAACTATTTTGCCTGCATTGAAAGGAATGCAGGCAAAATAGTTTAATAGACTTATAATCAATCGATTACGTTTAACGCAAATTTTATTGTCTGGTGATCTTGGCACCGAGGGCATTGAGACGGATGTCGATATCTTCGTAACCGCGGTCGATCTGGTCGATATTGCTGATGACGCTTGTGCCCTTGGCTGACATAGCTGCGATGAGGAGGGCGATACCGGCACGGATATCAGGTGAGGCCATCTGACCTGCACGGAGTTGATATTTATGGTCATGTCCTACGACCACTGCTCTGTGCGGATCGCAAAGTATGATCTGAGCACCCATGTCGATGAGTTTATCGACG
Organism: Candidatus Cryptobacteroides sp.; assembly: GCA_045614805.1. Classification (GTDB taxonomy): domain Bacteria; phylum Bacteroidota; class Bacteroidia; order Bacteroidales; family UBA932; genus Cryptobacteroides. The sequence goes on along the minus strand of JAZLDR010000024.1, from coordinate 15,204 downwards.
AAGAAGAGTCTGCTCTCGAACATCTTCTGGTGGATCAGGACACTGCCCTTGCACTGAGTCGCCATCACAAGGATAACACTGAGAAGGTCAGGTGAAAGTCCAGGCCATGGTGCGTCAGCAATATTAAGAATCGATCCGTCAAGGAATGAATCGATGATATAGCTTTCCTGCTCCGGTATATATATATCGTCTCCACGACGCTCCAGATTGACACCAAGCTTACGGAACACTTCCGGGATCATACCGAGTTCGTCATATGCAACATCCTTGATGGTAATGCTGCTGCGGTTCATGGCTGCGAGGGCGATGAACGAGCCGATTTCAATCATATCAGGAAGTACCGCATGTTCTGTACCCTTAAGCTCTGACACGCCGGTGATTGTCAGGAGATTGGAGCCGATTCCCTCAATCTTTGCACCCATCCTCACAAGCATCTTGCAAAGCTGCTGGAGATATGGCTCACAGGCTGCATTATAAATTGTAGTAACTCCCTTTGCGAGAGCAGCAGCCATCACAATATTCGCAGTACCTGTCACAGAAGCCTCATCAAGAAGCATATACTTTCCAGTCAGAGTCTTTCCTTCCGGTACATGAAGATAGAAGGCTTTCTTATCAGAATCATATTCCTGCGCTGCACCGAGATTCATGAAGCCGAGGATATGGGTATCAACCCTGCGGCGACCGATCTGGTCTCCACCCGGCTTAGGGAAATATGCCCTTCCGAAACGTGCAAGAAGAGGTCCTACGACCATCACCGAGCCACGCAGCTTAGCACATTTGCTTACGAAATCCGCACTCATCACGTAATCTGCATCTATCTCGTCAGCCTTGAATGTATACACTCCCTTCTCGTGACGGACAACCTTCACCCCCATGCTTTCAAGAAGCAGAATAAGATTCTTGATGTCAAGGATCTCGGGCACATTGGAAATCTTCACCTCCTCCTTTGTCAGGAGTACAGCACTGATGACCTGCAATGCCTCATTCTTTGCTCCCTGCGGCCTTATAGTTCCGCTGAGTTTATATCCACCTTCTACTACAAATGAACTCATATATATTCTTTTACATTTCCATTAGATATGATCTACTTCAGGATGCAGTTCAATATCAAACTTTGATTTGACTGAAGCTATTATACGGCGCTCAAGGCCGATTATTTCCTCCGGGAATGCCTCGCCTGTGTAGTTTACAATCACCAGAGGCTGCTTGTCCCATACTGCTGCATTTCCGCTGCGTCTGCCTTTCCAACCGCATTGCTCGATCAGCCATGCAGCTGGTATCTTGATCAGGGATTCCTCGACTCGGCCTTCGGCCTCGCTCGGAATGACATAATGCGGCACCTTGCAGTCAGGACCATACTCTGCCTTGGCTGCTGCCTCGATACGGGCGAAATGTTCCTGACTGATGACAGGATTCTTGAAGAAGCTGCCGGCACTTCCCATTACAGATGGCTCCGGAAGTTTTTCCTTGCGGATCCTGATGATCGCTTTGCGGATCTGGAGAGGAGTTAAAGATCCTTCGCTACGCTCAGGATGACAGGACGTGCGCTCAGGATGACAGGACGTGCGCTCAGGATGACAGGACGTGCGCTCAGGATGACAATCCAGAGCATTCTTCAGATTACCATACTCGAGCTTCGGCTGCGGAGTTCGCGACAGAGCGAACACCACATGGGTGACTATGTAACGGCCTCTTATTTCAGGATCCTTGAAGATGGAATCGCGGTAACCGTATCGGCACTCCTCTACTGAAAAATTCACAAACTCCTCTTCGACAGTATCGTAGCAGTAAACAGTATGGATGACATCCTTCACCTCAACTCCATATGCTCCGATATTCTGCACAGCGGAAGCACCGACCTCACCAGGGATATAAGACAGGTTCTCTACACCCCAAAGGCCTTCTTTCGCCGCCCACTCACAGAAATCATCGAAGACTACTCCGGCACCTACAGATACGAGGACTGGAGAAGAGGATTTCTCCACTCGCTCCGCACGGTCGAAATGACAGTCTATGGAACGGTCGGAATGACAGTCGATGGACTGGTCGAAATGACAGTCGAGATGTTCGGGGGAAGGGTTTGAAAAACCGTGGCCGCCCACGGCCTCGTGAGTGGGAGGGGCCCATTCGCCAGAATGGGAGGGATTTAGTTTTTCAACACCCTTCCCCCGAACAGCACTATGGGCTTCGTCCAGAATCTCTATGAAATCGATCTTCGAATGCAGGACAGTACCTTTGAAGTCATCGGTAAAGAGAAGGTTGCTGCCACCGCCGATATGGAGGACAGGACGTGCAAGTTCCTCAAAATCGATATCAACAAGATCGGCCACCGAATCATATTCCATGAAACAACGGGCCTTCACCTTCATGCCGAAGGTGTTCATCTTGGTCAAATCCTGATAGTATGCAGTCTTTATCATCGGATCTGCTCTCCTTTGTAATAAGACCTGAAGGAATCCTGTGCGTAACCGTCTCCAAGAATCTTGAATGAACTTGCAGTAGCATTCTTCACAACGACTCCACAATAATATACCTTGAAGGAATCCTTTGCATATCCGTCCCTGAGAACCTTGAACGAAGACGGAGAAGTCACACTGAACTTGTTACCCAGATAGAATATGCTGTTGGTATTCCTCGCATAACCATCTCTTATGGACCTGAAGTTAACCGAGGTGATACCCTTGATCCTCTGACCGGCATAAAATGCATGCGAATCATCTATTGCATAGCCGTTTCCAAGTTCCTGAAAAGAATCAGGATGCGCCTCTTCGACAATCATTCCGTTATAAAGCACAACGTCAACGTCCACAAAGTAGCCCTCCTTCACAACATGAACATGTCCTGGTGGCGGAGGAGGTGTAGTGGCAGAAGACTGTCCTGAAACCTGACCCAGGAAAGTACCCAGCAAAGCTCCTATAGCCTGCTCTAGACCTGGCTTTGCCTCCGGATTCTGCTCAACAGGAGGGCAAACGTCCTGGCCATCATGCAGCCTGAAACCCTCAGGACTCACAAAAGGAAGCACCTGTCCATTCCAATACACATTATTTCTGTCTTTTGCATAGCCATAGCCCAGATCCCTGAACGTTAAGGCATCTGCTTCATTTACCACAACTCCTGCGTAAAACACCTTATCAAGGCGCACTTCATAGCGGGCGTAATTCTGTGCAAAAACAGTCATAGTGCCTATAAGAAGCACTGCAACCGCAATGATTTTACTGATTGTCTTCATAACAGATGTATTAACCTATCTCCGCACCGTTGCAGAGAGTTTCCTGAGGAGTAATGAACCTCATCCTGCCGTCATTCTGACGAGCCATAAGAATCATACCCTTGGATTCTATACCGCGGATCTTACGCGGTGCAAGGTTCGCAAGGATACAGATCTGCTTGCCGACCATTTCCTCCGGAGAATACTGCTCGGCAATACCTGAAACGATTACACGGGTATCAATACCGGTATCGATTGTCAGTTTAAGAAGCTTATCTGTCTTAGGGACACGTTCAGCCTCAAGAACTGTAGCCGTACGGATATCCATCTTGCCGAAATCATCGAATGTACACTCTTCCTTCTGTGGTGTCACTACCGCAGCTTCAGCTGCCTTTGCTGCTGCCTCACGCTCTGCACGGATAGCCTCAAGACGGGCGATCTGAGCATCAACAACCTCATCCTCGATCTTGGCGAAGAGGAGGGTAGCCTGATTCAGCTGGTGACCAGCCGGAAGAAGGGCTGCCTTGCCGAGGTCGTCCCATGAGAGGGAGAGAGATTTCTCGACTTCGCTCGAAATGACAGGTGAGCCGCTCGAAATGACAGGAGAGGTATGGAGAGCGGCACCCTCCTCTGGAGTGTATCTGTTGATGTAGAGAGATTTCTCGACTTCGCTCGAAATGACAGGTGAGCCGCTCGAAATGACATCAAAGGCTTCTCCTGCACGATAGTCTGTACCTGCATTGATTCCCACATTAAGGATACCACGAAGCTTCTCTGATGAGAATGGAAGGAACGGCTCGAATGCGATTGCAAGAGAAGCACATATCTGGAGAGAAACATTCAAGATAGAAGCAGTTCTGTCCATATCTGTCTTGGCCACCTTCCATGGTTCAGTGTCGGTAAGATATTTATTTCCCAGACGCGCAATATTCATCGCCTCCTTCAGAGCCTCACGGAATTTGTAACCGTCGAGATATCTCTGCATCTCATCCTTGAGCGGCTGGATCTGGGCAAGTGTCTCTGCATCTATCGCCTCAGGCTTGAGGTCAGCAGGCACCTTGCCATCGAAATACTTATGAGTAAGCACCACTGCACGGTTCACGAAGTTACCGAAGATAGCCACAAGCTCACTGTTGTTACGCGCCTGGAAATCCTTCCATGAGAAATCGTTATCCTTGGTCTCAGGAGCGTTTGCTGTAAGAACATAACGCATTACGTCCTCCTGACCAGGGAACTGCTCGAGATACTCGTTGAGCCATACAGCCCATCCGCGTGAAGTCGAGATCTTGTCACCCTCAAGATTAAGGAACTCATTTGCCGGAACGTTATCAGGAAGGATATAGCTTCCGTCAGCCTTAAGCATTGACGGGAACACGATACAGTGGAACACGATATTGTCCTTTCCGATGAAATGAACAAGCTTGGTATCCTCGCTCTTCCACCATTTTTCCCAGGTCTGAGGAAGAAGTTCCTGTGTATTTGAAATATATCCGATAGGAGCATCAAACCACACATACAGAACCTTTCCGTCTGCACCCTCAACAGGCACAGGAACACCCCAGTTAAGGTCACGGCTTACAGCACGAGGCTGAAGACCGCCGTCGATCCAGCTCTTGCACTGTCCGTAGACATTGCTTCTCCATTCCTTATGACCGTCAAGAATCCACTCGGAAAGCCACTTCTCATACTGATCCAGCGGAAGATACCAATGTCTGGTCTCCTTCTTCACAAGTTCGCCTCCGCTGAGGGCAGACTTCGGATTGATGAGTTCATCCGGACTGAGCGTAGCGCCACATTTTTCACACTGGTCGCCATAAGCACCTTCAGCACCGCAACGAGGGCATGTACCGGTGATATAACGGTCTGCGAGGAAAGTCTTTGTCTCCTCATCATAGTACTGCTCGCTCACCTTCTCAATGAACTTGCCCTCATCATAAAGCTTACGGAAGTAGTCAGCCGCATTCTTGCGATGAGTCTTTGATGAAGTTCTTGAATATATATCGAAATTGATTCCCAATCCTGAGAACGACTTCTTGATGATATTATGATATCTGTCCACGATATCCTGAGGAGTACAACCCTCCTTCTGAGCCTTGATGGTGATAGGCACTCCATGCTCATCCGATCCACATACATAAAGTACGTCCTCTCCCCTCATCCTGAGGTACCTGACATAGATGTCAGCAGGAACATAAACACCGGCAAGATGACCGATGTGAACTGGACCATTGGCATATGGAAGCGCACAGGTGACAAGTGTTCTGTTGAATTTCTTGCTCATATATCTATAGTTTTATCATTATCCATTTGTACAATCCGCAAATTTACAAAAATTTCTGTAATTAGCAGGTCTGCACAAACTATAAATATATCTCTCTATCTTTCGATAAAAAAGGCTATCTTTGCACGAATGTACTCTTTAAAAAACATACTATGAAGAAATGGATTCCGGCAGCCGTTCTGCCTACGATAACTACAGCACTTGTCTTACTCTCATGGATTACAGCAAAAGGAGGTCTCAGATGGAACATCCTGCTGCCTGTATTGCCTCTGGCGATGATGACAATCGCTATTTTCATATCGGGAAGCACAAAGAAACTTGCATACGCCAAAGTATTTGCATTTGAGGTCGTATTCCCATATGCATGGGTAGGAATCTGCTCAATGGCGGGTTTCATGCCGCCACACACAATAATCATATTCCTGACAATAGCAATTGCATTGGGCTGTGCCAAGACATTACTGCTCGCGGCAAGCGGAAAGAACGAAGCGATCGTAGCTGACCTTCTCCCAAGGACACTGAACCTTTATGTCCTTTTCACATTGCTTCTTGCAACTGCATTCACACTTCCAAGATACATTTAACCGACTAATAAAAACACGATGAGAAACGCGATTCTGTCAATCTTCCTATGTGCTGCAGCACTTGTATCCTGCAACCAGGCACAGGAAAAGACAACCAAGAAAGAACACCTTTACGAAACTCTTGAGGTTGCATTGAGCAACCGTACTCTCACCACGGGTTATTCCGCTGCAATCAGCGGAGTGCAGACCGTAGAAATCAGACCCCAGGTCAGCGGCATGATCACCGACATCCTTATCGAAGAGGGTGAGAGTGTCAGAAAAGGACAGGTTCTCTTTGTGATTGACCAGACCCCTTACAAGGCGGCTTATGAGATAGCCATTGCCAACGTGAAGAGCGCAGAGGCAGCCCTTTCGACCGCGCAGCTCATTCTGGAAAGCAACAAGAAACTGTACGAACAGGACGTAGTGTCCGAATTCGACCTCATGACGGCACAGAACGACCTCACAGAAGCAGAGGCTCGTCTTGCACTGTGCAAGGCAGAGGAAGTCAATGCCAGCAACAACCTTTCGTATACCGAAGTACGTTCGCCGGTGAACGGAGTCGCATCAATGATTCCATATCGTGTAGGTGCACTTGTAAGCAGCAGCATTACCCAGCCGCTTGTGACTGTGTCCGACGACAGCAGCGTATATGCATATTTCTCAATGGCAGAAAACCAGATGCTGGACATGGTGCAGCAGTACGGCTCACTCAACAATGCCATCAGACAGATGCCTGAGGTGGAACTGATCATGAGCAACGGTGAAACATATGCATACACCGGCAAGATCAACGCGATCAGCGGTACCATCAGCGAAACCACCGGTTCCGTAAGCATCAGAGCCGTATTCAACAACCGCAACCACCTTCTCCGCAACGGAGGAAGCGGCACCATCATCATCCCGACTACCCTCACCGACTGTATCGTAATCCCACAGGCAGCGACATATGAACTTCAGGACCGCGTGTTCGTCTATAAGGTTATAGACGGAAAGGCTTCATCAACTGAAATCCGCGTCGCCCCACAGAACAACGGAGTGGAATATATCGTAACTGCAGGCCTTGAAGTCGGTGACATCATCATTGCCGAAGGCGCAGGCCTCATCAAGGAAGGAACACCTATTACCAGCAAGAACTGATCATGAACGTAAAGACATTCATAGACCGACCGATATTTGCCGGCGTCATCTCCGTAATGATCCTTCTTCTGGGTCTGATCGGACTGCTGCAGCTGCCGGTAGAGCAGTTTCCGGAAATCGCACCTCCGACAGTGAGCGTGTCTGCGGCATATGCCGGTGCCAATGCGGAAACAGTGCAGAAGAGTGTGCTCGTGCCGCTTGAGGAGGCCATCAACGGAGTGGAAGACATGATGTACATGGTATCATCTGCCACAAACTCCGGCTCGGCCAACATACAGATCTATTTCAGACAAGGACCAGACGGCGACATGGCCATGGTCAACGAGCAGAACAGAATCGCATCTGCACAGAGCCTCCTGCCAGCCGAAGTAACACGAAGCGGAGTGACCGTACGTAAACGCCAGACCAGCCGTATCAAGACCCTGGCAGTGTACAGTCCAGACAACTCATTCGACCGCAAATTCATCACCAACTATCTGAAAATCAACATTGAGCCACGCCTTTCACGTGTAGCCGGAGTCGGTGAGGTGGACGTACGAGGCGGTGATTACTCACTGCGTATCTGGCTTGATCCGGGCAAGATGGGCAAATACGGCCTCATGCCGTCTGACATCTCGACTGTGCTTGCAGAGCAGAACCTCGAGGCCCCTACCGGAACACTCGGAGCAGAATCGGAAAATACATTCAGATATGTACTCAAATATCGTGGACGTTATGAAAACGTCATCGATTACGAGAATATGGTCATCCGTGCGGAAAGTGACGGTACGGTACTCAGGCTCAAGGATGTAGCGACAGTAGAGCTGGGAGAGAGAAGCTACGACTATATAGGTCTCGTGAACGGCCATCCGGGCACTACCCTCAGCATCTCGCAGACATCAGGATCAAACGCCAACGAAATCATCAATGCCGTGGATGCCGAGGTAGCGAAAATCCGCGCCGACCTACCCAAAGGCCTTGAAATCGTAGACCTGATGAGTACAAAGGACTTCCTTGACGCTTCCATCAAGAATGTCATCAAGACCCTCTTCGAGGCAATACTGCTGGTGATCCTTGTCGTATTCGTATTCCTCCAGAGCATGCGTTCGACCATCATCCCTACCATATCCATCATCGTGTCATTGGTGGGAACATTCGCCTTCCTCTATATAGCAGGATTCAGTCTCAACATGATCACGCTGTTTGCCCTGGTGCTGGTGATCGGTACGGTGGTGGACGACTCGATCGTGGTCGTAGAGGCAGTCCAGGCGAAATTCGACGAAGGATACAAGTCAGCATATAAGGCAGCAGTAGACGCGATGAGTGGCATTTCCATGGCCCTCGTGGCAACTACATTCGTGTTCATGGCCGTGTTCATCCCTGTAAGTTTCATGGGTGGAACTACCGGTACATTCTACACTCAGTTCGGACTTACCATGGCAGTAGCGGTAGGTATCTCACTGCTTAACTCACTGACCCTGTCCCCTGCCCTCTGCGCACTCATCATGACTCCGCACGATGAAATCGTGGAAGGACAGAAGGCAAGTTTCTCCAGCCGTTTCCACAAGGCATTCGACAGCGGCTTCAGTGCGGTCGTAAATAAATACAAGCATATCGTCCTGTTCATGTTCAAGCGCAAATGGCTTACAGTGCTGCTCCTGATTGTTGCCTGCGGCGGACTGGTCTATATGATGAGCACAACAAAGACCGGTCTCGTGCCTAAGGAAGATATGGGTACCATCAATATGGATATGCGTACTCCTCCGGGCACCAACATCGCCGAAACAGAAAAGGTGATGGCTGAAATCGACAGAAGAATCAGCACAATCCCTCAGATCGAGGCATATTCAAGAACAACAGGTTGGGGTATGATGTTCGGTCAGGGATCGTCAACAGGTAGCTTCGTCATCCGTCTCAAGGATTGGAGCGAACGTACAGGAGAGGGTGATGACATTGATTCGATCATCGAGGAGATGTATGCCCGCACAGCAGACATCACATCTGCCGACATCATGATCTATACACGAGGAATGATTCCGGGATATGGAGCCAGCAACGGTTTTGAAATCTATGTTCAGGACCAGAAGGGAGGCAAACTTGAAGACCTGCAGAAGATCACCAACGATTTCATCATTGAACTCAACAAACGTCCGGAAATATCTCGTGCAAAGACATCCTTCGACACGAAATATCCGATGTATCTCGTGGAGGTGGACGCCGTACAGTGCAAGAGGAACGGAATTTCTCCGGGCGACGTGCTCAGCGTCCTGTCAGGATATGTCGGAGGAAGCTATGCATCCAACATGAACAGATTCTCAAAGCTGTACCGTGTCATGCTGCAGGCTGCTCCCGAATACCGTCTTGACACTGAATCGCTCCAGAACATGTTCGTAAGGACTTCAAGCGGAGAGATGTCCCCTATCAACCAGTATCTGAAGCTTACACGTATCTATGGTCCACAGTCCATCTCCCGCTTCAACCTCTTCACAGCCATATCCATCAACGGTCAGGCTGCCGAGGGTTACAGTTCGGGACAGGCAATCCAGGCCGTAAGGGAAATCGCTGACCAGGTACTCCCTGCCGGATATGGATTCGAGTTCGGAGGCATGTCCAGAGAGGAGGCCGAGACAGGAAATTCAGTCGCAGTGATCTTTGCAATCTGCGTCATATTCATATTCCTGATTCTCTGTGCACTGTACGAAAGCATATTCATTCCTGTCGTAATCATCCTTTCCGTTCCGTTCGGTCTCGCAGGAAGCTTCCTGTTCGCCAGAATGTTCGGACTTGAAAATAACATCTACCTGCAGATCGGACTGCTCATGCTCATCGGTCTGCTTGCAAAGACAGCTATCCTGCTTACAGAATATGCTTCGCAGAAGCGCGACGAAGGCATGTCGATAACAATGGCTGCAATGGCAGCTGCGAAGGCACGTCTGAGACCTATCCTCATGACCTCGCTCACAATGATCTTCGGTATGCTTCCATTGATGTTCGCCAGCGGAGTAGGAGCAAACGGAAACATCTCCATCGGTGTAGGCACCGTGGGCGGTATGCTCATCGGAACATTGGCGCTGATAGTTGTCGTACCTGCCCTTTTCATAGTTTTCCAATATATCGAAGAAAAAGTGATGCCGAAGAAAAGAGATATCAGCAAGACACTTGTGATTGCAGCATTGGCAATGGTTTCGCTCAACAGCTGCGGCATGTACAAGGAGTATGAACGTCAGGACCTGCCGTTCGTGGACAGCCTCTACAGAAGGATGTCCGTACCTGCTGACTCCGTGTCTACCGCTTCCGTATCGTGGGATCAGATATTCACCGACCCTCTTCTGCAGGATTGGATCGCCACAGGTCTGGAGTACAATTCAGATCTGGGCATCGCACGCCTGAAAGTCCAGGAGGCTGAAGCAGCACTGCTCGCGGCACGTTGGGCTCTGCTTCCAGGAGGTGATTTCTCAATGCAGGGAGGACTGCCTGGACAGTTCTCTGCAAGCATCGGAGCAAAATGGGAAGCAGACATTTTCGGTGGACTGAGAAATGCGAAACGCAGGGCACAGGCAGCATTGGAGCAGAGCGAAGCATACCGACAGGCTGTGCAGACGCAGCTGGTGGCCACAATAGCAAACAGCTATTACACTTTGCTTATGCTTGACGAGCAGAAGAACATAAGCTCAAGGACAATGGACACCTGGGAGGAGAACATCCGTACTCTCGAAGCACTGAAGCGTGCAGGTAAGACCAACGAAGCGGCTGTGCTGCAGGCAAAGGCCAATAAGCTTAGCGTCGAGGCAAACATACTTACACTTGAAAAGGAGATTCTGGCAGTAGAGAACTCGTTGTGCGCCCTCGTAGGTGTGGTACCGATGCCGATCAGCAGAAGCACATTGGATGAGCAGGTGCTGCCGGAAAATCTTTCCGCAGGAATACCAGCCGAACTTCTCAGCAGACGTCCGGACGTACGTCAGGCTGAACTTGCTCTCGCTCAGGCATTCTACAACATCAACTCGGCCAAGGCGTCATTCTATCCGAACGTAACTCTCAGCGGGGCTCTCGGATGGACAACAGGTGCAGGAGCTATAGTGCTTGACCCTGGCAGTCTGATTGCAAATCTCATTGCAGGACTTACCCAGCCGGTATTCGGCCGCGGAGTCAACAAGGCACGTCTTCAGACTGCACAGGCCCAGTTCCAGCAGGCATCATACGTATTCCGCCAGAGCCTTCTGGATGCCGGTGTGGAAGTGAACAACGCACTTACCATGTGGCAGACTGCACAGAAGAGAGTCGAGCTTGACAAGAAACAGATCCTCAATCTCAAGGCTGCAGTCTGGAACACACAGCTTCTGATGAAGCATGGCAATGCAGATTATCTCGAGGTGCTCACAGCACAGAAGAACCTGCTTCAGGCAGAGCTGACAGAGGCTTCAGACCGCTTTGATGAGATAAAGAGCGTGGTCAATCTTTATCACGCATTGGGTGGTGGATATTAAGCCTGAGTTGATAAATTTGCATTTATAGATTTATATCTATAATTTCGCGCCCTTGCAAAACTGAAAACATATAACAACAGATACAAGATGAAGAACATTTTAAGATCATTTATGATTCTTGCAGCAGCGATTGCTGCATTGAGCTGCGAAAAGGCTGAAACAGACGGAGAGAAACTCAACCAGAACCTCTCATTCACACTCAAGGCAGACAACATCGAGCACGATTCTGCCAGAATCGTCGTTTCACACAACGGAAGCAATACAGACACATGGTATGGATTCTATGTCGAAGGTAATGTAACGAACCTTGGAAGTGCTATCCTCAAGGAGCTCGAGACACTCAAGAGCGGAGATATTGCCGGAGCACTTGAGACTGGCACAAGAAAGAATATCAACCTCAGGAAACTTAAACCTTCAACAACCTACACATATATCGCTGTCGGACTTTCTTCGAAGGGCGAAGTTTATGGCACATATAATTCTGTCTCGTTTACTACAGCACGTGAAATGCCTGATTTCACAGAGACCGACACCTGGACAATCTCATACGAAAGAGGAACATTCACCGACCCTACAGACGGAACAGAACACCCTAATACTGAGATCTTCCACGTTGAGTGCGAAGAGGGAAAATACTTCTACTTCAGCATTGTTGACCAATATGTAATAAACTTTTATCAAATGAAGGTAGAGGATTATGTTGAATATATCATTGATTATGAGGTAGAAAGCTACATCAATGACGGATATACTTATGCAGACATCATCATTACAATGAACAATGTCAACATCCCATACAGCAGACAAATGGCAGGAGACTACTATGCATTCGCTATCGGATATAATGCTGACGGAACCCTTACAGGAGAATATACTGCTACAGAATTCAAGATTGCAGTTGAAGATCCTACACCAGAATTCGAACAGTGGCTCGGAACATGGGAGTTGCCATTCACATATACAGACATCGACGAAAATGAAAACGAGATTACTGTAGAAGCAAGTTATAGAGTCACATTTGCTTCAGCTGACAATAACTTCATGTATCTGATGTACGGATGGGAATCCGAAGGTGAAAACCTCACCACTGATCTCGATGAATTTTTCGCTAGTGCACTTACCCAGTTGGGTTACAATAACGGATTTCCTCTCATAATATATTATGAAGACGGTAAGCTTATCTTCCCTGAGACAGACGGTCTGCTTGAGTTCACCGATCAGTCCGGAGAATACTACTCATTCGGTTTCTTCGGAATCGGAGACTTAACCGATAAGGAAAAAGAAACGGTAACCGAAGACAGACTCATAGGATGGAACGGAATGACTATGGCCATAGGATCTACTGAGAATGGCCAGGAGGGAGTGATTGTAGGCAATACATATGAAGATGATACTATGAAGATTGAGTATACGTCTATGTTCATGTGCGGATATCCTACAGATAAATATAGTAATGCACCTCTAGCATATTACAACCCACCTGTACAGTTCCCTATTACCATGAACAAGATCTCTGACGAGACTATCTCTGCTATGAGCATGACCAAAAGAACAGCTCCAAGCAAGGAGGATCTCCTCAAGAGAAAATCATTCGGAACTAAGAAGGCAGGCAAGCCAATCATGTTGACTCGATAACGGCTGTCTGATTTTAGCATAGATGTTGCCATAGTGGACGGAAATTACCGACACTATGGCAACTTTCGTTAAAAGTCTTTTAAGTAAACGACATCTCGGCAGAAACCTGATACTTCTGTTGATAGGCGTAGCTATATATATCGCTTTGGAGATGGTTCTGGGCAAGTATTCCAAGGGGCTCGGCATCATATTGAGGGTCAATGCAGCTTTCATCGTCCTTATGGTCGTACTGACATGTAACTCGGGCATGCTCTCATTCCTGGACATATCCATGGCCAAAGGTGGCAATCACAAAGTGCCTCTGCATGGGCTCATTCAGGGAATGCAGATTCTTCTGTTCTTCATTGGAGGCATTATCATCATAGCTGTGCTTCTGAACAAATCCCCGAAGTCGCTTATAGCCGGACTGGGTGCCTCGGCAGCAGTCCTTATGCTGATATTCAAGGACAGTATACTCGGCTTTGTCGCCGGGGTGCAACTGTCCCAGAACAATATGATAAGGCTGGGTGACTGGATACAGATGCCGGACGGAAGTGCAAACGGCACAGTCGAGGAAATAACCCTGAATACCGTCAAGGTACGCAACTGGGACAACACCCTCACCATGATACCGCCTTATACTCTGGTGAGTACCCCTTTCAAGAACTGGAGAGGAATGGCGGAAAGCGGCGGCCGCAGAGTGGACAAATGCATAATGATGGATGTGAACAGTCTGGAAATCTGCAGTGATGACTTCATAGCCGACATCAGGAAGTCTTTCCCTATCCTCAATGATTATATGAAGACGCACCATCTTTCTCTGGCCGATGACAGCAAGGACAAGGCTCCCGACACCAGGACGAATATTCAACTGTATAGGACTTATATAGAAGAATATCTCCGCAATCATCCCGAAGTGAATCCTTCACTTGACATTATAATAACACAAAAGGAGGCCACTGCATACGGCCTCCCGATAGAAGTATATTTCTTTCTCCGAGATAAGAACTGGGCAAGCTTCGAACGGAAACAGTCTGACATCTTCGACCACCTTATCGCTGTCGCACCGGAGTTCGGGCTACGTCTATATCAACGACCGTAGAAGGTTTATTGACACCTAGTAGGTGTGAAATGTATAACATTGACTACCTAAAACACTATCATCCAAACAGTTACATTACGCACTCATTGTGACCAAATCGGCAAGAACGATTGCTGTCATGGCCTCCACCACCACAGGGGTGCGAAGTGCGAAACATGCATCATGACGTCCCTTGACCTGAAGCGTATCCATCTCGCCTGTCTCGAAATTGAATGTCTGCTGTAGTCTGCTTATGCTTGACGTAGGCTTGAATGCCACGCGGAAATAAAGCGGAGCACCATTGGTAATACCTCCGTTGACTCCTCCTGCCCCATTCTTGGTCGGACGCCCGTCGGGGCCGAATGGATCATTATGCTCCGAACCCTTCATCCTTGCCGCCTCAAATCCGTCACCGAACTCAATACCGCGTACTCCAGGGATAGCAAAAATCGCATGTGCCAGCACTGACTCAACGCTATCCCAGAACGGTTCACCATAACCCGGGTCAATATACGGCACCGAGCACTCTACGATGGCGCCCAGACTATCGCCCTCCTTGACAGCCTTATCAATCGCCTCCTGCCATGCTGCAGGCAATTCACCCGCGGATGCTTCTGCAACCTTGGCTGCCTCGAGTGCAGGCCCACCTGTCATCTCGAGTGTCTCACCTGTCATCTCGAGTGCAGTCGAGAGATCTATTCCTCCCAACTCCACAATACGTGCATTGATCGACCCTACCGGAGTCTCATCAAGGATCGTAGCATCCTGCAAGATCTTCTTAGCCACAACACCAGCAGCAACCACTGGAAGAGTCAGACGTCCAGAGAAATGACCACCGCCACGAGGGTCCT
>JAZLDR010000023.1:0-2677 GCA_045614805.1 Candidatus Cryptobacteroides sp. | reverse complement strand
GCAAGGTTGCCGCAGGATCGTTCACTTGGCCGGACCGCTTAATATGCAAGTTGCAAAACACCGAGTGGAAGGATACCGTGATGCTCTTGCTGCTTATGATATTGAAGCTGGATACACAGTTATGGAAGTGGATGGTATTTCCCTGGATAACGGATACTCGGCAATGAAAGATATTCTTGCAGGAGGGAGTGATATAGATGCGGTGTTCTGTTTCAATGACAATATTGCTGTAGGCGCAATCCAGGCCATTAAGGATGCAGGGAAAAGAATCCCCGATGACATAGCGGTTGTCGGATTTTCGGAGACAGAGATGTCGACTATTGTGGAACCTCACCTTACAACAACAGCTCAGCCTCGATATCAGATGGGAATTGAGGCAGCAAAGATAATGGTAGAGCAGATCATGACGAAGGGACGCGATTTACCTACGAATCTTACGTTGTCAGCAAAACTGAATATACGTGAATCATCAAAAAAGAAATAACAATAAGACATAAAGCCATGAAACATTTTAAAAAACTAGCAACTTATGAGTCACCCGTAATTATTGCGGTCGAATTTGTGACGGAGAATGTGTTGTGTCAGTCTAAAACTGACATAGTAAGTAATACAGAAGGTCTCGGTGGTGATACCAATTATACTTTTGAGTGGTAATTATATTAAAACTTCGGATTATGAAAAAGATATTCAATTATATGGCTGCTATCGCAGCAGCTATCTCAATCGTTTCCTGTGTTGATGAGCAGATAGGAAATCCCGACAGTGGAGATACAAATATCGGTGATACGGACATTACTGATAAAGTGACTTTGGTTGACTTCAGTGCGGCAAATGAATCTACAAAAACAACTCTTGATTCAGATTTGACGACTGTGTTGTGGAAGACGGGAGATGAAATCAGTATTCTTTCGGGCGAAGATAACCTGCTGTATACAGCGAAGTCAGGTGAGGCATCGACAGATTTCGATACTGCTACAGAAGGCGTAAAGACTGATGCAGGAACCGTCTGGGCCGTTTACCCGTATTCTGAAGAAAATGCTCTGGCAGAAGGCAATGTAGTTGTGGAGATACCATCCGTACATGTGGTGTCAGCTGAGGGTTTTGCTCAGGATGCAAACGTTACAGTAGCATATTGTTCAGAACTTCAGGCACAGACAACTCTGTACTTCAAGAATGTATGCTCATATATGAAGGTTACTCTTGCAGCAGAGCAGGGAGTAAAAAGCATAACTCTTTCTTCAGATAGTGGTGTGGCTCTTGCCGGTACTGCTACCGTGAAGATGGATGAGTCAGGCAACCCGGAGATCGTATCAGTTTCAGATCCTGTGACAAGCGTGTCTCTTTCGAGTGAGACTGCTCTAGATGGCACATTCCTCATGCCGGTCCTTCCAGGTGAGGCTGCTGTATGGACTCTCGCTTTTGTCAAGATGGATGGCACAGAGTCTACAGTCGCTGTCGGTAAGGATGCAGCGCCTTTCGTGCGTAATATACCTCTTGCCTATGATTTTACCGGAGCAAGCATAAACTGGAAGGTTGCACCTTCTGAGGTTGTTGCTGATAAAGTATTCTGGTCGGACGCTCATGTATCTTGGACTCATGCAGGAAAGGTTGATGCCTACAAGGTATATGCAGATGACCAGTTGGTTGCAGAAGTTGAGAACGGAGTCAAGACAGCGCACCTGACAGGCCTTGCCAATGGAGCAAGCTATAATATTAAAGTTGCAGCTGTTTATGGAACAGAGGAAAAGGTTTCTGAGGAGATTGAAATTACCACCGGAGCAATCACTCAGCTTACCAAGAACGTAAGCCCTACCTCAGTTGCAGTGGCGATTGAGAATAGAGCTGGTGCCTTGAGTGGAAACTATAAACCATGTCTTTATGTGCAGCTTTTTGAAAGTGAAGATGCGTCAGCAGCTCCTAAATATGAAATGTTTGTCAGGGACAATGAGGTGCAGTCTGAGGGACACCCGTTCTACAAATCTCTTGTTGCCGGTTCTGGAACAACTTATCCTCCATTCAACCTTGCATTCGGTGGTCTTGAAGCCGGTAAGGATTATTGGTTCCGTGTCAAGTCAGTGGCTTCGGAAAAATACAAGACCTATCGTGGCTCCTCTATTCTCGGACAAGACCGCGAAATGACATCTGCAAATGGTGATTCAGAGTATTCTCAGTTATTTAAGCTGAGTACAGCTTCAGCACATGCTGCAGCCGAAGGCGAAGTGTATTATGAGGGCTTTGATGACTTCTGCTTTGGTCCGGATTTCATCAATTGTGCAGTCGGTCAGATGCCTGCGTTCAAGACATACGCTCAGTCGAATACTGCTGCGGTGACACTTAATAAGAATGTATGGGCGTCGTGGGATGCGGCAGACAAGCCATGGTGTTTCCATGGACTTCGTACCGGTTACTCCAATAATCAGATGGCAGGCTCAGGTCTTATTACCGTACAGTCGGATGGCGACACGGACATCACCTTTGAGGATGCATCTGCGAGGGCTGTCAAATATTGGGTCCTTGTTCAGGAGGGCAGTAAAAAGGTTCTTGCCGCACCGAAGGCACTGGCAGGAGCCAGAATAGGAACATTCAAGGCTCCATCTACATCCGGATTTGCCACATTGTTGAACAATACTTGCTTTATGACAGAGGACTCTTATGTGGGTTCTGGTCACGCAATATT
>JAZLDR010000022.1:0-1807 GCA_045614805.1 Candidatus Cryptobacteroides sp. | reverse complement strand
AGCAGATCCTTGATCTTAGGATTCTGCGCAGATGTTATAGCTTCTATTCTCATACCTTCTTTTCCGAACCTCAAAATTAACTCTTTTAATACGTCTTGGCAAGATAGTCTGCAAAGAAATAATCATAGATGCGGTAAACTCCCTCATCATTTGTGACTATGTCGTTTTTCAGAAGTGGCTTCATTGCTGCCTGGACTGAGCTTGCAGACACAAGCCTATGTCTTTTGACAAACTCGGCCGATGTTATACCCTCGACTTTCCTCTCCTTGGCTATCGCAGATAGTAATTCTTTCTGTTTAGGTGCAAGTGAGAAGAGTATTGCCTGAAATCTATCTTCCTGGGCGAGGATAATGTTTTCCCAAGCAATCTCTATGTATTCCTGAGTACATATCGTGCCTTTTTCTGTCAAGGCAAACAGCTCATTCATCATCATCTGCATGTACCACGTGCAGCCCTCGAACATCCTATACACCAGTTCTGCTGTGAATTTGTCAAGGAATTTCCCTCTTTCAGCGAAAAGGCGTCCTGCAAACTCTATGTATGTGTCCATAGGGATTGGCTTGAGACTTTGGTTGATGACGCTTTGGAAGAATGGCTTGGAGGGTGAGTAGAATATGTCTGTCATCATATGCCTTTTGCTTCCGCAGAAGATGAACCTTGTCTTCGAGCACTGCTGAACGAGGGTCCTGATGAATGCTTCAGTAGTAGTCTCAGGATATTCTCTGATCTGCTGGAATTCATCAATGGCCAATATGCATGGCTTGTCACAATTTTCGATATATTCGAATACCTCCCTGATTGTCTTGTCAGGATTTTCAATGTCTCCTATACCTATCTCGAATGATGTGCTGCCTGTCATAGGGTCCATCTTGAATCCGACTCTCAATGACTTCAGGAACCTCATTATCTTTTCAGTCCATCCTTCTTGCTGCCTGACAGACTTTACTATTCCTTCAGACAGAGTTTTAGCGAACTCAGTCAGATTCCTGGTGGCATAGATATCTATATATATAGGTATGTAGTTTTCTTTAATCCGGCCCTGTGCAAATGTGTGGTGCATAAGACCGCTTTTCCCCATTCTTCGAGGGGAAATCAACGCGACATTCCGGCCGTTTGCTATATGTTTGATCAGGGTCTCAGTGTCCTTCTCCCTATCGCAGAAATAGCGTTCGCCTGCATATCTGCCGATGAAGAAAGGATTGATTATGTTCTCCTTAGTCATGTCCGATTCATTTTATTGCAAATATAATTATTATATTCATAATAAAATGAATTTCGAGGAGTTTTCAAGCTTCGGAATTATTCGTACCAGGTCTTGTAGAGGAGGTAGTTCTGTGCGTTCGCATGAGCCTTGGCGAGGACAGCTTCAGAGCCATCCTTGATCTTGCGCGCCGGGATTCCGGCGTAGATACCAGGCTCGAGCACCTGGTTGGCAGGAACGACGGCTCCGGCTGCGATGATTGTTCCGTCCGGAACGACTGTATGGTCCATTACGATGGCTCCCATGCCGATGATAACGTCATTGCCGATTACGGCTCCATGCACGTTTGCGCAGTGTCCGATTGATACGTCGTTTCCGATGACGCATTCCGACTGCTTGAAGGTTGCATGCAGCACAGCGTTGTCCTGTATGTTCACGCGGTCTCCGATGCGGATCGCTCCCACATCACCGCGCAGCACAGCGCCATACCATACGCTGCAGTCATCTCCCATAGTAACTGTTCCAATGATTGTCGCCGTCTCCGCCAGAAACGCGCGCGCTCCGATAACGGGCATGTCCCCGTTGAGTTCCTTGATTATTGCCATA
>JAZLDR010000021.1:0-2371 GCA_045614805.1 Candidatus Cryptobacteroides sp. | reverse complement strand
GGTATCATCGCCTTTATCACAGACAGGCTTGCCGTGGAACTTAACGTAGGAGTGTTCGGTCTCGGATACAGCTGGAACAACCAGATACATAATCAGGTTGATACCGGATTCACAGATACTACATCAGCCGGATTTATGGTTAACCTCCTCTCTCTTGGAGTGGGACTTTCATACTATTTCCTATAATGAGAACAATTAAGATTTTAGCAGCATTATGCCTTATGACGGCATGTGTGACCGCCTTTGCCCAGGACGACAAGGTGCGTGAGACGATTGTGCTCGGAGGGGAGATAGCTCCGAAGGACTCGTCAAAGGTGAGGCGCTTCAAGAACCATCTGATCGCGCCGAAAGGGGAGTGGCAGTGCGGACTGTCAGTGATGTATGCTGACTTCTCCAGCAACAATTCCGACTATATGCTTCTTCTGCAGGGTGTCGGTGCGAATGCATCCATGCTCAGACTTGCGCCTCAGGGTGCTTATACCTTTGCAGATAACCATGCGGTTGGAGCACGTTTCCAGTATACCAAGATCAACGGAATGGTGGATTCTGCCACAGCTGATCTTCTCGGTAACCTCAGCCTTGAGATCGGGGGATTTAATGCCGTGACCCGCTCAGTCGGTGGTTCGGTATTCCAGAGGACGTATGTCGGACTGGATAATTACGGAAGGGTAGGTATCTTCTGGGATTATGTGTTCGGCTATACGAGAAGCAAGACACAGTTCTATACCGGAGACGCTTCGGATGCATATTCTCTCAATAACAAGTTGAGCCTGAACTTTGCTCCCGGCATCGTGTATTTTCCTATGAATAATGTTTCGATCCAGGTCTGCATCTCTATGGCAGGTCTTTCGTATACCAACGTCAGGGCGTACGATAATGGCCAGGTAGAAGGTGTCAGACATGCATGGAAGGCCCGTGCTGGCCTCAGTGTCCTTGATCTGGCATTCGGACTTACAGTACATCTATAGTATATGAAGAAGATACTGACATATTTCCTTCTTGCTGCATTTGCGCTCACATCGTGTGTGGATAATGACCTTCCTTATCCGATCGTCATTCCGAACATCACGTCCGTGATCGTGGATGAGGCAGACAAGATTGACATAGATTATGAAAATCAGGTCGTGACCATTCACCTGCCTGAGACAGCGGACATCAGGAATGTGATGATCCGTTCTGTCAAGATAGATAAGGAAATTGCGAAGACATCAATGGAACTGTTTGGAGTACATGATCTTACCAAACCTTTGAAGTTCACCATCACCACTTATGACGACTATGAGTGGACTATACAGGCAGTAAGGAATATAGAACGTTATTTTACCGTCCAGGGTCAGATGGGATCCAGTGTCATAGATGTCTATAACCGTCGTGCGGTAGCCATGGTCGGCAAGAAGACGAACATCTCGAACCTCGAGGTCACCTCGCTCAAGCTGGGACCGGAAGGTAAGACCACATATTCTCTGGATATAGATGAACTGAAGGACTTTACGTACGGCATTTCCATTGACGTGACATCGTTCGGACAGACCGAGACCTGGGGACTCTATGTTGAGGTTACAGATGCTTCCGTGGAGATCAAGAAGGTCAATCCTTGGGCACGGATGGCATATGTGACAGCTATCGGAGTAGCAGGTGTCGAGAACGGCTTCCAGTATCGTCAGAAGGGTTCGGAAGAGTGGCTTGATGTGCCTGCGGAGGACATAACCTCTGACGGAGGTAGCTTCGTGGCCCATATCAAGGGACTTCAGCCTGAGACTGATTACGAAGTCATGTCTGTTTCCGGAAATGACAAGAGTCCTGTCAAGGAGTTCACGACTGAGGCCGCTACGCCTATTCCTAACGGAAGCTTCGAGTATGCAAGCCTCGTGTCCGGCAGTTCATATTATAAGTTCTATGATCCGAATTGCGGTGTTGAGGACGGTTCCTTCATGTTCTGGGGTTCCGGAAACGGCGAGGGAAGCGAAGGTGTAAACGGTTCTGCCAGCATGAACATCGTAATTACATACATCGATACGGAGGACAAGGTTGACGGCAAGCAGTCCGTGAGGGCACAGACCAGTCAGCTCGCCGGTATCCTTGCGGCAGGAAACCTTTTCACAGGTCAGTTTGCAGGCCTTGTCGGCACAAGTGGAGGAAAGGTGAACTTCGGCCGCCCATGGACAACCCGCCCTACTGCCTTGAAACTGTGCTGCAAGTATCTGACAGGTCCTATGGACATCATCGGCAAGTCGCTGCCTCCGGGAGTTTCCCTTACAAACAGTGATTATGACCGTGCTGAGATCAAGTTTGCTCTCGGAACATGGGATTATAAGAAGTATGGCGGATCACCTGCGAGTCCGGTGCATATCAACACTACAGATGCAAGCAC
>JAZLDR010000020.1:0-55116 GCA_045614805.1 Candidatus Cryptobacteroides sp. | reverse complement strand
CGGATCTGAGATTTGTGCTTTGTCCATTTCTCTGACAAAGGTCCCTCAGGAATCTTAGAAATAAGTTTTTCGGCCATTTTATAGAGTGTTAGTGAAATTTCGGCACGAATCTACTTATTTTCACATTAGGAAACAATAAATACCTATCATAAATAATAGGTATAAAGATTTTATATCATCTAAAACAAAGAAGGATCGTCCAGGTTTACATTCCCCTTCTCCAGACCGAGATGCCTATAAGCAAGTTCAGTGGCTTCCCTACCTCTTGGAGTACGCACAATGAAGCCTTCCTTGATAAGGAATGGCTCATACACCTCCTCTAATGTACCTTGATCCTCACCTACTGCTGTTGCAATTGTATTGGCTCCCACAGGACCACCTTTGAACTTAGTGATTATAGTCTTGAGGATCTTATTATCGATAGCATCCAGTCCCCTCTTGTCGATATTCAGGGCATCCAATGCATAACGGGCGATTTTAAGGTCAATAGAGCCGTTTCCCATCACCTGGGCGAAGTCACGTACTCGACGAAGCAGAGAATTCGCTATACGGGGCGTTCCGCGGCTTCTGAGGGCTATCTCATATGCGGCATCATCTTCGATTTCCACCTTTAATATATTAGCACTCCTTTTCACGATATTTACAAGCGTCGTGGTGTCATAATATTCCATAGCGCAAGTAATACCGAAACGGGCGCGAAGCGGAGATGTGAGCAGTCCGCTGCGGGTTGTCGCTCCTACAAGAGTAAAAGGATTCAGGGAAATACGTACAGAACGCGCTCCCGGTCCCTTATCTATCATTATATCTATGACAAAGTCCTCCATCGCCGAGTAAAGATATTCCTCTACTACAGGTGAAAGTCTATGGATTTCATCAATGAAAAGCACATCACCTTCCTCCAATGAAGTAAGAAGGCCGGCAAGATCTCCGGGCTTATCGAGAATAGGACCTGAAGTCACCTTCATATTGACCCCGAGTTCATTGGCGATGATATGTGCAAGAGTGGTCTTTCCAAGACCCGGAGGGCCATGGAAAAGGCAATGATCCAACGCCTCCCCTCTCATTTTTGCTGCAGCGACGAATATCTTGAGGTTGGTTACAATCTTGTCCTGACCTGTAAAATCCTGCAGTTCCTGAGGACGGATTATTCCGTCGAAATCCTTATCTTTGCCTTCATTGATATTGTGCGGGTCGAATTCCTGTGCCATGTCCGATCAAAATTATATACAAATATAGATATATTTATTTAAAATATGTTTTTGATTATTTCCATGTTAATATGTTGATAAGTGAAAATTTACATTGATTATCAATCATTTATAATGTGGTATCCATGTTGAAAAACATATTATGAAGTCAGTGATAAAAAATATCCTTAAAATTTTGATTTGATTTTGATCCGCCGTTATATACGGAAAATACAGATTTAATAATTTAGTTTTTAAAGTTTATTAACAGGGTTTTCAACCGTTTATCAACAGAAAATCAGGTAAAATGTTAATAAGTGCAGATTCAGTAAATACAATAGCCGGAAACCTTTCAAAGTGCCGGGAAATGTTCTGTTCGGGACTTTTTCTGTCGGCAAGGTGGTTCGTTGTGTCGCAGTTGGATTATGAAGGGATGCAGCTTATTGTCATGCCGGACAGGGAGTCGGCTGAATACTGTGCTGTCGACTTATATAATCTCATAGAGGGAGATGATGTATTCTTTCTTCCGGATTCCGGAAAGATACTTGAAAAAAGTAATTACAAGGCCTCGCTCGGAGTGCAGAGAACATCTGCATTAGGTAAGATCGTTGATTATAAAGAGGGGAGACTTATAGTAGTGACATATCCTTCAGCCCTTGAAGAAGGGATTCCTTCGGCTTCATCCATCAAGAGTTCCTTAATGAAATTTACAGTAGGGGATGAGGTAAGTCATGAATTCATCACAACATCTCTTTTTGAACACGGATTTGAGAAGGTTGACTTTGTAGCAGAGCCAGGACAATTTGCAATAAGGGGAGCAATTGTGGATATATTCTCTTATTCGTACAACAATCCGTTCAGAATTTCATTCTTCGGTGATGAGATAGAGAGTATAAATATATTCGACTGTAATACCCAGCTTTCAAAGGAGAAAGTTTTTTCAGCTGAAATATATCCAGACCTGGCTGCGTCAGAGGATGAAGATACAAATCTAGTCCAGATAGCTGATGTGCTTCCTGAGAATACGCTTGTATGGCTGGATTCTTCAGATATGTACAAGGAAAAGGATTTTTTCCCTGATCTTCAGAAGTACAGGAATATATACATGGAACTTCCTTTATCCCGTCAGGGAGAGGAATATGTGAAGTTCAATATATCACCTCAACCTGTATTCAATAAGAATTTTGAACTGCTTACCGAGGATATCAGAAAGAATCTTGAGAACGGGTATCGTGTACGTATTTATGGTGAGAAACAGTCGCAGCTGGAGAGATTGAAGTCTATCCTTTCTCAGAATTCAGGTCTTATGCCTGAGTTTATCTCCGGCTGTAATATTCATAATGGTTTCATAGATCATGAGAACAAGGTCTGCTGTTACAGCGACCATGAGATATTCGACAGATTCCATCGTGTCAGCATTCGTCGTACCGTAGAAAAGAGTGAGCAGCTTACTATAAATGACTTGACATCATTCACTATAGGGGATTATATTGTCCATATTGATTATGGAGTAGGTATCTTCGGAGGTCTGGTGAGGATGAAGGATGACAAGGGAAGAATACATGAAGTGGTAAAGCTCACTTATAAGGATAACGATGTGGTATTCGTGTCCGTGCATTCCCTTCATAAGATTTCAAGATATAAGTCCAAGGATTCCGAGCCTCCTAAGATTCACAAGATTGGATCCAAGGTATGGCAGAATCTTAAGGCAAGTACCAAGTCAAAGGTAAAGGATATAGCAAAGGATCTTATCCAGCTTTACGCCAAACGTAAGAGTTCGAAAGGATTCGCTTTCTCGGCTGATACCTACTTGCAGCAGGAGTTGGAATCTTCATTCATGTATGAAGATACTCCGGATCAGGAAAAGGCTGTATACGCTGTAAAGCGTGACATGGAGGATGATTGTCCTATGGACAGACTTGTGTGTGGAGATGTTGGATTCGGAAAGACTGAGGTTGCTGTACGAGCTGCTTTCAAGGCTGTTGCTGACAGTAAGCAGGTAGCTGTGCTTGTACCTACTACAATCCTTGCATTACAGCATTACAAGACTTTCCTCGGACGTCTTAAAGATTTCCCATGCAATATTGATTATGTAAGCCGTCTTAGGACCGCTAAAGAGATATCTGATATTCAGAAAAGGCTCAAGAGCGGCTCTTTGGATATTGTGATAGGTACTCATAAACTGATAGGTAAGGGATTTGAGTTCAAGGATCTCGGACTGCTTATAATCGACGAGGAACAGAAATTCGGAGTGGGTGCAAAGGAGAAGTTACGTCAGCTCAAAGCCTCCGTCGATACTCTTACTCTTACGGCTACACCTATTCCGAGAACTTTGCAGTTCTCTCTTCTAGGTGCACGAGACCTGTCCATAATAAATACTCCACCGCCTAACAGAATTCCTGTACAGACAGAGATCATGCTGTTCGATCATGATGAAATAAGAAATATCCTTAATTATGAGTTGAACAGGGGAGGACAGATATTCTTTGTGCATAACAGGGTGGAGGAACTTCAGTCTGTGTATGATATCCTTCATAGAATAGTGCCGGATATGAAGATATGTATAGCTCATGGTCAGATGGAGGCGAAAGTTCTTGAAAACAAGATTCTCGAATTCATGGCCGGAGACTATGATATGCTTTTATGTACGACTATCATTGAAAATGGTCTGGATATTCCGAATGCGAATACGATAATAATAAATCAGGCTCAGAATATTGGTCTGAGTGATCTTCATCAGCTGCGTGGTCGAGTCGGAAGATCAAACCGCCGTGCATTCTGTTACCTGATAGTACCTCCTTTGGTGTCTATAACTGATGAAGCCCGCAGACGTCTCAAGGCTATCGAGTCTTTCTCTGATCTTGGAAGCGGATTCAATATTGCCATGCAGGACCTTGATATCAGAGGTGCAGGTAATCTTCTTGGTGCTGAACAGAGCGGATTCATTACTGATATGGGATTCGAGACCTATCAGAAGATTCTTGCTGAGGCGATGGAAGAATTGGGTGTTGAGACCGGTATTGTAACAAAGAGTGTCAATGACAGTTATGTGTCAGACTGTACAATCGAGACCGACCAGCAGGCACTTATTCCTGACAGTTATATTGACCTGACTGCCGAAAAGATAAGGATATATAAGGAACTTGATTCTTTATCTTCGGATAAGGAACTTGAAAACATGAAGATCAGGTTGACTGACCGTTTCGGAAAACTGCCTGTGGAGCTGGAAAGACTTTTTGATATAGTAAGGATAAGGCAGCTTGGCAAGAAACTCGGTTTTGAGAAGATTATAATCAAGAACGGTGTATTGATAGCATTCTTCATTACAAACCCTCTCTCACAGTATTACAGGTCAGACAGGTTCTCGAAAATATTGGAGAAGATAACTATGCACCCTAATCTGTTTGAAATGAAGCAGCCTGACGGAAGATTAAGAATCATTGTCAGGAATGTTGGGGATATCGCCAAGGCATATGAGATTTTAAAGATGTTGTAGAGTTATGGCTACATTATTGATCGATATTGGTAATACGGCTCTTAAAGCAGCTTGGGCTGATGGTATTACATTGGGAAAGACTTTCCGTTATCAGGGAGAAAGAATGGTGGATTTTATTATCTCCCTTACACGTGATTCCCGTCCTGAACTCATTGTATTGAGCAGTGTACGTAATTTTTCAGCACAGAATGTCGAGAGAATATCAAAGGAATGTGACAGACTTCTGGTATTGGATGGGGGATTATTGAATGAAAAATACTCGATTCCATCACATCTGACTCCGGACAGGGCTGCTTCAATAATAGCAGCAAGATATCTTTTCAAAGGTCGTCCATGTACAATATTCGATTTTGGAACTACGTTTGCTATAGATTTTGTCAATAGTGACGGTGAATATGAAGGTGGTTGTATATCCCCAGGATGTCATACCAGATTCAGGTCACTTTACAGATATTCGAAGTCTCTTCCTCTTCTTGATATCCCGGAATCGGTTCCGGAACTTGGCGAAGATATTGAGTCATCGATAAATTCAGGAGTTATTTCAGGCATAATGTTTGAAATTGACGGGTATGTTTTACGCAGACCCGAAAATATCTGTGTTTTTACGGGTGGTGACGCGATTTATTTTGCAAAAAGAAGGAAAAACTCCATCTTTGTAGTTTGTAACCTCGTGCTTATGGGGTTGGCTTTAATAGCTTTAGAATATGATTAGAAAGATAGAAAGACTACTTTTATTGTCAGTATTTCTCATCATAAGTGTCTGCGTGTCTGCGCAGGATGGCACTTATGGTGCGTATTCTCCGTATTCTATCTATGGAATCGGAGATATCTCCAAAGAGGGAACTGCCTTCAATAAGAGTATGGGTGGTGTTGGAGTAGCGACAAGAAACAGAAGATTCATCAACTATATGAATCCCGCAGCTGTTACAGCAAGGGATTCGCTTGCATTTATGGCTGATTTCGGTCTTGCCCAGAGCAATACCGTATTCAAGCAGGGAAAAGTAAGATCGGCTCACAACACTTTCAATATCTACAATTTTGTAATGAGTTTCCCTATCTACAGGTCTTCTGCCTTTATGGTGGGAATAACTCCTTTCAGTGATGTCGGATATGATTTCTCATCTGTTGAGACTGATCCTGATATAATTGGAAATACCGGTAACATTTCATATGATTCATTCGGTACAGGAAGTGTTTATCAGGCGTTTGTCGGTGCGGGAGTTACATTATGGAAGAATCTTTCATTGGGTGCCGAGGCCATCTATTACTTCGGTAACATAGATAAGGTTACCAATATGGATTATTCCAATTCATCATACAGGTCTCTTAATAGCGGAAGCGATCTGATGGTAAGGGGAGTGACAGGAAAGTTCGGTATCCAGTACGAGCAGAAACTGGGCGGAAATGTATCCATGACAATCGGTGCAACATACCGTATGGGTACCGATATGAAGGGTTATTCAACCAATTACCGTTATGCCAATCAGTCAAGTGTGACAGACACGTTGAAGTTCTCGGTAGATACATTAGGAAAGTCACGAATGAGATTCGGAGATGAACTCGGTGTTGGAATAGCATTCAAGGGAGGAGAAAGATGGATGGCTGAATTCGATTACATAAGGTCAGACTGGAGACATTCCGGTTTCGATTCGGCTTCCGGTTTTGCAGTTTCGGGAGGATCTGTATTCACTTCTTCCGTATCCCAGTCATTCAGAGCCGGATTCGAGATTGTACCTAACAGAAACGATATCAGATACTATCTGAAGAGATGTTCCTACAGAGCCGGAGTATATTATGACCAGGCTTATTATAAGTTGGATGGAAATAATGTCAATTCGGTCGGTATTACCTTGGGTGTGACTCTTCCTGTGTTCAGATGGTATAACGGACTTACTCTGGGTGTGGATCTGGGACAGAAGTCAAGTTCAAGAGTTCCGGGTATGATAAGGGAGCGATATGCCAAGTTTGTCATCGGCTTCAATATCCATGATATCTGGTTCAGGAAAGTTCAATATCAGTAGAAAATATTAAAATTATAGATATAAAATGAAAAAGATTTTACTTTTGGTTTTAGTTGCTGCTGCAGCCCTTGCAGGCAGTGCGAAGGTATCTGCTCAGGGTAAGTTCGGTCCTGACAGTGCTGAATGTATCAAGTACCTTTCTTATTACACAGAGTATTATAAGCAGAAGAATTACGATGCTGCTCTTCCTAACTGGAGAAAGGCTTACAAGTATTGTCCTCCTACAGCGAGATATTCTATGCTGTCTGACGGTACTACACTTATGCGTAACCTTATTCAGAAGAACAAGAACAACCCCGTATATAAGGCTCAGCTTGTTGACTCTCTCATGACTCTTTACAACCAGAGAGTTGAGTTCTGGCCTAAATATGCTGTAAGTTCACTCAATAACAAGGCTCTTGATATGTACAACTATCTCAAGGATGAGCCGGCAAAGCTTCTTGAAGGCCTTACTGATGT
Source organism: Candidatus Cryptobacteroides sp. (assembly GCA_045614805.1). Classification (GTDB taxonomy): domain Bacteria; phylum Bacteroidota; class Bacteroidia; order Bacteroidales; family UBA932; genus Cryptobacteroides. The sequence goes on along the minus strand of JAZLDR010000020.1, from coordinate 47,953 downwards.
GATCAGCCAGACCAAGTCGAAGGCAAGACCTAATCTTTTCCTTTTCCAGATCAATACTGCAGTAGAGTTGTTCAAGAGCGGAATGCTTGATGCTGAAACAGTTATCAATATCTACGAGACAGGTGTGGAGTATCTGAAGGCAATAGAGCCTAAAAATGATAACGAGGCTGCAAACATCGAGAAGACTCTTACTGACTTCGAGAGCATCTTCATTACAAGCCAGGTTGCAAGTTGTGATAATCTTATCGCCCTCTTTACTCCAAGATATGAGGCTGATTCTCAGAATCTTGACCTTGCAAAGAATATCGTAAAGATGATGAGCATGACAGAGGACTGTATGGATAATGACCTGTTCATCAGTGCAATTGAGACTGTTTATACTCTCGAGCCATCACATACTTCAGCTTATTATCTCTACAAGCTTTATTCAGGAAGAGGAGATTATGACAATGCTGTGAAGTATATGCAGGAGGCTGTTGCCGCTGAGGAATCAGACGCACTTGCTGACGCAAACTATCTCTACGAACTTGCTGCTTACAGCTTCAAGAACGGAAAGACTCCTAATGCATATGATGCAGCACAGAAGGCTGCTGAACTCGATCCTTCTGTTGCAGGTAAGGCTTATATGCTCCTCGGTACAATCTGGGGATCTACTATCTGCCAGGGTAATGAGATCGAGAGAAGAGCACCTTATTGGGTTGCCGTTGACTTCATGAACAAGGCTAAGAATGCTGATCCTGCTCTTGCTGAAGAGGCTAACAACCACATCAGACAGTATTCTGCATTCTATCCTCAGACCGCTGAGGCGTTCATGTACGATATTACTGACGGTCAGTCATACACTGTATCATGCGGTGGTATGAGAGCAGTGACTACTGTTAGAACTCAGAAATAGTACATTGAAGAATATACTACATATAATCAAGATGTCAGCAACCGCCGCGGCGGTTGCTTTCGTCGTTTTTTCCTGCAAAAGCAAGTTAGGTGAAGCGGAGGTATTGAAGTTATCTGAAACACCGGTACAGACTGTCAGAGATATGTTTATCGTTCAGTCTGAAAATGGATTGATTCAGATGAGAGCCGTAGCTGACCTGATGGAAAAATATGAAAGGGACACTCTTACCTATGAACTGTTCCCGGAAGGTTTTTCCGTATATGGTTATACTGATGCCGGACTGCTTGAGACAGAGATTGTTGCAGACAATGCCAAGCATGTCAAGTTCAAGGATGGAAGGGAGACATGGGAGGCCTATGGAAACGTGGTGGTGAAGAATCTCATCAAGCAGGAGGTCATGGAGACTGATACACTTTATTGGGATCAGAAGAATGAGAAGATATATACTCATTGTTATGTGAAGATGTATTCTCCTGACGGATTCATGCAGGGATATGGAATGGAGTCTGACCAGAGAGCAAGAAATTCCATAATATTCAATCCATTCAACAGTTACGGAATAGTAGTGCAGGATAGTACGGAAGTAATGATTGATTCTGTCAATTTTATAGGACCTTTCCTAAAAAAATAACACCATATTGGTGGAAAATTACTATATTCGCAACCTTATTGCTCGAATTGAAATAACTTAAAAATCATAAATACAATGGCAGTTCTTGAAACTATCCGAGTTAAATTCGGAATTCTGATTACAGTGCTTATCGCTGTAGCGCTTTTGTCGTTTATCATCGATCCTAGCACTCTTCAGTCTGTCTCATCATCATTGTCTTCAAAGTATGATGTTGGTGAAATCGACGGCAAATCAATTTCATATAATGATTTCCAGGCTGAGGTAGAGAAGATTACATCAATCAGTGAAATGAACGGTAACCCTGTTCAGGGTGACGAGGCTCTTGCTCAGGTAAGACAGCAGGCTTGGAAGCAGTTCATCGACGAGTATCTCTTCATCCCAGCAGCTGAAGCGGCAGGTTTCAGCGTAAGTGAGGAGGAAATGTACCAGATGCTTACCGGTCAGATCTTCTCAAACGTACTCATGCAGGTGTTCCAGGGAAATCTCAACAAGGAGGTTCTCGTGCAGATCGAGGCTGATGTTGCAGCTGATGAGACCGGACGCATGAAGCTTTTGTGGGACAATATCCTTGCAGCAGCAAAGACCGATCAGTTCTACACAAAGTATCAGTCACTCCTTGCAAAGAGTTCTTTCAACAATTCTCTTGCAACAGCAGAGCAGCTTAAGGATAACAACAACTCATTCGATGTAGACTTCGTCATGGTTCCTTTCGGATTTGCAAAGGACACTACTATCGTAGTATCAGACAAGGAAATCAAGGACTACTACAAGGCTCATAAGGACAACTACAAGCAGATTGCAAGCAGAGATATCGAGTATGTTGTTGTCGATATTCTTCCTTCAGCTGACGACGTGGCTGCTACCAATAATGCTGTAGCCGGTGTTTATGATGAGTTCAAGACTACTGAGAATATGAAGAGTTTCCTTCTTTCCAAGTCTGACAGAACATTCGATAACAGATGGTACAAGGAAGGTGAACTCACATCAGTTTCAAAGGAAATCAACGACTATGTATTCGGAAAGAATGCTGCAGTATCTGAAATCTTCCAGAACGGAAATACATTCCAGACTGTCAGGGTTATGGAGATAGCACAGGTTCCTGATTCAGTATACGTCAAGTTTACTCAGGCTGGTGTAGAGAAGGCAGACAGCCTCCTTAATGCAGCAGAGCCAATGTGGATTGCGCAGACTGAAGGCTTTGAGAACCTTATGACAACTCCTAAGGGCAAGACCGTTACTATCAACGGAATGCTTTTCCAGGTTATTGACGCAAAGGATTTTGTTACCAAGAAGAGAGTGGCTATCCTTGAGAAGACTGCTCAGCCAAGTGATGCTACAAGAAGTGCAGCATACTCAAAGGCAAACTCTGTAGCTTCAAAGGCAGCAGGAAAGTACGAGGGATTCAAGAAGGCTGTTGAAGAAGATGGTCTTTATGCTCACCCATACAACAAGATGCCTGAAAGTGCAAACAAGCTCGGATCTGTAGAACACACCAAGGAGGTTACAAGATGGGCTTTCGACGCTAAGGTAGGTGAGGTTTCCAATATCATTTCAATCGACAATAAGTATTATGTAGTTGCTGCTCTCAAGGGTGCTCGTAAAGAGGGTTATACTCCGGTTGAGGAAGTTTCTTCAAGAATCCAGTCTATCCTTTATCAGGAGAAACTTGCTGAGAAGAAGACAGCTGAGGTTGCAGAGCAGATCGCTGGTCTTACTGACCTCAAGACTGTTGCTGAAGTTCTCGGTACTTCAGTAAGCACTAAGGAGGATGTTACATTTGCTTCATTCTCAGCTGCAGGACTTGACAACAAGTTCATCGGTGCAGCTTCAGTTGCCGAGACAGGTGCATTGAACGGACCTCTCCAGGGTAATAACGGTGTATATGTATACGTTGTGACTGACCGTACAGAGGGTGCTTTCTTCACTGAGCAGGATGCGAAGAACAGAGAGATGCAGATGAACTACGCTGCTGTCAGAATGCTCCTCCCTGTAATGATGGAAGCAGCTGATGTCAAGGATAACACTGCAAGATTCTATTAATAGATTCTTAACCAGATACACAGATTCAGCCGACTGATCATATTCAGCCGGCTGTTTTTTTGTAAGACCCGGTGATATTTTTCCGTATATTTGTCTCCGGCTGATATGTAGAAATATCGATATGAAACCGAACATGAAAATCTTTGATAGTATGAGACAGGTTATATTGATTCTGGCAACAATTTGTGTTTTTCTGTGTGCTGCAGGATGCATCAAGGAGAAGACAGATGGCGTTGAACTGAAGGTTGGAGACAGATTGCCGGAGTTCAGTGTGGTGATGAATGATGGTTCACAGGTTACGGATGAATCTTTGAAGGGAGGTGTATCCTGCGTGATGTTTTTCCATACTTCATGTCCTGATTGTCAGCAGACATTGCCTGTGATTCAGCAGGTGTATGACGAATACACCCCCAAGGGGGTCATCTTTACCCTTATAAGCCGGGAGGAGGGAGTAAGGTCGGTAAGTGCCTTCTGGACGCAGGAGAAGCTTTCTATGCCGTTTTCAGCCCAATCCGACAGGACTGTGTATAATAAGTTTGCTCAGAGTCGTATCCCGAGAGTATACCTATGCGATAAGGATGGAATCATACGATATATATATACCGATGATCCCACCCCTACGTATGAGAATATGAGTGACTCTATAAAGAGTCTGATATTTAGACGTTGAAGAGGAAGTGCATGATGTCGCCATCCTGAACGACATATTCCTTTCCTTCGATACCGAGTTTACCGGCAGCACGACATGCTGCTTCTGACTTAAGCTGGATGAAGTCGTCATATCTGATGACTTCTGCACGGATGAATCCTCTTTCGAAGTCCGAGTGGATGACACCTGCTGCCTGAGGTGCCTTGTCTCCTACATTGATTGTCCATGCGCGGCACTCTTCAACTCCTACTGTGAAGTATGTACGGAGGTTAAGAAGGGCATAAGCATGCTGTATAAGTCTTACAACACCAGACTCTTCAAGTCCCATCTCCTCAAGGAACATCTGACGTTCCTCGTAGCTTTCAAGCTCCGAGATATCTGACTCAATCTTTGCGGCAATCACAAGAATGTCGGCATCCTCGTCCTTAACTGCCTCGCGCACCTGATCAACGTATTGGTTTCCGTCCTTTGCAGATGCCTCGTCTACGTTGCAGACATACATCACAGGCTTGTTGGTAAGGAGGTAAAGTTCCTTTGCCATCTGTGCCTCTTCTGCGTTTTCAGGCTTGACAGTACGGCATGACTTGCCCTGCTGGAGAGCATCTCTATATTTGCAGAGAAGGTCATAGAGTTTCCTGGCGTTCTTGTCTCCTCCTGTTGTAGCCTGCTTCTGTACCTTTGCAATGCGGTTTTCCACTGTCTCAAGGTCCTTGAGCTGGAGTTCGCAGTCGATGATTTCCTTGTCACGAACAGGGTCTACGCTTCCGTCCACGTGGATAATGTTAGGGTCATCGAAACAACGAAGGACGTGGAGAATAGCATCAGTCTCTCTGATGTTTGCGAGGAACTGGTTACCAAGTCCCTCTCCCTTGCTGGCACCCTTTACGAGGCCTGCAATATCTACAATCTCCACAGTAGCAGGAACTACTCTCTTTGGATTACAAAGGCCTTCAAGTACCTCAAGCCTCTTGTCAGGAACGTTTGTCGATCCGATATTAGGGTCAATTGTACAGAACGGGAAGTTTGCACTCTGAGCCTTTCCCGAACTCACACAGTTGAACAATGTTGATTTTCCTACATTAGGAAGTCCTACTATACCGCATTTAAGTGCCATTTTTTTCTTTTCTTTAAAATCAGGGCGCAAATTTACGCTAACTTTTTCTTTTTTTTAAACACTTTTCAAACTTTTCCCCACAATTTTACTGAAGTATGTAACTCTATGAATCGACTGATACTTATATTCATAATTATCCTTGCTTCACTTCAGGTAAAAGCCTCGGAGAAATATGTTGTGGTGTTCTGGAATCTTGAGAATTTCTTCGATCATATCGACCAGGGAACAACTGAATCCGACAAGGAGTTTTCATCGTTCGGCAGCAGGCATTGGACTAAAAGGAAATTCCATGCAAAGTGTGGTGCAATTGCAAAATCTCTCATGTGGATAGGAGAAACCTATGGTCGTATGCCTGATGTCATAGGATTGGCGGAGATAGAGAACCGATGGGTTTTATGGAGACTGCTTGAAACAACGCTTCTCCGCAAATATGATTATCGTATAGTTCATTATGAATCCTCAGACCGGAGGGGGATAGATGTGGCTCTTCTTTACCGAGAATCGGTTTTCAGAGAGGTAAGTACAACACTCACAACGCCTGTATATGAGGATAAGAAACTTCCTACCAGAGATATCCTGCAGGTGTGTCTTGAGAATGAGACAGGGCAGAAGTTCAATATGATGGTGAATCATCATCCTTCAAAGTACGGTGGTGCTGACGAGTCTGATGGAAGACGAACGGCAGCAATGTCAGCGCTCAGGCATATATGTGATTCGTTGGTTACAATAGGGGAGGAACATATAGTGGCAATGGGTGACTTCAATGATACTCCTGACGGCAGACAGTTCGCTTTGCTGGAAGGGGTGCTTATGAATAAGGCTGACAGTCTTTTCAAGGCAGGGAAGGGGACAATCCGTTATCATGGAAAATGGGAACTGATAGATATGTTTATGGTAAGTTCATCTCTCGCAGGATTTTCTGAAATGTCAATACTTCAGATACCTTTTCTCATGACATATGAAAGGAGATATCCGGGCCTCAAGCCTTTGAGGACCTATACAGGTCCCCGCTATACAGGTGGAGTAAGCGATCATTGTCCGATTGTACTGGTTGTGGATGGATTTAAAGTGGCAAATTTGAAGAAAATTCAGTAAGTTTGTAAGTTGGACAGATGATAACATAAGTAATATCACAAAATATGAAGAGAATTTTATTGTTACTGCCTTTTGTAGTCGTGATATCTTGTCAGGAAAAACCTATTTATGAGAACGATTCGTACAGGATGTTTTCAGACAGAATAGTTCAGGGTGAATATACCGGAGTAGCCGAGTCTCCTAACAGGATTGTATCTGATCTTGATGGTGAAGAGTATGTATGGGAGAAGAAGAATGACCTTACTGCGTATCCTTCTCTTGAGACACCTTATCTTATCGAGGAGGCAGCTTTCAATATCGGACTTGACGAGTCGGTCAATGCGGTGGAGCCTGATGGAACACTTCGTACAGGACTTGAGTGGGGTGGTGTGTGGACAAGAGATGTCAGCTACAGTATAATACATAGCATGTCTTACATCCAGACTGAGGCTGCAAAGACCAGCCTTATGTGCAAGGTAAACTCCAAGGGTGAGATCATTCAGGATACAGGTACAGGCGGAGCCTGGCCTTGCAGTACAGACCGTGAGATCTGGGTCGGTGCAGCCTGGGAAATCTACAAGGTCACAGGAGATATGGAATGGCTCAAGACAGTCTATCCTATTGCAAAGAAGTCTCTTGAGGTTGATATGAGGACTGTGTTCGATAAGGAGACCAACCTTGTACGAGGAGAGTCTTCATTCATCGACTGGAGAGAGCAGAGTTATCCTACATGGATGGAACCTGCTGACATTTACGATACAAAGTGCTTGGGTACCAACATGGTATTTTATATTGCACTTACTTCTGCTGCCGAGATGGGACGCGTTCTCGGTGACGACGCTACCGCACAGTATTTTGAGGAAATGGCAGCCCTTGTCAAGAAGGGAATCAATGAGAATCTCTGGATGGACGACTGCGGATATTACGCACAGTATCTCGGAGGTCGTAACAATGACCTTCTTTACGACAAGAGCGAGACTCTCGGACAGGCACTTTCAATCCTTTGGGGTGTAGCGGAAGGTGAGCGTGCGCAGACTCTTTCAGAGAATATGCCTATCGTTGATTATGGTGCTCCTGTATTCTGGCCATGGATTCCAGACCAGCCACCTTATCACAACCAGGCGGTATGGCCTTTCGTTCAGTCTTATTGGATCCATGCAAGTGCCAAGGCTGGTAACGAACAGGGTGTACTCCATGGAGTAGGTGCAGTATGGCGTGCAGTCATGATGTATGCTACAAACAAGGAGAATTATGTTGCTGATACAGGAAACTGGAGAGGAACTCAGATCAACTCAAGCAACATGCTTTGGAGCCTTTCAGGTAACCTCAGCATTACATTCAAGCTCCTTATGGGTATGAATTTCGGTGCTGATGAGCTTACATTCGCTCCTGTGGTTCCACGTAATCTCAAGGCTGACAGGACAGTCAGGAACTTCCGTTATAGAAATGCCACTCTTGATGTGACGGTTTCCGGTTACGGTGACAGCATAAAGAGCTTCAAGCTTGATGGAAAGAAGATGGATAAGGCTGTGGTTCCAGGCAACCTTGAAGGACATCACACTGTTGAAATCGTGATGTCTGATTCATTCAAGAAAAAGCTTGATGTAAATCTTCAGGGACCATGCTGGTCTCCTCTCATGCCTGTTGTAAAGCTCGAGAACGGAGTTCTTTCATGGAATGAAGTAGAGGGTGCAGACCATTATGCGGTTTATGTTGACGGTGAGAAGGAGGACGAAACAAAGGAGACTTCATTTGCCATTACTGAGGACCATGAGGGTGATGTACAGGTTGTTGCAGTCGCTGCAGACGGAACACCTTCATTCCCTTCAGTACCTTACAATGTAAGTGAAAAACTCTATAAGAAGTTCCCTGAGACAATGCTTGTTCAGAAGGATGGCAAGGAGTTCAAGGTGACAGTGGATGTTCCTGAGAATGGCGAGTGGGCCCTCTCATGGAATTATGCCAACGGCACTGGTCCGGTCAATACAGATAACAACTGCGGTATCAGAATGCTATACGTCAATGGCGAGAAGGCTGGCATCAACATCTTCCCTCATAGAGGTACAAATGAATGGGACAACTGGGGATGGACTATTCCTGAGAAGGTGACTCTTAAAAAGGGAACCAATACTCTCGTTCTCAAGTATGAGTCTGATGCCGATAATATGGATCTTCAGATCAACGACTTCAAGATCAGAGAACTTTGTCTGATCGAGCTTTAGGACTATTTATCTTTTGTTCTATGAAGAGGTTTCTTTTCTGTATAACTTATATTTTTCTTGCCATAAGCCTCATTGCAGGTGAGCGTGAGTGCTTATGGTCTAAGAAGAATATGCCACATGCTCAGGGACATCAGATTGCAGCGATGACTTCTGAAGTGCAGTCTCCTGGTTTCAAAGCAGATAAAAATAGAATATCCTACATAGAATGGTTTGATGCTCCGGCTGCGGAAGTGAGCAATGGCGGTTGTATGATCTTGATATCAGGCGGAGCATATAACTCGTGCTGTGATGTGGAACTGATCGAGTTATGGAAGAACAGGTTTACAGAATTGGGTTTCCAGTGTGTGAACTTTGTCTACAGGACTCCAAGACCGGAAGGATTGCCTATATATCAGACTGCATGGGAAGACGGACAGCGTGCTGTCAGAAAAGTAAGAAGCGAAGCAAAGAAGAGAGGATTCGATCCTGAAAAGATAGGTGTCATATCGATGTCCGCTGGATCTCATCTGGCTCTCCTTTTAGCTACAAGTTCGCAGACTGCCGCGTATGCTCCGGTTGATGAACTCGATGACATTCCGTGTCATATAAATTGGGCTATAGTCAATGCTCCTGCATATGGAACGACAGATTCAGACAGCGGTACGCCGTCTATGAGACAGGGTTATGGCCCCGATGTAAGATTGAGCGATGTGTTCAAGTTTGATGAGAAGACTTGCCCTATAAGTTTCCATCACGGTGGTCTTGATATATATTCTCCTTACACTTCTACTCTTGCATACAGACAACTTCGTCGTATGAATGTACCTGCTGAGTTGCATTTGTATCCTGATGTAGGTCACGGAGCATTCGGACTTGAGAGAGGAATTGAATTTATGCGTCAGATGGGATTCATGGGTCCATTGAAGGAAAGAGAGAATACGATGGCCAGGTATTCCAGTGACGAACATCGCGCAGTGCATCTGACTGAAAATGTCTGGCCTGAAGGTAAGACTCCAGATTTCCAGCAGCAACAATTGGTGCCGTACATTGAATGGCATATACCTGAGGAACTTAAGACGAAATCCATTCAGATCGTATACTCCGGAGGTTCATATGAGTCCAATGATCCCGATGGATTTGAGGTTGTGCCGGTAAGGCGTTATCTCAATGAAAAGGGTATGGCGGTAGTGACATTGAAGTACAGAACTCCGCGTCCGAAAGGTCTTGCAAAACATACGACTGCCTGGCAGGATCTGCAGAGAACAGTAAGAATAGTCAGGGCCAAGGCTAAGGAATTTGGTCTGGATCCGGATAATATAGGTATAATGGGCTGTTCAGCAGGAGGCCATCTGACATTGATGGGAGTGACTTCATCACGTCATCAGTCCTATGGTATGGTAGATAATCTTGATAGGTTGCCATGCAATGTCCAATGGGGTATCGGAATTTATCCTGCTTACGCATTGACTGATGGTGCAGATGGTAAAAATGTGAACAGAGGCAATGGAGATTCGGATGTTCTTGTTCCAGAATTTTCTTTTGACCTGGATACGGCTCCGATGTTGTTTATTCATGGTGATGCAGACGGCTATTCTGCAATGAATTCTGTAAAGACATGGGAAAAGATGCAGCAGATGGGCATACAGTCTGAACTTCATACATTAGCGAACCAATATCATTGTTTTCAGAATAATGCACATCCGGAAACGGGAAGTTATACTTACATTGACAGAATCTGGGAGTTCCTTCAAAAGAAAGGATTTGTTAAATAAACACATAAAACTAATAATTATGAAAACTAGAATTGCTGAAAAATTTCAGACACTTTTCCAGACAGAAGGAGATTTTTTTGCCTCAGCTGGACGTATTAACCTTATTGGCGAACACACAGATTATAACGGTGGATTCGTCTTCCCTGGTGCAATCGACAAGGGTATGATTGCTGAAATCAAACTCAATGGTACAAAGACAGTGAGAGCATTCGCTCTTGACCTTGACGAGTATTGCGAATTCGGTCTCAATGAGGAGGATGCTCCTTCTCAGAGCTGGGCACGTTACATCTTCGGTGTATGCCGTGAAATCCAGAAGAGAGGTGGCGTAATTGCAGGATTTGATACTGTATTTGCTGGTGATGTTCCTCTTGGAGCAGGTATGTCGTCATCTGCGGCTCTCGAGAGTACATTTGCATACGCTCTTAACGAACTCTTCAACCTCGGAATCGACAAGTTCGAGCTCGCCCGCATCGGCCAGAGCACAGAGCACAACTACTGCGGTGTGAAGTGCGGAATCATGGACCAGTTCGCTTCAGTATTCGGAAAGGCAGGCAACCTTATGCGTCTTGACTGTCGCTCTATGGAGTTTGAATACTTCCCATTCGATCCTGAACAGTACGGTTATAAGCTTGTTCTCCTTAACTCACGCGTAAAGCATGAACTTGTGGGCTCTCCATATAACGACCGTCGTGCATCATGTGAGCGTGTTGCAAAGGTTCTCGGCCAGGAGTTCCTCCGTGGTGCTACAATGGAGCAGCTTGAGGCAATCAAGAATCAGATTTCAGAGGAAGATTATCTCCGCGCACGTTATGTGATCGGTGAAGAGAAGAGAGTCCTTGACGTTTGTGATGCTCTTGAGAAGGGTGATTATGAGACAGTAGGTGCCCGTATGTATGAGACTCACTGGGGAATGTCAAAGGATTATGAGGTGTCTTGCGAAGAACTTGACTTCCTTGCTACAGTGGCAAAGGAGTGCGGCGTGACAGGATCACGTATCATGGGTGGCGGATTCGGCGGCTGCACAATCAACCTCGTGAAGGCAGAACTCTATGATGCATTCATCGCAAAGGCAAAGGCTGCTTTCGCAGAGAAATATGGTCATGAGCCTATAGAAATTCCTGTCGTAATCAGCGACGGTGCCCGCAAGCTGGCATAGTCCTGATAATATAAAATGTAGCAGCAGTCATGACTGCTGCTACATTTTATATAAAGAATCATTACGCCATTACTGAACTTAGCCACTCGGCGTCGATCTTGGCAAATCCGTCAGCCGGTTTGATATGGGGATTGCGGGAAAGGATAGCGGCACAATCCTGATAAACATTCCAACCGATATTGACGCCCAACATCTGACCATTCATACCATACATGAAGGTTAGGACCTTTGCGTCATCTTCACCCTCTGACTTATAGAAATGGAAGGTGGAAGCCATGAACTCATCCTTCTGCTCCGCTCCGACGCTTTTCTGAATCATCTCCATCTTGGTGACGAACTTGCACATCTCCAGAACTACATCATCAAGCCCTGCATCAGCAACCAGCACCTTCTCCATAAGCGACCCCATGTCGTTCACCCTGCGCAGAGTATATCCGCCCATAGCCTTTGTGTGCATTGTTATCGCCTGCATCTGAGTCTCTGAAATTTCACCTGCAGGGATCAGCCACACCATCAGTTTAGAGGCCGGATCATGATAAAGAGTCTCATATTTTGCAAGATTTACCTGACCGCAGTGAGGACACTCCCAAAGGAAAAGAGATCCGTCACGCACCTTGTCCTTGAGTTCGGGATTCTCAGAAATATTGATACTTCTATATACTGTTACTTTGTGCTGCTGGCCGCATTTGCTGCAAGGAGCGAGAGCTTCATTGATGATTGACATATTAGAATGATACGTTAAATATTGGTCCGAGGAACCATTTGTCCATAGATATTCCGTAATTATTGAGATTGTTCCATTCAGATCCTCCGTTCCAGGAGAACGACAGACCGAAAGAGACAGGTGTTTCAATTGTAATGATGGCATGCAGGTCAGCTGTAAGGTCGAGTCCTGCTGACCACAGTCCCTTCTTTCCGATGAAGGTGTAGTCGAAGTGAGGATATGCAACAAGCCTCTTGATAGCCAGCCAGTTTCCACCGATAGTGATGTCGCCTATGTAGATTGGTATTGCGTAATCTGCAGTTACCTTCACAAGATTGTCGTTATAGAGGGAAAGATGACTGCCAAGAGCGGAATTGCTGCTCAGACCTCGCGGAAGAATATCCACTACCTGATTGCTGAACGCAGAAGCCTTGCGTAACTTTGTCTGCCACATGCCTGTGAGTTTGAGACCATGGGTCCTCATGAATCCGGGAACATATCCGTAACCGTAGACATATCCCATAGGTGAGAATACCTTATAACTTTCAATACCGCTCAAGGCTCCGACTTCAGTGCCGATACCCCATCTCGGATAAACCTGCGAGTTGGCAGTCGCCAAGACTGTATATCCCCTGACAGAAGCACTTACATTCTGCATTATTTTGAATCCACCGTCTGTATATCCAGCAAAGAAATTCTTCTCGGAGAGGCTGTCATGCTCGAGCAGAACAGTGCCTGTGTCAAACAAGTCGTTGCTTACCGAATATGTAACTTTCGGTATGAATCCCTTGTACCAGCCTCCGGATGTAAAGCTGAAAGGAAGGTACATGCTGACTTTACCCTGCATATATGGCGCCTGACGTTCACGTGAATCCACCATATACATTCTGCCGGAAGCCAGATCAGTGTAGTTTCTGTATTGTCTGGCTCCCCTGTCATTGATGTCGAATGAGAACTGGAAGATAGGGTAGAGTCCGGAATATGTGAACTTCATGTGGCCAGAGTGCCTCCACTTTGACGGATTGTAAGGATCCTTGTGTGCTGAATATCCCGCTTCACCTATCGCTGTGGCAAGACTGTTCTGCGTCACGCCGGAAATACCGAGTGACAAGGTCTGCCAAAGCGGATCGAAGGACAGATTGTTCATGATATTGTCCACGCTGATATATGCAGGGAACCATGTGTGGACATTGAACAGGTTGGAAGCCTTGCGGTAACGCTGTGGCTCGGACAACTTTACATCCTCTTCGCGTACGGTCACGGATGTTTCGTATCCCTGAGCCTTGGCAACAGCAATTTCCTGTTCCTTCATGCGTTCAGCGATAGGGTACTTGAAAAGACTGTCAAACCTCACTCTCCTGTTGAAAAGAGAATCCTCGGGAGTCTTGAACAGGTGTTTTCCCATCATTGTCTGCGAAGAGTAATACAGTATGTCTCCGTCTTCGCTGTATTGGAAATCGAAGGCACCGTACCTTGTGGATGTCTTCTGGTGCAGTTCGCCGGTAGCAGGGTTGAAATGATAAAGTTCATTCACTCCCGTCCTGTCACAAGCGAACATGAGTTCATCCTCATATGTGTTGAGATTGGTTATCATTACCGGTTGAGGCCCCAAAACAGGATTAAATGCACCCTCGCTGAACAGATATACACCATATCCGTTGTCAGAGACGGCGGATACATATATATCGTCATCTATCCATGACGTCTCGACAAGCTGAAGAGAGTCAGGAGCATCATATGATTCAAGAGTCTTTCCTTTTTCCCTATCCAGTATTTCAAGTGATGTATGGCCGTCAGTATGGTATCTTACTGCGGCAATTTCATCTTCTCCATATGCAGGATTATAGAGCATGTTCTTATTGCGTATGCTTTTCTTTCTACCCTTTGCATCCTCCATGAACCTTATTCTTGAGCCGCTTTTAAGTGACCATCTGGCATCAGGATTACTCTCGCTCCAGTATAGGATTTCAGATTCCTCGTCCCATTGAGGAGTACTTGTCGTATATGCAAAACTGCTTACGAAATGCTCCTTTCCTGTGCTGTCTATCCTCACAAGCTCAGGGGTGTGCACATGTCCCTGCTTGATGGTGTATAGGTCTGACCCGATCACTATGTTGTCAGTATAGTCAGTATACCTCTTTGATTCAGGCAATACCCTTTCTGAAGGGATGTATGGTGCTCTCCTGTCGGCCTCGGCCCTCCATTTTCCATACATTGTGTCGCATACCTCATGCCACACCTCATTCCATTTCTTGCCGGAGGTCCTCTTTACCTCCGATTCCAGACAACCGACGTTTCCGGAATGAGCGGCAGCATAATGAAGGGCGTTGCTCACGAAATACGGCTGGTCATACAGATAGCGGTAGCCTCCGACTGTAAGATAACCAAGAGCATAGTATGTAGGGGAGTAACGAAGCTGTGAGACAAATCTCCACTTGAACCAGTCGCGGAAATCTCCCTGGTCGAACGCCACCCAGTAATAGTTCAGGAAATCGGCAGTCCTGCCTCGTCCGGAAGGCGAAAGGGCAGTTTCCATCACGACAGCGTCTCCTTCCATGCTGGTAAGATTCGGGTACAGCAGGAATGCTATCATATTCCATCCGTCACCTATGATCCACTTGCCGACGCGGTGTTTTTCTGTCAGACCGAACTGCATCTGAGTCACATGTCTGGATTCGTGGATGGCTAGCATAGTGCTCCATGGCATAGGCTCGGGCGCATAAGCAGAAGGAATGGTGAAAAGATCCATTCTCTTCGGCGCCCATGCGACAGATCCGTTGGCATCATTGAACGCATGCATCACTACAGGCATGATCTTGCCGTCACCGTCTCCTGTCATATAGCCTGATGTGCGTGAAATCGGAACTTTATATTTTTCAAGCTTCCGTGCATATGTCTTTGCAAGAGAATCTGCCCCCTGAGGATAGATGACACGGTAGCTTTCTGTGTCAATGAAATTCCACTTGAGTCTGCCCGGATCATCTCCGGTCACGAAAAACTGAGCGGAGGCGATTGATGGAATAAGTATAAAAAACAGTAAAAGTATCTTTCTAATATGTTCCATAATGGTCGCAAATCTAATTATTTTTTATATTTTTGTGGCTTATTCGCCTAATTAAGTTAGACAAATAAACTATTTATATTTATATGACAACGATTCTAAATGTGCTCTCCGTTCTTGGAGGACTTGCAATGTTCCTCTACGGTATGGCACTCATGAGTGAAGGTCTCCAGAAATCTGCAGGTGACCGCCTCAGGGCTTTCATGGCCAAAATGACTTCTAACGGATTCAAGCGTGTACTTACCGGAACAGTAGTGACCTGCCTCGTGCAGTCATCATCTGCAACTACCATCATGGTGGTAAGTTTCGTAAACGCCGGCCTCCTTACTCTCGGTAATGCAATCGGAGTGATTATGGGAGCGAACATCGGAACAACGCTTACTGCTTGGATCACTTCACTCGGTTTCTCTGTGAATATAGCATTGTTCGCTGTTCCGATGATGGCTTTCGGTTACATCATGCACTCTTCAAAGAAGGCATCGCTTAAGAACATAGGACAGTTCCTTATGGGATTTGCGGTGATGTACGTAGGTCTTACTTTCATGAAGGACTGCTCTAATGCTATTCTCGGCCAGTATCAGACAGGAATGATGAACTTCTTCGGAAACATCAACGGATTCGGCTTCGGATCGATCCTTCTCTTCCTCATCGCAGGTGCTGTGCTTACAATCGTCCTTCAGGCCTCAAGTGCGACAATGGCCATCACCATGCTCCTTGCAGCTTCCGGCCTTATAGACTTCAAGCTTGCAGTAGCGATGGTGCTCGGAGAAAATATCGGAACAACAATCACAGCGAACATAGCGGCAGCAGTTGCCAACACTTCCGCCAAGAGAGCTGCGCGAGCACACACGATATTCAATATCATCGGTGTCATCTGGGTGCTCATCCTGTTCGGACCGATTGTGAAGCTCATCTGCCTGATTATGGAAGAACTTAGTTTCTATAATCCTGTCGAGGCCAGCAATCAGCTGGCGTTGATAGCAAGCAGCGGTGCATCTGTGGCTGCAGAGACAATGGAGATGTACAAGAACTCTCTCCTCTACGGTATCGCAATGCTCCATACTCTCTTCAACGTATCAAATACCCTTATCCTCATATGGTTCACCCCTCTTATCGAGAAGGCTGTCGTATGGCTTGTCAAGGAGCCTAAGGGTGAGGCAGAGGTATTCAGACTCAAATACATCTCAGGAGGTCCTCTCAGCACTGCAGAACTTTCTCTTCAGGAGGCAAATCAGGAAATCATCCACTTTGCAGAGATATGCCGCAACGGTTTCAGTTATGTACGCGAAGCTATAAATGAACAGGATAAGGACAAGTTTGACTCTCTTAACGACAAACTCATCAAGTACGAAGAGATTACCGACCGTATCGAGTATGAAATCGCTACCTATCTTAACGAGGTGTCCAAGAATGAAATCAGCCAGGAGGCAACCGAGAAGATCAAGGCTATGTACAAGATCATCGGTGAGATGGAGTCTCTTGGAGACTCAGGAGAGTCTATCGGACGTATCCTCAAGAGGAAGGAAGCCCATGGAAAGGTATTCGACAAGACTATCCTTGACCGTCTGAACAAGATGATGGACAATGTTCTCAAGGCATACGACGTAATGATTGAGAATCTCAAGAATGAGCATCTCAGAGATATTTCAAATGCACAGAATTGTGAGTACAATATCAATGAATGCCGCAACCACCTCAGAGAGGAGCATATCGTCAATATTGAAAGTGACAGCTACAACTATCTGACAGGAGTCTATTATATGGACGTCCTCGCGGAACTCGAGAAGATCGGTGACTTCCTCATCAATATCTCTCAGGCTGTTGTAGGAAAATACGAATATGAAAAATAAGATTTTGACAATAACGGCAGCTGTGCTTGTCATGGCGGCCGGATGTAAGGAAAAGAAGGCAGAGCAGTTCAAGGCTCTGCCTTTTCCTGATGTACAGATTCCTACGATGATAAGCAGTCAGCAGGAAGCACTGGAATATCTTTCCCTCAATTACTGGAACAATATTACTGATCCTTCCAGGTCATATCCATCTGATTCGGTGCTTGTCAGTGGAGTAAATAGAGCAGATATCGAGCAGAGATATGCCGACTGGACATCTGTTCTTGAAGCCGCCGGTCCGGAGACATGGGGAAAGGCCATAGGTAAACTCTATGACAGAGCCCTCAAGTGCGAACAGGCAGATACCAGTTCAAACGTGTTCGAGACTTTCTCGGACCTTGCACAGAAGTATCATTATGATCCGAACTCACCTATGAGAAATGAGGAACTTTACCTTCATTTCGTCAGGAGATATGCAGAATATAAAGGTCTGTCAGAGGTTGAGAAGGACAAATACTCACGTCAGGCACGTCTTTGTGCATTGAACAGAATCGGAACAAAAGCGGCAGACTTCAGGTTTGCCGACAGGCGTGGTGTCATCAGGAACCTTTATGATATTGATGCTCCGCTGACACTTCTCTTCTTCAGCAATCCGGGCTGCAATGCCTGTATGGACATCATCAACGTCCTTAAGGACAACCCGAAGATATCAGGTCTTATTGCTTCTGGAACGCTTGCGGTATTGAATATCTATATAGATGAGGATATCCAGGCATGGCGTTCTTACATGCCGGTCTATCCGGAAGAGTGGTATAATGGATTCGACCCTGACTTCGTATTGCGCGAAAATGACATATATGCCGTCAGAGCCATTCCTTCATTGTATCTGCTTGATGCAGAAAAAAGGGTCATCCTGAAGGATGCCCCTGAAAATAAGGTATTTGATCTGCTCGCTAACTGTTAAGCTTACGGAATTGGTATGGGGTTGTGTCTGTGACAATCTTGAACCAGCGCGAGAAATTATAAGCCTGCGGAATACCGACCTTGACTCCGACTTCCTCTATTGATAATTTTTCGCCGGAGATAAGGATTATCTTGCTCTCTTCAATGCGAAGAGTATTCAGCCATACCTGGAATGTAAGTCCTTTATATCTGTTAAGATACTGTGACAGATAGTTCTGATTGGTGCCTATCTCGGCAGCGGCATCCTTGATCGTAAGCTCTGCCTTACAGAAACCTTTGTCCTCAATCCATCTGTCTACCAGCGGTCCTATCTTATCTACCAGGTCCTTTACCTTTTCGCCTTTGACTTCGGATGGCTTCTCCTCCATTTCAGTATTGGAATGTCTTACTCTGTCGATCTTCATCGGCATGAAGTTTATTATCTTCATGACGATATATACGTAAATGATAGGAATGAGGAGATAATATATAAGGTGTATTTCCTGGATATAGAAGGACAGTATCGTCGCTGCCGACATGAACAGTGAAATCCATATCAGCTGTCCTATCCATCTGATACCGATCTTCTGGTCATAAAAATTATCGATATCGCGCTGACACTGCCGGTATTCCTTGATACATGTCTGGAACATCCATGCACATTTGATTCCGAAGATAACCCCGAAGACAACCATCAGTATATGTTGAATATCCGGGAAGAATCCACCGGTGATGCCGCTTATAAGCATTAGCGAAGTAGGAACAATGCCGTCAACAAGGAAATGCTTGATTCTATATCTTGGCGTTTCCATCAGAAACAGGAGAGCCGAGTACAATAGCCATGAATGTATGAGCGTAAATGTCACCAGAAGCCAGAAACTTTCATACTCCTCGTGCGTCTGGGGAAAGACCAGTCTTGCCAGACAGTAAATTGAAAGGATGAGGAGTCCGCAACCTAAAGCGGTGCACGCTTTCCTGTAACTTTTCAATCCCTTATGCTCCGGCACTTTTGTAAGCAGAGTTAAAGTGCCCAATATTCCGAATATGAGTACATATCCGAATTCGAAGAATGTATATATAAGGCTTTCCATTAATGACGTCTCAATAACCGCAGCAAATGTACTTATTTAGATTGTAAAAAATTGTGTTTACGTGAATTTTATGCAAAAAAAACATAAAAAACTTGCGTCTACGCCAATAAATGTGTGTACTGAAATTAAAATTGCGCATAAATGAAATATGACCTGCAAGATTTGTCTGCCCTGTCCGAACCTTATAATTTTGTTTAACTGAACGAAAAAAATCTATTCGGATGAGACGATTTGTAACACTTGCAGTCATTATTCTTCTTGCCTTTTCGGCAACCGCTTCCGCTCAGAAGGTGGCGGTGAAGACCAATGCATTGTACTTGGCGACTGCAACCCCGAATGTGGGCTTTGAATTCGCAATGGCTCCACGTTGGACTTTTGAATTTGCAGGAGGCTATAATCCCTGGACATTATGCGCAGAGGATAACGTAAAGGCAAAGCATTTCCTGGTAACACCAGAGTTCCGCTATTGGTTCTGTGAAGCTTTCCAAGGTCATTTTATAGGTATTAATGGAAATTACACTCAATTCAATGTGAGCGGTATACTTATTCCTGATGCATTTTATGAACATAGCAACGGCCATTATTTCCTTGATGACCTGCAGCATGCAAGAAGCCAGGGATGGGCGGCAGGAGCTGGTATTACCTATGGCTATGCCTGGCCTATCAGCCGCAGATGGAACATGGAATTCACTCTCGGGCTGGGTTGGTGGTATACCGAGTATGACAGATTCGAGAGCCGTACATGCGGCCTCTTCCAGGAAAGTGTGAGCAGACATGCATTCGGCCCTACTGACCTTGGTCTTTCATTCATTTATCTGATAAAATAAGGAGGAACCGGATATGAAGAAAATTTTGACAGCAGCAATGATCCTTTTCGGCGCAAGTCTGATGACAGATGCCCAGACAGTGATCACAAACGAGTCCATGACTCACGACGGGACAGTCGTAACGGTATCCTTCGACGTGGATACGGATGTTAAAGGGCTCCCGTCAAACCGCAAGGAAGTCCTGCTACCTTATATATATAATGGAAAAGATACTCTCTGGCTGGATGTGATGGAGGTCTACGGAAAGGGAAGATACAAGAGGGAGAGGCAGGTCAATCATATCAATGGAGACAAGGACTGGGAACTGGGTGACAATCAGATGTTGAAAGGAGGTATTTACCATTACACCGCACAGGTTCCTCTCAAGAGATGGATGAAGTCAGCCAACCTGACAATCAGAAGACAGCTTGTCGGATGTGCCTGTGAAAAGGAACTGGAAGATCAGAACATCAGCGAGGGTGTTGCCCTGTTTGAAGAACCGGCGCTACCGGCAAGAAGAATTCCTGAATATGTTTTGGCAGATGCGAAACGCGAGTGGGATTTTGGTCAGGATGAACTCGGAATCACCTTCAAGGTTTCAAAGATTGAGATTGATTCCACAGTGTTTGACAATGAGGTGACCTTCGGTAAGATACTCGCGGCGGTGGATAAGATATTCTCAAATCCTCACTATAAGCTGGACAAGATTGAGGTTGCAGGTTACGCTTCTCCTGAAGGACGTCCTTCATTCAACAGCTGGTTGGGAAAGAATCGAGCAAAGGCTCTGATCAGCTACATAATCGAACACCGACCACAGTACGGCCTTACAATGGATGACTTTAATATAAGGAACGGAGAGGAGAACTGGTTGGGATTGAGAAAAGCACTGCTTGAGTCTGATATTGAGGAAAAGGACAGGGTTCTGGCTATAATTGACAATAAGGAAATACCTGACGAGCTGAAGAAGGATAAGATAAAGTGGATTGACCACGGCAGGACATGGAAAAAGATGCTTGATGAAATCTATCCGCATCTGCGATGCGCAAGATATCTGGCTGTCTACTACGATTCGACAGACGACCACGCCGTAGAGACTATAAACGAAGCGAACGAGTTGATAAGGGCCGGAAAATATGCTGAGGCATATGACCATGTACAACCCGCAGCAGAAGATATGAGGGCTTATAACACGATAGGAGTCGCACTCATGATGCAGGGAGAATTTGAAAAGGCAATGCCATGGTTTGAGAAGGCACTTGAAGGGAATTGTCCTTCAGCACAGAAGAATATAGATGCGATAAACGCAGAATATGAATATGAGTCACAGCAGAAGGCTGCACTCGAAGAATACCTTAAGAAATACGAATAATTGAAAATAAACTTTAAAACTACAGAGTTATGAAACTTACTAATTTGATCTTATCTGCTTCTGTTGCAGCTATGGCACTTGTTGCATGTAATAAGCAGGAAACAACTCCTCAGAACGAATCTTCGACACTCAAGACAGTACAGGTGTCTCTTGAAAATGTAATCTTTACCAAAGGCGTCGCCGGTCCTAAGGTAAATGATGGTGACAAGGTGATTGTAAACAGTTTTCAGATTTTCCTGACTGACGCTTCCGGAAACGAGTACAAAGGAAAGACTTCAATCGGAGAAGCAGCAAAGTCGTATTGGAGCACAGCGGACCTTGCTGGAGGAATACCGGCAAAGGTAGACTTCCATTTTGTGGATCCTAACTGTACAAAGATTGTCGCTGTGGCAAACATGCCTGATTCATATGACAGTTATGCTGAATTCAAGACTGCATCCCAGACAGCTCTTCTTATCGGAAATCAGCAGGACCATACGGACCTGGTTCTTTATGATGAGTCTACAAACTTCACCAAGATACAGTCTCATGATGACACAGCACTTGACACAAACGGCAACACAGTAACCTACACTTCAGATGTCTACTCTGTAGAACTCGTTCTTACTCCACGAGTATCACGTTTTGAGGTTGACGGATTTGCGGTGAAATTCAACGCCACACCTAAGTATCAGGAAATCAAGATCAGCCAGCTTGCGTTCCAGAACTATTATCCTGAGACAAACCTTGTGACAGGAACAGAGTCCGGTGAGCCAGTCAACCATATTGCAGACCTTTCGAAGCAGGCGGCAGTATATGCATGGCTCAATGACACATCAAAGTCAGCCGACTGGTACTGGGATGCCTGTGATCTTACAATCACTCCTTCAGCTGCGGCAAAGAACTTCCCGGATGATCCTTCAGATGATACAGACGGTCCACGTGCATATCACATCTTCTCATGTGCAGGTACAGTGCCTCAGTTCGTGATTGCTCTTACTGCAGACGGTCAGCCGGCTTACCTTTACACAAGAAACTTCAATGATGAGAACGGCGATCCTGTCACTGAATTTGAGGAAGGAAAGATCTACCGCATGAGCGGTGAGGGCGAAGTTGCCGGTAAGGGAGCTATTGAAATACCTGAAGACAAGATTGACCCTATGGACAGATGCCTTGACATCAAGGTAGAGGTGAAGCAGTGGGAAGTAGCCCTCATCACACCTGAATTCTAGAATTAAACAGATTCTAAAAATAACTTAACATCAAAAACATGCAGATTATGAAACTCAGACACATAGCTTTAACCCTTCTTCTGGCCGGAGGACTCTCCACTTCGTGCATAAAGGAGGATCATAGCGAATGCCATAATATCTACTGCCTCGCCTTGAGTTACAAGGGAGACGGACAGACAGAGATCTTCCCTGAGAAGATAGACCGCGTTCATATGTATGTTTTTGATGAGCAGAACAATTGCGTCGCATCCGGACAACTTCCGGATGCCGACGTCAATGCACGCCTTACGACTCTTCCGCCGCTTGAGCCGGGAGATTACAGAATAGTATGTGTAGGTAACGCCTATGAGACAGAAGTGGAGGGGCTGTCTTCTGGGGATTTTGAAAATATGCTTCTTGCCGACAGGAAATACAATGCCCGTGAAATTGTATCCGGCAATGATTCACTTTATTGGTCTTCAATAGACTATACTATAGAGCCTTATGACGAATACCGTCAGATAGAGACCAGGACAACAGAGTTCGCAAGTTCACACTTTGATGTAGTGGTTGAAGTTGCCGGAGTTCCTCAAAGCAATACGGGATATCCTTCCATCCAGCTGGTAGGAGTTTCGCCACAGACCGATTTCAACAATAAGGCAAAAGGCCAGGCGACAACATATGTGATGGAAGCCCAGCACGATGGCTCGACGACGCTCACAGCAAGAAACAATATAATGAGGCACACGGGCCACGAGGCGGTTTATCTGAAGATAGCCGATGCAACAGGAGCCTCTCTGGTGGAAGTGAACTTCGCAGAACACATCGCAAAGAACAATATCGACGTGGCGAAGCACGAATGTCTGATCCCTTTCAGGATAGAGTTCGCTTCATCAAGTATCTCAATCACAGTTCCTTCATGGTACATCGAATATATAACACCGGAATTCTAAAACATCATGTCTATGCATAAATTCAACAACATAATCAGAAATACGGCAGTCTGCATATTTGCAGCTATGCTGTCTGTAAGCTGCCTGTTGGAAAAGGATGGATCAGCGGTACAGATGCAGAGCGTGATGGTGGAGATGAATGTGTCTTCGGAGGCCATGACAAAGGCAGAGGGAACAGCAGCAGAGAATGCAATCAGAACTCTCCGCATATATGCATTTTACGGAAACAAACTTGCAGGATATGCATTCAGAAACGATATTACAGCCGGTAATTCGTTCTATATGGATCTTGAACTTCCGGCAGAAGGCATTCACGACGTTGATTTCTATCTGATAGCCAACGAGGGTGAGATGTCTTATGAAGGCACAGCCCTTCAACTTAACGATAAAATGACAAAGGCGCAGATCGAATCCATAAGGTTTACCGGTCTTCAGACAGGGTCGGCATTGCCGATGTACTGCCGTCAGCAGGAGGAAATCGATGTTGAGGATATTATGGGAGAAAATACCGAAGCCGGCCATGATGGTCATCCTATACTTGCTCAGACCTTGACATTCACTCTGACAAGATCCATGGCAAAACTCTCGGTTTATGCAGCAAAGTCTGACGCATCTGCGGGAAATCCTATGATTCTCGGCGTGACGCTTCTCTCCCAGGGAACAAGAATGTACAACTACCTTTATCCTCAGGCCGAAGACCTGCTTGAAACAATAGCTTCACGTCCGGATGATAGAGTTCTCCTGAAAGAGGATTGCGAGGTCAAGGCGGCGATAGAGAAGGGAACTTCGGCTGTCGGCAATCCGTCAAACTACACGGAGGTTGTACGTGGCCGTTATCTGGCAGAGGTAAGTGAAGGATTTGCCTACGATGACCCTTCTTATGATTGGATGGAATTCAACGGAAGTGCCGAAGATCAGACCCGCGTGGCAATGCTGCATGTCGAATATTCATTGGGAGAAGGTCTGGACAGACGCCATGCCTATCTCTATCTTCCGAAGGTTGTACGTAACCATCATGTCATCTTCTGTATCCTTATCAATGCAGACGGACAGATATCTCTCAACTATGATGTGGCAGACTGGGAGTGGGATGAGGACAGAATGCAGGACTTCTTCTTCGATTACCCGACACACTCATATCTGTGGCATAGGATTCCTGTAACAGAGGCCGAACTTCACGAAAAGCCATCAGGTCCGGCTCAGATGTCGGAAGACCAGCCGTTTACAGGTTATTTCCAGATGACATACCCGTCAAGTGACGCATGGACACCGACGCTTCAGGGACCGAACGCTTCTGCCTGTCTGATCAATGTGTATGACAGCAACGGAACTCCGGTCAGCGGATATCCGCTACCTGCTTCGGACGATTGGTACAGGATAGAGGTAACACCTAAAACAGGATATCTGAGTGCAGGCGATGTCGTAGATCTGGCAATCACATATACACCTAGCGGATTGACTGAAAGCGAGTATCTTCTTATCAACGGCTCGTTCCAGGATTATTTCTGGCCGCAGTCGACAGACGCAAACTACATTACGATAACAATGGTAAACTAGAAGGAAATGAATAGAATAATCAATACGCTTTTAATCCCGGCATTGTCAATGCTTATACTCTCCTGCAGCATGGAGGAAGCATTCGAGAAGCCGGTGATGAATGAAGATATCACTATTGAGATTTCCTCTGGACTTACCAAGGCCGGTTACAAGGAGGACAATCAGACAGAGTCATTTGTCAATCATATCGATGTTTTCTTCTTCGAAGATAATGCGGGATCTCCGGACCAGATGAAATATCACGGAAGATACGAGGTCAGGAACTCTCCGCGTCTGACCATAGACAAGCCGAGAAGCTTCTTCGGCGAGGATGTCGTATATCACATCTATCTGGTGGCAAACAGCAATATCGATGAGGCGACATTTGCCGCAGTGGAATATTATGACGAATTTGTCGGAATGAAGCAGGAGGACAGGAACCTTCATCTGACAGGACTGACAGTAGAGAGCGCCCCTAAGTTCTTCCTTATGGATGCAAAGGCAAAGGAAACCGTCAGTGGAAAGACAGAGGTTGTTCTTAATGGTGATGATGCTGCCGAGAATCTTGTGTTGACTGCAACGCTACGTCGTGCAGCGGCTAAGGTCGTGATCAATATAACTGCAGAAAACGAGATCACATTCGCAACCTTCAACGAGAGTGTGGATGGAAAACCTGTTTCAGACGGAGGTCTCTATTATATCCGAAATATGCCTTATCAGGCGTTTCTATTGGCGGAAGCCAGAGCTGATGAAACGATTGATGCGACAGTTGTAGGCGTAAGGACCACCGGAAAGAGCGAAGACGGACATTTATATTGGAACCCTGCAGCCAGCCCGAAACAGGCGACCCTGACCACTTACGTCTATCCGAACAGCTGGTCATCGGACATCATTAACAGAGAGACATGTGTGGTGATGAACATGCCGATGATATATACGCCTGATGGTGGAGAGCCGGTTGTCTATCACAACAGCTGGTACAAGATCCATATGACCGGAGAAAAAGTCTTCAGGAGAAACGGTTACTATGAAGTGAACATCACCGTGAAGCGTCCGGGAGCGATTACAGAGACTGTTCCGAAAGAAATAGAGGACGTGCATTTCAATGTCAAGGAATGGGAACCTCATACGATTGACGTCGGAGGTGATGACAAACCGTCTTACCTGCAGCTCAACACTGACCACGTGGACATGTACAATGTTAACCGTGACAACACATCTCTTGAGTTCGCTTCTTCTTCGCCGATCAAGTCCATAGTCCTTGACGAGGCTTACTACATCAATTATCTCAGTCAGAAGGTCAATGTGGGCGAGGATATAGTTGCAACAGCGAATCCGGATGAGCTCAGCGGCAAGATAAACATATTCTCATCTTTCGTGAAAGACAAAGAGGTTGCGATGGATTCTCACAACAATGCCATCCGCTATATGACCTTCACCGTGACCAACGAGGATGGCAAGAGCCAGACTTTCACCGTGAATCAATATCCAACCTTGTATATCACACATGAAAAAGGCAAGTATTCATACAGGTCGGATTTCGGAGGAACAAACTACGAGGACGGAGTGGGTACAGTGAACAGATCCGGAGCAAGCTGGAGGATGTCAGGAGGATGGGATTATAGCTCTACAGCATCAATGTCGGTATTCTTCGGATCGAAGGTGGCTTTGGGAAGAGAAGGAAATTACACCATCAATTATGCCTACTTCCGCAGCAATACTTCAACCAACGCGACAACCTCTCAGTTCGGAGGCCTGAACAATCCGAGAATGTATCATATACATGTTACTGCGACTTCGGCAGAATATATTGTAGCAAGGCCAAGACTGGATAAAGACGGCTTCACAGAGAGTACGGCGGAAAATACCAAGCTCGTATCCCCTTCATTCATGGCTGCATCGCAGCTCGGAGCGACCCAGAGGCTTACAGGAGGAGTGGATCAGGCAAAATCCCATTGCGAGCAGTATATAGAAGTTACAGAGGATGGCGCCGTCTATGATGACTGGAGGCTTCCGACAGCGGCAGAACTCGATATCATCATCAAACATCAGGAAAAGAGTGCTGCGATGGCCACGATCCTTACCGAGGGTGCTTATTATTGTGCATACAATACAGACTCAAACGGAAATGTGATCTACACCAAAGAGACAGGAAAGAACACTTCAACCACCCCTGTACGTTGCGTACGAGATGCTTATTGATAATCAGATAACTCAGATAATATGAAAGCGAGATACCTAAATATAATCATTTCCCTCATCGGTCTGATGACATTCAGTTCAGCCTGTTTCAACGAGGATCAGCTGACAGCAGACGGAAACCTGACGCAGGGCGGATACAAGACAGTCCGTTTCAATGTCGAGGTGCCGGGAATGGACATCGTGCAGACAAAGGCAGTCGATCCTGACGGCGGTGGAGTGCAGCAGATAAGCCTGTTCTGTTTTGATGAGAACTCTCTCTTCATTACTGTCACCACAGCATCTGTCAAGACAGACGGTCAGAGCATCTCTTTGAAGGGAACGTTTGAAGCTTCCGTACCAGAACATACGGAGACACTTCAGCTTGTCGGTAACCAGAATCTCACCTATTTCACAGAAGATAAGTACCGTGGAATGTCGGAGGTTGATGTAATGGCTTCCCTTGAGGCTTCTGCCGGACGAATGATTTATTGGGCACGCAAGACCATGGATGATCTGAACAATCATAAGACAGAGGCCAATCCGGTAGTTCTGCTTCGCAACCAGGCAAAGATCACTCTCAATATAGATGAGACCAAGACCACATTCGAGCAGAAAGGCTGGATTGTGGTCAATACAAATGCATTCGGAACAGTGGCTCCTTACAATCCTGATCATGGTGGATTCGTTGCTCCTACACTTGCCGATCCTTTCGTAACCCTTCCTGACAATATGGCAAAACTTGGCGATTATCTGGATGTGCGCACAAACCCGGAGGAATATGTGTTCGAGACAACTAACGATGCTTCAGACCCTGTGGACTTCATCGTGAAGGGTGCCAGACCCGGAGAGGAAGATAAATATTATCGTATATCTCTCATAGATGAGAATGGCGATCATGTGATGATCATGAGAAACCATCATTATATAGTCAACATCGTCGGAGACCTTTATTATGGACAGCCGACCTTTCAGCAGGCGCTTGAGGCTCCGGCAACCAACAATGTATGGGTGTCCATCTCGGATAATATTTCGCATGTGCAGGACAGCAGACACAGCCTTGAGGTGGAAAAGACTTCTGTCGTGATCGGCGAAAGCGAATTCAAGGATCCGAATACATATTATCTCCATTATACCGTAGCAAATCTTGACAATACACAGCCTTCTGCACCGGCGGTGTCATGGATGGAGGACAATGACGTGGCTTCAAGCAACTTCTCTCATAGTTTTGAGCCGTCTACCGGCAAAGGAACCATACTCATATCCCTCAATGATATGGGTGAGCTGCAGAAGCGTGAAGGTACTATCTTCATCAAGTACGGACGTCTTTCAAGGAAGATAAAGGTCATTACTGTCAAGCAGCAGAAGTTCGAGCCGGCATGGATCACAACGAATGTGTACGGAAAGGAATCTGGAGAGAATGTCACAATGATGTTCACCGTTCCTGAATCATGTCCTGCAGAACTATTCCCGATGGATGTGCTTCTTTCGGTGAACGATATGGATATCCGTAATGCCTCCGGCATGGTCCTTCCAGTCATCAGAAATGATGATTCACGTTATGGCAGCGACAACGGAATAGGATATAAGTATGTCCTGACTGTCACAGCTCCCGGTGTGCAGCGAGTATATCTGAAGACCATCCTCGACCACACGGAGGAAGATGAGAAAACCGTAGTGGCGACTGTTGAGGCTCCTTATTTCGAGAGTCTTTCCAAGACGGCAACATTCCAGGATGCGATCGAGGCAAGGATTCTTATCCATAACCTTCAGTCGTATGCGGCGGCGACACCTGCTGATGAATATATCTATTATTATATGGTGCCTCAGAAGATCAATGCTCCTGTGGAGTTCCAGTCACACCTTGGTGAGGTTGTCGTAAATGCGTCTGATGCAGATGTTACGCTGACAAATCCGAACGGAGTGGAGACTCATTTCAGATTCATATCTCCGAACATGGATTTCGATGCCGCAGACGGTTACAATGTGGATGAATTCCTGCTCTACTCGCAGAACCTTGAGCACAACCATGATCACCCGGGAACTTTCTTCTTTGACTTCTATAAGAATCTTGATCCTGCAGACTGGTCTGCTTCTGGTGGACGAGTATTAGGATTCTTCCCGAATACCAATGCTATCGGCGGACCTGGTGCGCTTTACCATCTCAAGACTACCAGACCTAAGTCTGATGAGGTTATCCGAATCGCTTCAAATCCAAAGGGATTCCCATCTGTGACAACAGGAGATGCCGGAGAACTTGCTGTCATGAACTATGTGGCACCAGACGGAAAATGCACAGGTTCAGGAAAATACAAGTCATGCGTATTTGAGCTCGCTACCTACCACCCGTTCCATTTCACTGCAACGGTAAACGGATCCGGAACGGCAGTGAGCGGAAGAAATGAAGAAGTAGTGGATGATGTTCTTCTGAGCTATGTTCCCGGTCAGACCATAGATGTGGAATTTGACGTCACCAGTTTTGCCGACGGTCAGGAGTCCGTGGATCCGTTCGGAACAGCATTTGACATCTACATCGATGCGCCGATGCTTGAAATAGACAAGAACAGCGACCTCTACAAAGCCGGCAAGGTTGAAATAGACGGTTCAGTTCCGGGAAGGTATGTTTACCACGTGGATGCGTCAAGGGAGGTTGAGCGTTCAGGCGGTCTGGCTGCAACAGCAGATCAGAATGCATCCGTAAGCCAGGTGGGTGAGAGAAAGAGCATACCGTTCAAGACCAGAAGCATTGTTTCCGCCGGTGATATCGTCATCTCATCTGACGAGTCAAAGGTAGTGTTCTACCAGAAGAGATTCAGAATCCAGAATGAGTCCATCACGGGACGTATTCAGTATAGAGACAGCCAGACCGGTGAAGTCCGTTCAGTGCCGGCAGGAGCGTTTGTTCCGTTTGAACTTGAATCGACTTATAATAGAATAGGCACAGTAACTGTAAGTGATGAAGCACAGTTCGAGCTCCGCCTCAGAAGTGAGTACAGATATGATTGGCTTACTGATAAAGTGAAGTTCCAGTTCGTAGATGGCGATGTTGTGTACGAGAAATCATTTGCGAACCTGAATGCCCTCTATAACTCATCAGGACCGGTTATCCTGGAGCCAAGAACAGAAGACCCTAACGAATAATTATGATTATGGACCGTAAGACTATGAACAGGATATTGAGATGCTTTGCCGTTCTATTTGTGGTCATGAGCATCGCCATGGTATCCTTCCTGCTCTTCAGTGATGTCATTGAAGGCAACAAGACAAGCCTTTTTATCCAAAGTCTGATTCTGCTTCTGTGCAGCATTTGGCTTTTCATAGTTGTCCGCAAATCGACAAAGAATAAAAAATGACATCATACATTTTGTCAGTTTCATGGAATAATGTTAAATTTGTTTCATCACAAAATTGAAGCACTATGAAACTGACAAAAGAACTTTGGGGTAAGTCAACCTGCGGAAAGGAAATCTATCTATATACATTGACAAATGAGAACGGTGCCTATGTGCGGCTTTCGAGCGTTGGTGCAGGCATCGTTTCTATTGCAGTACCTGACAAGGACGGCAAACTTGCCGATGTCGTTCTCGGATATCCTGAGGCGGCAAGCTATTTTGGCGATGGTCCTTGTGCGGGTAAGGTTCCCGGACGTTATGCCAACCGTATTGCCCTCGGAAAATTCTCCCTCGACGGAGTTGAGTATACATTACCTGTAAACAACGGTCCAAACCACCTCCATGGCGGTCCTGACGGATTCCAGAACAAGGTCTGGGAATCTCGTGAGGCAGATGGCGGAGTTGAATTCCTTTATTATTCCGAGGATGGTGAAATGGGATATCCAGGAGATCTGAAGGCAGTTGCGCGTTATGACTGGACTGAGGAGAACGAACTCCGCCTCACTCTTACAGCAGAGTCTGACGCTCCTACTGTTGTGAATCTCACTAACCATGCATATTTCAATCTCAATGGAGAAGGAAACGGAGATATTCTCGGTCATGTCCTTCGTCTGAACGCTTCTGAATACCTTCCTACTTCGGATTCTCTCATTCCGGTTGGAGAGAGCGAGCCGGTAGCTGGCACTCCGATGGATTTTGTCAATGCAAAGCCTCTCGGGGCCGAAATCAAGGCGGATTTCCCTGCATTGAACTATGGAAAAGGTTATGACAACTGCTGGGTGATTGACGGCTATGAGCCAGGTCAGATCCAGGAGGCGGCAGAACTATATTCTCCGGAGAGCGGACGAGTCCTTAATGTCTACACCACACAGCCAGGCGTACAGATCTACACAGGAAACTGGCTTTCAGGATGCCCTGCGGGTAAGAATGGACACGTGTACGAGGATTATACTGGTGTCGCAATCGAGTGTCAGAACTTCCCGGATGCACCGAACAAACCGGACTATCCTACCGCAGTCCTCCGCCCGGGCGAAGTCTACGAGCAGGCAATCATCTTTGCTTTCGGAGTGAAGTAAACCATTTTGGTTCTTAATTTGATTACGCAGTCGCTACGGATTTAATACACCGGTTATGGCGACTGCGATTGTTTTTATTTTCATTGTCGGCTACATTCTGATAGCTCTTGAAAGTGCCATACATATCAGCAAGACTGCAATTTCGCTTCTGATGGCGGTTCTTTGCTGGACCTTGTTATACATGGGTTTCGGTGCCTCTGCCGAGCATGCTTCCTCATTTGTGAAAGCACTCGGTGAGAATTCCGAGATCCTGTTTTTTCTTATGGGCGCCATGGTCATCGTTGAGGTGGTTGATGCTAACGGTGGCTTTGATTTCGTCAGACAGAGACTTGTCTCCAAGACCAGAAGGGCATTATTATGGAAGCTGACTCTCACAACATTCTTCCTCTCGGCAGTACTTGATAACATGACCACAGCTATAGTCATGGTGATGGTCCTCAATAAACTCATAGCTGATTCCCGGGACAGGCTTATCTGTTCATGTATGGTCATTCTCGCGGCCAACAGTGGCGGTGCTTTTTCCCCGATAGGCGATGTCACTACCATCATGCTTTGGGTTAAGGGAAACATATCCACCGTCGGTGTCATAAAATCTTTGTTCATACCTTCGCTTGTGTCTGTCCTTGTGCCCGGACTGATTTTGAGCCGGAAGATGAAAGGGGAAGTTGCTTTGAATGATGGAATATCCTGCCCGGCGAGTGTGAGGAATGCGGATGAGCCTACGATGGGTGAAAAGCTGACGGTATTCGTCATGGGAGTCGGCGGTCTGCTCTTTGTTCCCATATTCCGTTTCCTGACAGGCCTTCCTCCGTTCATGGGTATATTGCTGGTCCTCGCTTTGCTCTGGGTTGTTACGGAACTGATGTTCAGGCATTGTAAGTCTTGCGGAGTCACTTATCTGCTCCATAAGGTGGATCTGAGTACCATTCTTTTCTTTCTGGGTATATTGACAGCGGTTGCCGCATTGGCGGAAACCGGAACTCTCAGACAGCTGGGTGCTTTCCTCGACTCTGCCTCTGACGGAAATCCCTATATAGTCACTTCTGTCATCGGACTCTTTTCTGCGGTAGTTGACAACGTTCCTCTCGTCGCCAGCTGCATGGGCATGTACGACACCGCATTCTATTGCCCCGACAGCACCTTCTGGCAGCTGCTCGCCTATTGTGCCGGCACCGGAGGCAGCATGCTGATCATCGGCTCAGCTGCAGGAGTTGTGGTCATGGGACTGCAGAACATTTCCTTCGGCTGGTACCTGAAACACTTCAGTTGGATCGCCGCCCTCGGCTACCTTTCCGGCATCCTCGCCTTCCGCCTTCAGGAACTATT
The DNA here is from genome assembly GCA_045614805.1 of Candidatus Cryptobacteroides sp. Taxonomy (GTDB): domain Bacteria; phylum Bacteroidota; class Bacteroidia; order Bacteroidales; family UBA932; genus Cryptobacteroides. The sequence continues at coordinate 14,969 of JAZLDR010000020.1, read as the reverse complement.
GTTTTCCCCTTGGCTTTCGTGAGACCTTGACAAAAAATCCTGTGATTCTTTGCTAGAGTGTGCCTGTTTTGTGGCAAATTGTGTGATTTATAGGACACTTTGACGAAAAATGCGCCGTTTCTTCGCTAGACTGTAGCGAAGTGGTTGAATGGGGCCCCGTATCCGATATGTACGATTGTCGGATATTCCGCTCGGAAGCTGCAGCACTAAAATCTCCAATGGGTTCTTCTCTGGTCGGGCGCAGCCTGGAATGAATCAAGACGAAGATGTCCAGGGCCAACAGTTAAGCGCGAGGACGGCCCTTGGGTCGAGCCGCCCGTAGCACTTGAACTGTAGTCGCCGGAGAACATATATTCTGGCGACGGTGTTCGCAACTTGTTTAGAGCATTGCCAAACAACGGCGAATTTGTGCGGCACTGAGGTGTAGAGTATTGTACAGGTGATTAGCTATCAGCTTTTTCTCATCGGACGATAGCTGATATATTGACAGCTTTCCATATTTGGGAAGAATGTTTCTGTCGATTTCTGTACACAGATCGATGTCGGAAAGTTTTCGATAGTCTGCTTTCCCATTTTCAAATAGGAGCATCTTTTCGATACTATCTGTGCTCACCCCTTTTTCAATACTTAATATGTTAATTAACGGAGAACCATTCTGGTCTTTGCTTTGTTCTTGCTCCCATTCTTCGGAGGACTTCCTGCTCATATAGAAATTGAACATCCTTGGTGTGACGAATAGGTTTTCTACCTGTGGTATATCAAGGACACTTTCTCTTAAGAAAACACCGCTCTCATTCATCTTGTATGACTCAGGATATTCTGCATTTCTACCGAGAAACCGATAATATGATTTTTGTGGTAGAAGTTTGTCTTCCGGTCGTTTCCCCATTTCGCGCATAAATATAGCATTAGCTGAACAATGCGGATAAGCATAAGGAATTGGTGCAACACCATGGTGTAGCGCATTTCGCAATATATAACTCATAGCTGCCAATAAGTGGTGGTACCCCACAACTTCCATAGTGAAATGCAGTTTCTCTCCAAGTTTGCCTGAACGTCCATATTTCTTGTTGAAATACGTTGTATAAAGCATTCGAAAGCACATCATGAAATCCCTTGGGGAGTCTGTTTGAACCAACAGGTGCATGTGGGTGGACATAAAGGATTCAACAAGTCCTGTAGAGTTTGTTTTGTAAAGTGCAATTGCAAAACAGTTGAATCCTCTGTAGTAGTCTTCGAGATCTCTGAATAAGATCTCGTTTCCTGCCGAAAGGCATAAGTGGTAAGTCTTTTTCATAACATTTATCTATTTCTCAATCAATCCCAACAATCTTCCGCCACATCTCTCCCGAAATGCATGAAGTTTAAGACAAATGTATATACTCCCATTTGAAAAACAATAGTTTTCTACCTAAAAAGCCAGCCCCCAATACACCTTGACAAAAAATCCTGCAATTCTTTGCTAGAGTGTGCCTGTTTTGTGGCAAATTGTGTGATTTATAGGACACTTTGACGAAAAATGCGCCGTTTCTTCGCTAGAGTGTAGCAACCTGGTCAAAGAAGCTGCTTGAACGTCAATTTCTTCGCTAGACTGTAGTGATCTGGTTGAGGGGGCTGCCAGGAATGAATAGAGTATAAATTTATTAACTTGCGATTATCATCAATTTTGGAGAATCCGAGAATTAGGGCTAAATTTGTTAGTCTTTAAATTCTAATCTGATGAAGCAGTATCTTGACCTATTACGCCATATCCGCGAAAACGGAACAATGAAAAGCGACCGTACCGGCACAGGAACACAGAGCGTGTTCGGTTACCAGACACGTTATGACCTGAGCGAAGGTTTCCCTTTGCTTACAACCAAGAAAGTGCATCTGAAGTCCATCATCCATGAACTTCTATGGTTCATCGCAGGTGACACTAATATCAAATATCTCAATGATAACGGCGTTACCATCTGGGATGAGTGGGCCGATGAGAACGGCGACCTCGGACCAGTGTACGGACATCAGTGGCGCAGCTGGCCGACTCCTGACGGAGGTACGATCGATCAGCTTTCAAATGTCATAAATCAGATAAAGAACAGCCCTGACTCCCGCCGTATGATAGTTTCGGCATGGAATGTAGCCGAGGTTGACAAGATGGCTCTCCCTCCTTGCCACTCATTCTTCCAGTTCTATGTCGCTGATGGAAAACTCTCATGTCAGCTCTATCAGCGCAGTGCGGATGTCTTCCTCGGAGTTCCGTTCAATATCGCTTCATACGCCCTGCTTACCATGATGGTGGCGCAGGTATGCGGACTCGAAGCAGGTGAGTTTGTGCATACGACCGGAGACACCCACATTTACACAAATCACTTTGAGCAGGTGGCCCTTCAGCTCACACGCGAGCCTCGTAAACTTCCCAAGATGAAGATCAATCTGGAGGTGAAAAGCATCTTTGACTTCAAATACGAAGACTTCACCCTTGAGGACTATGATCCGCATCCACGAATCCCTGCTCCAGTAGCTGTATAAACGAGCCAATCATGAAACGCTTTCTGTTTGCGGTCATCTTCATGACCATAGCTTTTGCTGCGTCTGCGCAGTATGCTGTACATCCTGCTACAATAGACATTAAGGGCAGCAGAGTCTTTGTTGATGGCGAAAAACTGTCTCTTGACTCAGCGACGGCCTGCTTTGCCTCTATGGACGGGACAGACCGCAGCGGTGATTATCTGACTTACAGAAAAGGTTATAAGGCTGGTCTGGGAATGACAGTCGGTGGAGCTGCTTGTGCGGTTGTCGGAGGCGTTGCTTTCTTGGGCTCTTTCGTTGCTGCTTTGGCACATGGACTCTCGGCTTCATTTGCCGGTGAGGAGGTGCCTATATGGGTAGATGCAGCCTTGTATACCAGTACTGCGGTAACATTAGGAGGAACAGCGGTGTTCCTGGCAGGTGTGCCGACATTATGTGTATATAAAAACCGTTTGAATAAACTTGAAAAGGCATATAACGGATTGGGACTAACATTCGCATTCTGATGCCGTTTTATATAGAATAACCGAACATGCAGAAAAACATCATCGTGGCAGTGTCTGACAACAATGCCATCGGCCGCAATAATGAACTCCTCTGGCATTTGTCAGAGGACCTTCGTTTCTTCAGGCGCTCCACTACAGGGTATCCTGTCATAATGGGCCGCAAGACCTTTGAATCTATCGGAAGGCCTCTTCCGAAGCGTGTGAATATTGTTGTATCCCGCTCATATAAGACCGGCGAAGAGGTTGCTGTAGTACCGTCTCTTGAAGATGCATTCAGATTGGCGGAAGAAACCAATCTTGAGCGTTGCTTCGTCATAGGAGGCGGACAGATATATGCGCAGGCCCTCCCTCTTGTCGACAGGCTGGTCGTTACGCATGTTCATACCGTCATTGATGACGCGGACACATTCTTCCCGCCGATAGATCCGGAAGTATGGCAGATAGCCGAGCGTTCGGAACTCTTCACCGACGAAGAGACCGGCTACACCTTCGAATTTGTCGAATATATAAAACGATAATATGAAACGTGATAGCTTTGGAAGCAGATTCGGTGCGCTAGTGGCGATGGCAGGATCTGCAGTGGGACTGGGTAACCTATGGCGTTTTCCATACCTCGTGGGTGAGAATGGAGGAGCGGCTTTCATTCTGATTTATATCATACTTTGCATCTTTATCTGTCTTCCTATATTCATATCGGAATTTGTAATTGGACGCAGAAGTCAGAAGAATGCGTATGCTGCCTTCAAGGACCTCTCGGGAGGATCCGCATGGAAATGGGTCGGCCTGTTCACCATAATGGTGCCGGTAGTGGTGTTGTCCTATTACAGCGTCATCGGAGGATGGTCTATCGAATACCTCTTCAAATCATTGTCATTCTCATTCACTGATGCTGCTTCTCAAGGAGTCTTGTCTTCAATGTTTTCGGGCTTTGTGTCATCTACATGGGCACCTCTCGTCACTCATACAGTCTTCCTGCTGCTTACTGTGGCGATAGTCATGGTCGGCATCAAGGACGGCATCGAGAGATTCAGCAAGATAATGATGCCCCTTCTCTTTGTCGTGGTATTGGGAATCGCTGTCTATTCCCTGACTTTGCCAGGAGCAATGGCCGGTGTCCGTTATCTTCTGCTCCCAGACTTCTCGAAAATCACCGGCGAAGCATGTGCCGCAGCGCTCGGTCAGGCATTCTTCTCCCTGTCCTTGGGCTTCGGTACCATCATGACCTATGCCTCGTATGTGTCCAAGAAAGAAGATATGCTCTTTCAGAGCTCAGCTACTGCAGTCTCTGATCTTATATTTGCACTCATTGCTGGAATGGCAATCATGCCGGCAGTATTTGCCTTCGGTATCAGTCCCCAGTCCGGACCTGGTCTTGTATTTGAAACCCTGCCATACATCTTCGGCCAGATGCCCGCGGGAGCAATAGTTGCAATATTGTTCTTTGCAGCACTGCTTGTGGCAGCCTTGACTTCATCGATTTCAATGCTGGAAGTAGTTGTGGCCTATCTGGTAGAGGAGAAGAACTTTTCCCGCAGGTGGGCATGTCTGGTTGTCTTCCTCGTCTGCTGGACAATAGGAGCACTATGCTCTCTCTCTTTCGGACCACTCTCGCACATCCGCATATCAGGAAGCAATATCTTTGACTTCCTGGACAGTATGTCGTCAAATGTACTGATGACCCTCGGCAGTCTCATGACAGTACTCTTTGTCGGCTGGAGGTTGAAGAAGACCGCCGTCTATGATGAATTCACAAACGGCGGAGAGTTATCTGCAAATGTCAGGATTTTCGGAGTCCTCTGGTTCCTGATCCGTTACCTCTGTCCGGTGGCAATCCTTGCAATCTTTATCTCCGGACTTATCTGATAGATTAGCAGTAGCGTTTAATGTAAGTAATTGTATGTTAGGCAATTAAATGTGTTTGCCTGCCTGTCATTCCATGCAGGCATAACCATTTAATATGCTGTATGTCAGTGAGTTATATTTAACGGCGGTTTTTGCGGCAAACGATAAGAACACCTGCAGCAGAGGCAAGAAGCAGGAGGATGAGGAGAATCGAACTTGCACGTGAGATATTCTCTCCCAACTGATATGAGTCCGGCTCGAAACGCATGATGAGCTGACCCTCTCCCTCCGGGATTATCGCTCCGCGAAGCATCCAGTCTGCTCTGAACAGGTCGATCGGACGTCCTTCAGAAGTAGGCTGATAATGACCTCCTCGCACCTCTCCATATGCGCCCTTCGGCTCTATCCATGCCTTCCATCCCTTCGGATAATAAATCTCGCTGAAAATTGCAGCACGCTCTGCGTCGTTGCTGAATGAGTACCTCAACTCATTAGGAGCATAATGGGTGAGCTGGATAGATGCTGACACGTCATTGTGAAGGCCTTCGGCATGTGGCAATCTCGCCCATGCGAAATCATCCCCTATGACGGCAGTCCTGCGCAGGTCGGTCGAAGCCAGCAGTGCAATCTCCTCGTCAGGAGTGGCAGCCGCCACAAAATCTTCCACAAACCAGCAGTTGCCATAAGCGTATGGGTTGCGCACAGGAGAATATTCCCCGCCGACGATGATGTATTTGCCGTTCAGCATCGAAACGACTTTGAGTTCTCCGAGATTCCGCTCAATGTCCTGAATTGTAGCAGAGCCCTTCACAACGTCATAAACATCGTAGATTTCATCTGTGATATATCTTTCGATAAGGTCCTGATAACGCTGCAGCTTCACTGGACTGTATCCTCCGATACACTTGTGGTGATAGCTCTGGATTGCATCATTGAAAGTGTTGACGCTGATGTCAAGGACTCGATAATGAGGATCGGTATCCAGATGGATGATGTCATCCACCGGGCGTGGCTCATAATGAGCCGTAAAGTCTTTAGGAGTGATGAAATGGCTGCTGTTGAGGAATCTCTTTCCGATTGGCACAAGGTCAAGGAAAACCAGCACCACGACCGCCACACCGGCAATGGCCAGTTTGCCCTTGAGCACGAACGATCCCTTTGGACCGACGGCATCTGTCTTTGGTGTTTTGAACGCCCATATAAGGAGCAGGAAGACACATGTAATCAGTGTCAATGACCGTGTCGCATCCTTCGCAAGAAGATCAGCTCTGTCGGCAGCCAGTGCTTCCACTATCATATCGTTCATCCCTGCATCTGACGCACCCACGAATGTTCCTGCGATACCAGGGATGAGTGCACACAAGGCACAGAATCCTGCTGTGATGCCGAATGAAATGTATAATGCCTTCTTTACATCCTTCTTCTCATACCTTTCTTTCATTATTCTGTCGAGGACATAGAATCCGAGCATAGGCAGAGTGACCTGCAGTACAATCAAGGCCATGGACACGGTCCTGAACTTGTTGTACATCGGAGCATAGTTGAACCAGAGTTTTGTGAACCACATGAAATGATTGCCCCATGCCAGGAATATGGCTATGACGGTAGCCGCAACCAGCCACCATTTCTTCCATCCCTTGCACAGTACCAGGCCGAGAATGAAAAGGAAGACTGTGATCGCTCCCATATACATAGGTCCTGCAGTAAATGGCTGAGGTCCCCAATACAAAGGCATATGTTTCAATGTCTGGCGAAGATTCGGCTGACCAGCCCTCTTGAGAAGTTTACCTGTCTCGGAATCAGGAGCCAGTTCGCCGGAAGAAGATCCGCCGTTGAAGTTCGGAATCAGCAGATTCGGCATTTCATTGATGCCGTATGACCATGCGGTTGCATAGTCCAGGTCGAGTCCCTTGGCGTTATGGGACTCGCTGTCCGCTGAAAGTTCCGACCCGCCTCGCATAGTGTAAGGTGTGTATTCGTAAGTCGGAATAAGTTTATTGGCGTTGGTTGCAATGCCGACAACTCCGATGCAGAGCAGCAACGCAGAAGCAATGAAGAAATTCTTCAGCAGCTGCTGACGACGCAGTTTGTCAATACATATGTATATGAACAATCCGATGGCATATGCAAAGATGACGATGGCAAGATAATATGTGATCTGAAGGTGGTTGGCCTTGATCTGCATGCTTAATGCAAATGCAAACAGGGTTGCTCCCAGGATGGTTTTCGGCAGCAATCTTTTCCATGAATCCCTGATCCCCTGCATGGCTGCCTTATAAGTGAATATCACAGCAGCCAGAACCCATGGGAAATAGGCGATGGCCTGCATCTTTGTATTGTGGCCGACCTGAATGATCTGCATATTATATGAGCAGAATGCAATGGCGATGGCTCCAGCCACTGCAACCAGTTTGCTCGTACCCAGTGACAACAACAGCAGGAAGCCTCCGATGAGAGCCAGCAGCAGATAACTTGCCGGACGTTTTCCTGTCAACAGGAAATCATAGATGTAATCGGTCCAGTCTCCATGGAACTTGTCAATGGTAGCTGTCGTAGGCATACCTCCGAACATGGAATTGGTCCACGCTGTCGGATCTTCCGGATGCTCTGCATTATAGGTCATGGCCTCGTAGGCCATACCCTTCCAGGATGCAATATCGCTCTGGTTTACGATCTTGCCATCAAGCACCTGCGGCGCAAATCCGTATGCCAGTCCGACGAAAAACAGCAGTATGCCTGCATATATTCCTATGTTCTTCAATAATGTCTTATTCATATATTGTCTCATTTGCACCGTCAGTCACGTTTTTGCCTGATTCGTTGACTGACGGCTATAGTTTTGTCAAACAACTGCGCCATGCGGCGGGTCAGGTTGCGTCGGGTGAACTGTGAGATGTCGGCGCCATCCACCATCAGTCCGCCTTTCAGGTGCCTTTCCCAGCAAAGGTCAATATATCTTGCAATTGACCTCTTGTCTTCCCAATCCAGCACAAGCCCCGTCTTTGTCGTATTCAGTATCATCGACATGGCTCCGTCCGGCTGCCCGATTCCAAGGACCGGCCTCCATGAAGCCAGATATTCAAAAAGCTTTCCCGGAAGCACTGCCTTATATTCGGGCTCCTTTCTCAAAGGGAGAATAAGCAGTGATGCGTTGCGCTGCTCCCGGACAGCTGCGCCATGAGGCTGGTACCCCATATCTATAAGGTTATCATCCAGACCGGCAGCGGAGAGGGACTTCACTATCTGCTCATCTGTCTTGCCGACGAGCTTGATCTTCAGCAGACGCCTGAATTCAGGGTCGGCAGAACATTTCTCCGAGAGCACTTCCCAAAGCGTAACAGGATTGCCATCTGCAGCGAAGAGACCTGTGTGGGTGATGACGAAATCCTGGTCCGGCCCTCCGGCAGCATCTGCACACTTTCCGTCAGGGAAGTCGCATTCGTCAAATCCATTGGTTATAAGTTCCACAGGAGTCTGTGTCATGGCCTGGAACTCCTCATGTACTAGCGGCGAAACCGCAACCACGGCCGTCGCCTCATCCAACACCTTCTTTTCCATTTTCCTGTGCCACCTGCGTGTCAGGGATGTCATGGATAAATGCTTGAAATAGAATATCTTGGTCCAAGGATCGCGGAAGTCGGCAACCCATGGAAGACCAGTCTCTGCCGCAAGTCTGCGTCCGATCATATGCATCGACTGTGGAGGTCCGGTGCTCACTATGAGGTCCACCGGGTGCTCCTCGAGATACTTCTTGAGAAAACGGACCGAAGGATTAATCCACAGACATCGCGGGTCCGGGCGGAAAATGTTGCCCCTGATCCACATGGCAACCTTCTGCAGCAAGGTCTTGTTCTGCGCATTGACAGGGTTGACCTCTACTGCTTCCTTGCTGTGCCCCGATCTGCGGAGCAGTTTCTTGTATATTTCGTAGGGTTCGGTGATATGTGTCTTTATTATTTCAGCCTCAGCCGGCACTTCGGCCTCTAGAGAAGCGTCAGTCGCAAGTTGTTCGGGATTCTCCGGAGTATAAATCACCGGCTGCCATCCCTCTGAAGGCAGATATTTGGCGAATTTGACCCATCTCTGAACGCCGGAGCCACCCGTAGGCGGCCAATAATACGATATGATCAGAACCCTTTTCATAAGTCGAACAAAGATAGCAATTTTTGTATGCTTTTGAACAAAAATGAGTACATTTGCCTAGATATAAAAGACAGGAAAAATGGCAGAGAAAAAACCGACCGAGACACCTATGATGAAGCAGTACTTCGCTATGAAGGCTCAACATCCGGAGGCAGTGCTTCTGTTCAGGTGCGGCGATTTTTATGAAACATACGGAGATGACGCCCTCACAGCCAGCAAGGTGCTGGGTATAGTGCTGACAAAGCGTTCCAGCGCAACCCCGGGGGCTATCCCTATGGCAGGTTTTCCCCACCACTCACTTGAAACATATCTTCCAAGATTGGTCCGTTCCGGCTACAAGGTGGCGGTGTGCGACCAGTTGGAAGACCCTAAGCTGACCAAGAATATCGTCAAGCGCGGAATTACCGAACTGGTAACCCCGGGAGTGGCGTTCAATGATCAGCTTCTTGAGCAGAAAGAGCATAATTATATCGCCGGTCTGGCATTCCATAAGGATAAGTGCGGAGCCGCTTTCCTGGATGTATCCACCGGAACATTCCAGGTGGCGGAAGGATCTCTGGATTACATCGGAACCCTCCTGAGTTCATTTGCGCCAAAGGAACTCCTTGTGCCAAGAGGGTTTGAGAAAGGCACCCGCGAACAGTATGGCGATAATTTCTATATATCGACTCTTGAAGAATGGGCTTTTGTGTATGAAAGTTCTGTCGAAAGGCTGAAGAAGCAGCTCAGAGTCGATTCCCTGAAAGGCTTTGCAATCGATAGTTTCCCGCTGGGAGTGACCTCTGCAGGAGCTCTTCTTGTGTACCTTGAGCAGACTCAGCATAAGGACCTCAGCAATATATGTTCGATTTCCAGAATTGATGAGGGTGATTTCGTATGGATGGACCGTTTCACATTCAGGAATCTTGAAATCTTTGCATCTACAGCAGGAAAGGAAGGCACGTCGCTGGTTGAGGTGATGGACAGATGTTCCTCACCGATGGGCGCCCGTATGCTCAGGACATGGCTGTCCATGCCTGTGATGGACCTGCAGGAACTGGAGTGCAGATATGCTGTGGTACAGCATTTCATTGACAATCGCGACGACCTCATGCGTCTGCAGGCCATGGTCGGAGAAATCGGTGACCTTGAACGTATAATTTCACGTGCGGCGGCCGGCAAGATCATGCCTCGGGAAGTCATGCAGCTGCGCAGAGGCCTCAGTCAGACGGCTCCGATAATGCAGCTCTGTCAGGGCAAGGGCGTGGCGGCTCTTGATGAACTTATCTCCAGGATGGGCGATTGTGCGGAACTCCTTGACTTTCTGACCAGGACCATGCACCCTGAAACTGCTTCCCAGCTTGGAAAGGGAGATGTGATTGCGAGCGGTGTCAATGAGGAACTCGATGAGTTGAGGAAAATTGCCCGTCACGGAAAGGACTACCTCCTCGAAGTTCAGCAGCGTGAGATAGAACGTACCGGAATCTCTTCTCTCAAGATAGGTTTCAACAATGTCTTCGGATACTATCTCGAAGTGAGAAATGCCCATAAGGACAGCGTGCCGGAGGAATGGATCAGAAAGCAGACTTTGGTGAATGCAGAAAGATATATCACCGAGGAACTGAAGGAATACGAACAGAAGATTCTCGGGGCGGAGGAGAGAATTTATGCCCTTGAGGTGCAGATATACGCATCGCTTGTCGCCAGGATACAGGCGAATATCGCAATGATTCAGAGAAACTGCCGTGTGCTTGCACGGCTCGATGTGCTGAGCGGCTTCGCAGACCTCGCAATAAGCAACAATTACTGCCGTCCGAAGATGAATGACGGTGCAGTGATAGACATACGTCAGGGCCGTCATCCGGTCATAGAGACTATGATGAGGGCCGGTGAGGAATTCGTTCCTAACGACATATACCTTGATAACGAAAAGCAGCAGGTAATCATACTGACAGGTCCGAACATGGCCGGTAAGTCAGCCCTGCTACGCCAGACAGCCCTCATATCCCTTATGGCTCAGGTCGGAAGTTTCGTGCCTGCGGCTTCTGCGGAACTTGGCTATTGCGACAAGATATTCACCCGTGTGGGTGCATCTGATAATATCTCGCGTGGCGAATCTACCTTCATGGTGGAAATGCTAGAGACCTCGATGATCCTGCATAACCTTTCTTCACGTTCGCTGGTGCTTCTGGATGAGATCGGCCGCGGAACATCCACCTACGACGGAATGTCCATCGCACGTGCTATAGTCGAGTATATCCATGAATTCGGCGGCGGTGCAAAGACATTGTTCGCGACTCACTACCACGAACTGAACGATCTCGAGGATATATATCCACGAGTGAAGAACTTCCATATCGCTGTGAAGGAAGTCGGCAGGAACGTCATCTTCCTGCGTAAGCTCAAGGAGGGCGGAGTGGCACACAGTTTCGGTCTGCACGTTGCCCGTATGGCAGGAATGCCGAAGCAGGTGCTCGAATCGGCGGAGAAGACTCTGGCTGCTCTGGAGGCGGGAGAGTCTGCTCCTGTCATTTCGAGCGAAGTCGAGAAATCCCACACAAAGAAACGCAATACAGTACGACCGTACAATGTCAAGGAAGGCCGCGTGGAAAGCGACGGCTCTATCCAGCTTTCATTCTTCCAGCTGGAGGATCCGCTGCTTTCGTCATTGAAGGAGGAACTGGACAAGGCGGACCTTAATAACATGACACCTCTGCAGGCTTTTGATCTCCTGAGGAATATGAAGGAACAATTAGGAATATAGACCACGTATCATGAAACGAATTCTTTTAACTCTTGCAATGCTGTCGATGGCTGCTGCCGCATCAGCCCAGTACTACTATCCTGATGCTGTAAATTCTGAAATGCTCCGTTTTGGACATCGCACCCAGCCTCAAAGAAAGGAGATAGTTCTCCCGTCTCAGGTCAACGGATATAACCTCTATAAGGCCGACCTTCATACCCACTCCGTGTTTTCCGACGGACATGTAATCCCTCAGTTCCGTGTAAAGGAGGCTTGGCTTGAAGGATTGGATGTCATGGCCGTTACCGAACATATCGAATGGAGGCCTCACGAAAAAGTTTTTGCCTCATATCTGAAATCTGAGGTGCCGTCCAATCCAGATCTTAATACATCTGTGAATATTGCCAAGAAAGAGGCTGAAATCTGGGATGTGTTCATAATTCCGGGAGCGGAGATCACCAGAAGCGGAAGGGATGTAGGACATTTCAACGCATTGTTTACAAAGGATAACAATGCCATCTATCACGAGGATCCGGTACAGGCTATCCGCAATGCAAAGAGTCAGGGTGCATTGGTGATGCATAATCACCCGGGCTGGACAAGGACCAGCATAGACTTTACTCCTACGGAGCAGATTGCATATGGAGAGGGTCTTATCGATGGAGTTGAGGTTGTCAATTATGTCGAGTTCTACCCTGGAATCATTGACAGAGTGCGTGATCGCGGTCTTTTCATTGCTGCAAACTCGGACATCCATGCAAGCGCAGAGGAAGAGTATAATGCAGACGGATTCAATCGCCCTATCACACTCATCTTTGCCACAGAGAGAACGGAGGCAGGACTCCGTGAGGCATTGGAGGCAGGAAGGACTCTGGCATTGGCATTCAATACAATGTGCGGAAGCGAGGCTCTGCTGGTGGATTTCTTCAAGGCGGCAGTGTCTGTGAAATGGCTTTCCGAGAATGTGTTCATGCTGACCAACAACACTTCGATACCATTTGTCATCCAGCAGGAAGGTCGCAATCAGGAGCGTATCAATCCGTTCTCGACAGTAAGGTTTGACGGACCTAAATCATTTGTCGTGCATAACATGTTCTGCGGCAAGGACGCTCATCCGACAGTTGAACTATCTTTCTGAAACCAGATTGATGATATTTGATTTAAAATCATTACCTTTATCATCCTAAAATTAGAAAAATATAATAAAATAACCTTTAAAATATTAACAATCATGGAATTACCTTTTGCAGAATCGTATAAGATCAAAATGGTCGAGCCTCTTCGCAAGAGCACACGCGAGGAGCGCGAGAGATGGATCAAGGAAGCAGACTACAACCTTTTCCAACTTAAGTCTGACCAGGTGTACATCGACTGTCTTACTGACTCAGGTACAGGCGCAATGAGCGACCGTCAGTGGGCTGCAATGATGATGGGTGACGAGAGCTACGCAGGTTCATCTTCTTTCTTCCAGCTCAAGGAGACTATCACCAGGATCACAGGTTTCGAGTATGTTATCCCTACTCACCAGGGCCGTGCTGCTGAGAACGTTCTCTTCAGCCACCTTGTGAAGGCTGGTGCCATCGTTCCGGGCAACTCACACTTCGACACAACCAAGGGTCATATCGAGAGCCGCAAGGCATTCGCTGTAGACTGCACAGTAGATGAGGCAAAGGACACTCAGCTTGAAGTTCCGTTCAAGGGTAATGTGGACCCTAAAAAACTTGAGAAGGTGCTTGCTGAAAACGCAGAACTCGTTCCTTTCATCATCGTTACAGTTACAAACAACACTGCAGGAGGTCAGCCTGTATCTATGCAGAACCTCCGCGAGGTACGTGCTATCGCTGACAAGTACGGCAAGCGCGTCATCTTCGACTCTGCACGTTTTGTTGAGAACGCATACTTCATCCGCACTCGCGAGGAGGGTTATGCAGACAAGTCAATCAAGGAAATCTGCAAGGAGATGTTCTCATATGCTGACGGTATGACAATGTCTTCAAAGAAGGACGGTCTCGTGAATATGGGTGGTTTCATCGCTACACGTCATGAGGACTGGTATGAGGGAGCAAAGAGATTCTGTATCCCATTCGAGGGCTTCCTTACTTACGGTGGTATGAACGGTCGTGACATGGCTGCTCTCGCTGTAGGTCTTGACGAGAACACAGAGCTCGACACTATCGAGACACGTATCAAGCAGGTTCAGTATCTTGCTGCCAAGCTTGATGAGTATGGCATTCCTTACCAGCGTCCTGTAGGTGGTCACGCTCTCTTCGTAGACGCTGACCGCGTTCTCGACCAGATCCCTAAGGAAGAGTTCCCTGCACAGACACTCGCAATCGAACTCTATATCGAGGCTGGTGTACGTGGTTGTGAGATCGGTTACATCCTTGCTGACCGTGATCCTGTGACTCGTGAGAACCGTTTCGGCGGACTCGACCTTCTTCGTCTCTGCATCGCCCGTCGAGTGTACACCAACAACCACATGGATGTGATAGCAGCAGCACTCAAGAACGTTTACGATCGTCGTCATGAGATCACAAGAGGAGTGAAGATCGTTTGGGAAACTGAATTGATGCGCCACTTCACAGTGAAGCTCGAAAGACTCTAGTTTTACTGTGAAAGTGTCACGACACTAAACTAAAAATGGGGATGGCCATCTTGACATGAACCCCGAAAGTTAGACAAAAAACTTTCGGGGTTTTGTTATGTCTAAAAAGTACAAGAAACATGGCTATGCAGAACGATTGAAGTATATGCATATGCTTGAAAATGGATTCAGTATAGGTCACGTCCATCGTCACTATGGAATCAATGATGCACTATTAGGATATTTATGGTTGCGTTATAAGTCTGAAGGACCATCTGGCTTGCTAAAGAAACAAAATGTGAAGGCAGACTATGCCTTCAAACTTCAAGTTCTTCATGATATTGAGGAAAATGATCTAACTTTGGTGGAGGCTTCATTAAAGCACAATGTGAGTCATGACCGAATACGCGTGTGGAGAAATATAGCTAAAACACAAGGTTATGATGCACTGGCTGTCACCAGGCCAAGGGGCCGACCACCAAAGAACAATATGGGAAGACCAAGGAAAAAGAAACCAGAAGAGATGACAGAGCTGGAACGTCTCAGATACGAGAATGAGTGTCTGAGGGCTGAGAATGCTCTGTTAAAAAAAGTGAAAGCCTTAGTAGAAGCAAGAGAAGCCCGTCTCAAAGAGATTGGGCGGAAGCCATCCAAGAAC
>JAZLDR010000019.1:0-59874 GCA_045614805.1 Candidatus Cryptobacteroides sp. | reverse complement strand
TGCCCTGCTTGCATAGCTCACGCACCTCTGGAACCAATATGCCTCCGGATAGCACTGTACTTCCACAATGAATGCAACACCATCAGCGCCCTTGCACATGAAGTCATATCTGAACTCCTTGTTCTTGATCAGGCGTCCCTGGTACTCCGTCCGAGCATATTCGATATCAGTCACATGTCTGTGTGGAGGCAGCAATGCATTGATCACTGACATCACAACATCCTTGTTATCCCTGTCTCCGAACACGGCCTTGAAACCACTGTTGGTCAGAAGATCTACATACCTGCCCACTGCCGTCTCATTCCGTTCATTCCCGTTGAAGCCAAAATCACTCATCTTTTCTCGTTTTAATTAATGACTCTGCAAAGGTCAAGACAAATAGCCGCGTACACAAAATGTACGCGGATATTTGCTAAAGTCATTGTCTGGCGCACGTCTGTGGCAGATTTGCCAGAAGAAATTAAGCAGATTTTTTGAAAAATCCGCTTAATTTCAGTAATCGGAATATTGGTCTACCTGTCATGTCGAGCGTGTTCCACCTGTCATGTCGAGCGTAGTCGAGACATCTGTAAACTGATTCATTATGCATTCAGGAGCGTCAGTCAACATTTGTGTCATTTCTTTGACTGACGGTGGCAATATCACATGAAATCAGGACGTTTGGGATACCGTAAGTCAGCATTTGGGCTAAAAAGATGACTGACGGTATTCAAAGAACGCCATTCAGGAACTAGATTGACTCCGGCCGGCTCTATCTCGAAGATAATTTGCATTGGTGTGCGTAAAAATAGTCATGCAGACTCTTTGGCGACAGAAGTGCAACAGTCAAGCGCGAGGACGGCCCTTTGGTCTAGCCGCCCACAGCGCCTGACTTGCAGTCGCCTGAGGTCATATATTCCGGCGACGGTGCTGTAATACACTGATAGCGTAAAACACAACGCACTGCTGCTCATATATTTGAATGGTTTTGCCTGCATGACTGGGAAGGAAGGATAAACCACACATTCAGCTGGTTATCAAACTGTTGCATTTTACGGCATTTCGTATAGGCCTATGCTTCTGTCAGATTCTTCGACAAGCAAAGCGACAAGTCGGTCACCGCCTCACGATGGACACCCCTGCCTTTGGCTATATACCTCCGTTCATTAGGGCGCATCATGGACTTTCACCCATTAGAACATGCCCGTGCTGGGCATACCAAGAAAAAGGAGATGACCTTTAGTCATCCCCTTAACGTCATTATTTCAAATTATTCAGCCTAAATCGCCAGATGGTTAATTTAACGTTCTGATACTTAATCTAATTTCTTTGACCAAGATACACTAGGCTTATTCCAAGCTGATGATGTGATTTTGCAGCAACGATACTTACTATCTGTTATCTGTGATGTTTGTAAATCGTTTGTTTGACCCCACAATGGAGGGTTGTTCCATGAGTGATCTGTGCCGGGTTTCATTCTACAGAATATAATATTTTTATATAATGTTTTATTAAAACCATTTGGCAGTTCAACTCCATAATAATTTCCTTCAAGATAGATCATATCTTTCCATTGAGCTTGCGCAGTTCCATTACACAAGTAAATTGAAAAACGAGGCGAATCGGTCTTCCAATTATCACTTGGCTTTAGATATACGGTGTTTTCCTCGTAATTTTTAGCATTTGCGAGGGTATTCCATTCACCTTCACCTTTATCCCAAGTGAGTGGTTTTACTATATAGGCTGATTTTGTATCTGTCGGAACTTTGAGATCCATACTCTGATTCCAAAGCGGCTTATTGCTTTCCCCATCATTATTCCATCTATTTTCTGAATTAGATGGATTCATTCGACAATAAATCAAATTTGTATAACCCTCAGGTACAACTGCTCTATAAACCCCATCTTTATCAGTATCAGTCATGTTCACCCAAATATTAGCATCACCCTCAAAGAAATAGGCTGCATAACGAGGAGAAGCAATTCCCCACACCAGACTAGGCTTCAAATATGTATAATTCACAGTAAGATTTTCAAGCTTAGCTGGGACATTACGTTTGAATCTTACATTACCAGACTTAACAGTAACACCTTCTGATTTGATTTCCAGTTTTTCCTTGACATCAGCAGCGCCAAGTGTCGGCAATACTGAAATATAATAACTCTGACCAACTACAAAAGTACCGTCCTTAGGTATAGCCTTAATGGTATTCTCTCCGTCGCTTACTACATAAGTAGGGTCACCTCCTTCATTCGCATCTACAGTTATAGTACCTGCAATGTCACCAGCAGAGGTAAACTCTAGTTCAGTGAGTCCGGCAGTAGCGACTGTAAACCTAAGGTAAGTGCTGACATGCTTGAAACTCAAGGTTCTCTCAGATTCAGAATATGCCACTGCAGCAACAGCCTCATCAGCGAAAGTTCCTGCTGTCAGAGTCTGCTCATGAGGGACTACAGTAGTATTAAGCTTTGCATTGTAAGGATAAACAGCAGTATATGGTTCCTTAAACTCCACACCTAATTCGCCAAGTTCTTCATCATTTGTAAATCGAGCAGAAAGGCCGCCGTCAATAAGTTCAGCCACAACAAACCTCTTTCCATTAACAGCAATCTCATCACCATCAATCCACTTTGTCTTTCCATTTTCGAAACTAGTTCTGGTTTCTTGTGATAGTTGAGGCACGGAAGCATCTCCACTAGTGATGCTTGCTGTAAAGTCTATATAATAAGATGGCGGAGTAACCTGTGGTTCTCCCGGATTATTTTCTTCCTTGGTGCATGAAACCATGGCCATGAGGGCAACAGCTGCAACCATCAATATTTTTGTTCTCATTTCTTTCATCAATTAAAGTTATAACTGTTACTTTTAACCAAATAGATCTTCCTCAGGATCCCATTGTTCAAAGGAATTATCTTTAAAACTCTGACAAAGCACTCCCTCTGAGGTTATGTCTACGACGTGGACTGTCGGAGATTTATAGCTGTGTACCCCGAGGGAGAGGGTTGCAGCATGTGTTAATTCTTTGTTCATTTATGTTATGGTTTTATATTTCGTTTTGTAGATTTCTCCACTCGCTTCGCTCGGTCGAAATGACAGAGTAGGGCTCGGTCGCAATCGACAAAGGCTCGGTCAAAATGACTACGTGCGAAAAAGCGGCGCAAATGTACGCAAATATTTCAATATTACAATATTAGAACATTACTCCTTCTCAAGGAACGAGATTGCGAAACCGCCGCCGCGAGCCATTGTCATGGAAAGGACATCCTCTGAAGTCACGTCCTGATTCCAGATCCTGTACGCCTGAGGGTTTTCCTTATAGTCAGCATCCTCTCCGTCAGCATAGATTGTAGCGACGTAAGTCTTGCCTGGATCGAGGAAGTTCATTGGAACCTCAAGAGTACGCTTCTGGTCATCGGTAACACCACCGCAGAACCACTGACCGTTCTTCTTACCCTGACGTGCTATCACGAGGTAGTCACCAGGTTCGGCAAGCAGATACTTCGACTGAAGCCAATCGATGTCCACATCCTTGATGAACTGGAATGCATCCATGAACTGCTCATAGTGCTCAGGAAGGTCAGCAGCCATCTGGAGAGGAGAGTACATTGTCACATAAAGTGCAAGCTGATTGGCAATTGTAGCATTGACCCAAGAATCATTTCTTCCTTCTGTAACCTCCTTAAGGTTCTGAACAAAGATTCCTGGAGTGAAATCCATCGGGCCACCGTTCAGACGAGTGAACGGAAGGACAGTTACATGATGAGGCGTTGTACCACCGAATGCCTGGTACTCGGTACCACGGGCTGACTCATTGCCGATAAGGTTAGGATATGTACGGCAAAGACCGGTAGGACGTACTGCCTCGTGAGCGTTGATCATAATCTTGCGGTCGGCTGCCTTCTTTATCACATACATATAGTGATTGATAAGAGACTGGCTGTAGTGGTGCTCACCCAACGGAAGGATATCACCTACATAACCTCCCTTGATGGAGTTATATCCATACTTTTCCATAAGGTCGAGAGCCTGATCGAGGTGACGCTCGTAATTGCGTACCGATGATGATGACTCATGGTGCATCATCAGGCGCACTCCCTTCGAGTGTGCATACTTGTTAAGGGCAGCGATATCGAAGTCAGGATATGGAGTGACGAAATCAAAGACATAGTCCTTGTTGCAGTTTGCCCAATCCTCCCATCCTTCGTTCCATCCTTCAACGAGGACCTGGTCGAAACCATGCTCTGCAGCAAAGTCAATGTAGCGACGTACCTTTTCATTGTTTGCAGAGTGGCGTCCGTTAGGCGTTGCCTTTGAATAATCAGTCTTGCCGAGCTGAACTGAAGCAAAGTCGTCGGTATAGTTCCACGATCCCTTTCCTGAGATCATCTCCCACCATACACCTACGTACTTTACAGGTCTGATCCAGTCGGTATTCTCGAGAGCACAAGGCTCATTGAGGTTGAGCACGAGGCGGGAAGCAAGCTGCGCTGTTGCACTTGGAGCCACCTGGATTGTTCTCCATGGAGAATTGCAAGGAGTCTGCATACGGCCCTTCCATCCCTCCGCGTCCGGAGTAAGGTGTGAGGTGAAAGTGAATGTCTTCGGATCGAGTTCGAGATGCATGCAAGGATAGTCAAGCAGACCTGCCTCATGGATATTGATATAAAGTCCGTTGTCAGCACGCATCTGAAGAGAAGTCTGGACTCCGTTTACAGAGAATGGAGTCTGCGAAGAGTTTCCGCAGATGGCTGCCTGTATTTTAGATGAAATCTCCGAAAGACGACACTCTGTGTACTCATACTCCTGAGTATCATAGTCTCCAGGCACCCACCATGCAGTGTGGTCACCGGCAAGAGCGAACTGAGTCATTTCCTCCTTGATAACGAAATAGCTCAGATTTCTCTGGTATGGGAATTCATAACGGAAGCCGAGACCATCGTTATAAAGACGGAAACGGATTGCCATCTTCCTGTCGGTAGACTTCTGAACAAGGTTTACAAGAAGTTCGTTATAATTGTTGCGGATCTCTGACTCCTCACCCCATACAGGCTCCCAAGTCTCATCGAAAGCAGCGGTCTCCACACTCTCAAGTGAGAATCCGTCATGGAAAGAGTTGCATGGTTCACGGTCTTCCTTGGAAATAGTTCCGTCTGCATTGAAGATAAGTTTCTCTGCCTTGATATTTCCACGGAACTCAAAACCCATATCTGACGGAAGGATCACCTTATGTTCGCCATAATTGAGCGCATACTGAGGTGTACCGTCAGCAGTGAGCTGAAATGTCATCTCCATGTTTCCGTCAGGAGACTGGAGGGTCTGCACATCTGTCACCTCACCCTGCTGAGAGCATGAAGCGAGGATAAAAAGTGCTGAAAGTGCTGAAAGAATTCTATTCATAATATGATTAATTACTCTGCTATGATTTCGTATGACCAAGGAGCCTTGAGCTCAACCTTTACGGTAACCTTGTTGTCCGGAAGGGTACGGGTGAACACGAGTACGCTGTCCTCTGCTGAAACCACCTCGAACACTCCTCCCTTGTCACCGGCTGCGAGTGCCGGATTATTGTGACGGATGTCGATAAGCCACTTGTAGAAATCGAAGTACTCATTCTTCTCCCATGCCGGGATAGGATCCTTCTCAAAGAACTCGAATCTCTTGTTCCAACCCATTTCCTGACCTGTGTAGATAAGTGGCTGGCCGTTAGGAAGGGTAAATGTAAGAACAGCCATAAGCTTGGCAGCGTCACCCATCCTCTCGAACTCAGTACCTGCCCAAGAGTTCTCATCATGATTCGATGTGAACATAAGACGGAATGCGTCTGCAGGATGTCTTTCCATATCCTTTTCGAGATACTCGAGAAGTTCAGGAATATTCTTCTCGCCACGTGCAATGGCGTTCATCAT
The DNA here is from genome assembly GCA_045614805.1 of Candidatus Cryptobacteroides sp. Lineage (GTDB taxonomy): Bacteria > Bacteroidota > Bacteroidia > Bacteroidales > UBA932 > Cryptobacteroides. The sequence continues at coordinate 53,988 of JAZLDR010000019.1, read as the reverse complement.
ATGATGAAGCTCCCATGAATATGAAGCGTCGAAGTCAGAAAGAGTATGAAGAAGCGGTTCCTCACCCTCCGCAAGCATATACATGCCAGGATAATCAGCACGAAGATTAGCGATAGCCTTCTGCCAGAATTCGAGTGGAATCTCGCAAGCCATATCACAACGGAAACCATCGACACCGCGCTCCATCCAGAAACGCATTGACTTTTCCATTTCGTTGCACATATCCTGATTGTCGTAATTCAGGTTTGCGGTGTCCGACCAGTCTGCTGTATAGGTCGTATTGCCATTTTCATCACGCTCATACCACTCAGGAGCCTGTCCTGTCACCCACTTTGCATCTGGTGATGTGTGGTTGGCAACCCAGTCGATGACAACGCGGAGACCGAGTCTGTGAGCCTCGGCAAGGAATGAATCGAAATCAGCAAGTGTACCGAACTCCGGATTGATATCGCAATAATCCTTGATCGCATAGTAAGAGCCGAGCGTTCCCTTACGACCCTCAACTCCGATAGGATAAATCGGCATGAGCCATACGATATCCACTCCCATTTCTGCAAGACGAGGAAGCTGCTTCTCAGCTGCAGCGAATGTTCCTTCCGGAGTGTACTGTCGTACGTTCATTTCATATACGACTGAATTTTCAAGAGGCTGCTGCTTTGGAGCCTGTGCGCATGAGAGCACAAGGAGTGCAGCACAGATGGTAATGATAATCTTCTTCATATTTCTGTTATTAATATTCTGCAAGTATTGTTGCTGATGTCGCATTGGCTGCGATATTAGAACCGGTATAAGCTCCGATGCCATCTGCATCAGCCTGTCCGTCCTTCGCAAGCACAGTGTAATTGCCCTGCGGGATCTCAACCTTGACAGGTTTCTTTGAACCGTTGAGAAGGACTGTAAGAGATTTTGCCGGGTCGATGCCTTCAAGTCCGCTGATACGGAATGCCACAACACATGGATCAGTTGTCTCTATGAACTGGAGTTTCTCGCGTACAAGCTCCGCATCACCGAGGCAGAAGCCAGGATGTGCATGACGGATGGCAGCAAGAGCTGCATAGTAGTCTACGAGATCCTTATACTTTGTCTTATATGTCCAGTCAATTGCATTTATCGAATCCGGCTTGTTGTAGCTGTTCTTCACGCCCTGCTTATGACGATAAAGTTCTTCACCTGTGAAGATGAACGGAATTCCCTGTGAAGTGTATACCGCAGTCTGAGCAAGCTTCACCATTGCAAGACGCTCCTTCTCGGAAGCCTTGGTTGCAACTTCGAGACGGTCACGGAGGCAGTGGTCATCATGACAGCTCACATAACTTACATGCTGGAGCGGGTTGTTTGTCCACGCCTCAACGGTCACCTGAGGGTGCTCGATACCACCGACAATACCGAACTCTACATTTGCCTTGTTACCGGCAACGCCATCCATGAAACCTGCATTCTCACATCCGAGAGGTCCACGTACCGCGTCGCGGATATTGTCGCTGAATGCGCCGATCTTATCGAGCATATATGTATTCTGCTTCAAGGCAATCTCCTCTGCCGGATATGCAGGAGCCATGGCAGCCCATCCTTCACCGTAAATCACGACATCTGGGTCGATTGCATGAAGACGCTCGCTGATCTCGTTCATTGTGTCAATGTCGTGGATCGCCATAAGGTCGAAACGGAATCCGTCGATATGATATTCCTTCATCCACCACTCGAGCGACTCGATCATATACTTACGGAACATCTCCTGCTCCGACGCGGTCTCGTTGCCGCAGCCAGAACCGTTGTAGAACGAACCATCCTCAGCCATACGGTAGAAATATCCCGGCATAGTGCGTTCAAAACCTGTCTTTGAGGCATCAGTCGTATGGTTGTAAACCACATCAAGAATCACGCGGAATCCGGCTGCATGAAGAGCCTGAATCATCTGCTTGAACTCCTTGATACGGGTAACAGGGTTATATGGGTCGGTAGAATATGAGCCCTCCACTGCATTGTAGTTATACGGATCATATCCCCAGTTGTACTGGTTGTTTTCAAGATGAGCCTCATCCACAGTGATGAAGTCTGTTGACGGAAGGAGCTGGACATATGTCACACCTATCTCCTTGAGATGATCGATACCGGTAGCGAGACCATCAGGATTCTTGGTTCCCTCTTCTGTCAGAGCAAGGTACTTTCCCTTGTTTTCAACACCGGAAGTGTGGTGAATCGAGAAGTCCCTGTGATGCATTTCATAGACAATGATATCCGACTTCTCAATCTTCGGGCTCTTATCTTCCGCCCATCCCTCAGGGTTGGTCTCAGCCCAGTCAACAACAGCACCGCGAGTACCGTTGACACCCACAGCCTTGGCAGCAATACCTGCTGTCTCCGCAAGCCACTGGCCGTTATTCTTTACCTGGAATGTATAGAACGCTCCCTTGACATCTTCCTTGACAGTAACCTTCCAGAGTCCGTCCTTAGACTTCTTCATATCCAAAGTCTTGAAGGCAGCCTCATCAGCAGAGGCTGTCTGATAAAGCCTCAGGACAGCCTCTTCAGCGTCCGGAGCCCAAACTGCAAACTCTGTTCTGTCGCCAGAATAAACACATTCCTCGAGTGTAGATGTAGGCACAGGCAAAGTGCCATCCGAAGCACATGACACGACCATGGCCGCTGCAACTGTTCCCATCAGAAAATTTCTCATTGATATCATAAATCCTTATTCGTTATCTTTGGTATACCTACCTGATCTGCATATCCCACGAATTTAAGCATAAATTCTTATATATGTACATATATAAGGATGAAATGCTGAAAGACACTGACGGGTGGATGGAATTTATAGATGAAGGCATATCAGCACCTATCTTGCTAACTATAAACATGTTAACTATATATGCCTGCTGCAAAATGCAGCAGGCATATATAGTTAACTCTCAGACAGCCAGAAACTTAAGTGCTGACAGGATTAATCTGCATATCCCGGATTCTGCACAAGCTGACGGTTGGTGGCAAGTTCGGTAGGCGGTATCGCGAATATGCATTTATATGCAGGGAAGCCTGCTCCGGCATACGAATCACCTCCTTTGTACGGCCACAGGAAGCCAGCCGAGTCAAAGAGTCCGAAGCGGATCAGGTCCGTACGGCGATGTGCCTCCCACAAGAGTTCACGAGCCCTCTCATTGACAAGATATTCCGGAGTGACCTCAGCAGGAGCATCAATCCCGGCTCTCTCAGCCAGTTCCGCCAAGTAAGGCAAGGCCGGCGAAGCATCACCGAGATTCATGCATGCCTCGGCATATATGAGATATATCTCCGCGAGGCGGATCATCGGAAAGTCTACATTCGAGAAGTTCAGCGTCGCTGATGTCGGAAGGTAGGACTGATTGGTCTGACCTGATGGTATATTATTGAATTTCAAGCAAGTCCATCCATTCATAAAGCTATATAGAGCACCTTCCATTGACTCCGAACGTCCCTTGATATAGAACACTTCTCCCCTCTTGTCAGCAGTTTCATATTCACCTGTCGTATAATTCTGACCGGAAACGCCATAGTACTTAGACACAAACTCGTAAGGCACTCTCAGTCCGGCCCAACCATTCACCTGTCCGTTAGGACGAGACTGTTCCGTGATGTCTGTAGCGGCCATCGAAGCACTCAGTATGTATGTTGTTCCGCCATAGGACTCCGTGTTGTTGGCATCATAATCCACCGCCCAGAGAAACTCCTGACGGGCGGAAAGATTTGACCCGTTATCTCCAAGAAACAGGTCGGCATAAGAAGGGTTCAGAGCATATCCCATTGAAAATATATCCTCACACAAGTCTTTGGCCTGCAAAGACATATCCACGCCAGTATACACATTGGAATTCAAGTACAGACGTGCAAGCAGACCGGCGGCCGAGCCTTTGTCGGCACGAGGATAATTCGACCTTGGGGCCGGCAGGTCGCTGCCATCTGCAATCAAAGTCTGCAATTCCGACACGCAGTAGTCAAACACATCTTCACGGGAAGCCTGCTTAGGGAAATAGGTACCTCCAAAAGGCGACTTCTCTGTAGTGAAAGGAACATTTCCGAAGCAGTCCAGGGCTATCCAATAGAAGTATGCACGCAAGAATCTTGCTTCCGCTCTGAATATGGAAATCTTAGCTGCAAGATCAGAGGGAACTCCACGATCTGCGAGCCTGTCCGGAACTGTCTGCCTGAGATACTCATTCACAAATGCCACTCCCTGAAGAGTTCGCACATAGACGGCATAGACGGCATCGTTCTGTACTTCACTCCATGTATTGGTATTCAGGGCACGCACCCATGCGTCGTTCTCCCATGAGCACTTTGCCTCGTCGGTAGTGGTCTCCTGCACAGACCAGAAGGCTCTGATAAGTTCTGATGCACCTCCATCCATCGGTTGAAGATCAGTCAGGTCATTGGAGACAAACTGAAAATAGAGTTTGGTCAGTCCTGCAAGGTAGGCTTCCTCGGAAGTGCCATAGACATATTCCGACACCGGCTCTGTCTTGTCCAGGGGCAAGGTCTCCAGATCCTGAACGCAGGATGTGAGAAGTGCGGCAAGAGCCGCGGTGTATATAAATCGTTTCATATCTTTCATTATTATTGTTATAGATTTCTTTCGCAATTGCTTCAGCGACTTCGTCGATGACTCGACTCCCTTCGGTCGCTCGAAATGACAATCAGAAATTGACATTCAATCTGAGCGACCAGGTACGAGGACGAGGCCATATGGTGTTGTCAATTCCGTTTTCGGAGATGACCTCGGGATCCATACCGCTGTATCCTGTAAGAACAAATACATTCTGAACTCCCAGAGCCACACGCACATCCGTTTCCCAACGACCTATACCTCGGAATGTATAACCGAGATTTATGTCATCAAGACGGAAGAACGAGGCATTTTCCAAAAAGTAATCCGAATACCACTGTTCAGCACTGTTCGGTGCTGTGAAACCTGTCTTCCTGACAAGCAACGCCTGATTCGGAAGTGCTCCGGAATTAAGGTCGATGCTCGATGTTGAATTAGCCGAAGCAAAATCATTGAACACCCATGTTCCTGCCGAGCCATGACCATTGAATCCGAAGTCCCAATTGCGCCAGGTCAGCTTTGCACTGAGTCCGTAATAGAATTTCGGAGCAGGGCTCTTGCCGGTCATATACCTGTCTGCCTCCGTGATCTCACCGTTTCCGTCCATATCGACAAACTCATTCTGCAAAGGACGTCCATCCGACGAATACTTCTGCTTGTAGGTGTAGTAGGTATACGGAGCATAACCTACCATCTGTCTGCTGAGATATCCTCCTGTGCCCTTGGAAATATTTCCAGTCTCTATGTAGTAGTTGTCATCCTCTGTGACATTCAGCTTGGTAAAACGGGTATCCTGAAAGGCAGCATTGGCGCTGAGCTGAAGGCTCCATTCGGATGTCTTTACAGGTATGCCGCTGACGGCGAATTCAAGTCCTTTGTTGCGGATGGAACCGATGTTGGTCATCAACTTATTGCCGAAATTCGACCCCATAGGCACCTGCACCGAGTTAAGCAGGTCGTCGGTATCGCTGATATAGGCGTCAATGCTTCCGGTAAGGCGTTCATCAAAGAATCCGTAATCCAGACCGATATTATAAGTAGTCGTAGTCTCCCATCTTATTGTCGGGTCATATGCCTGCGGAGTCAGCATGTTCATGAAGCCCGCCGACCCCATATTATATTGATAATCAGGATTGTTGGACATATTGTATCGGGCCAGGTGGACATAATTTCCGATACCGTCCTGCTGTCCTGTCTGACCTATCGAGAATCTCAGCTTCATGGCTGATATCACCGGAACATCCTTCAGAAAAGGCTCCTGAGCGATGTTCCAAGCAAAGGCACCAGATGGGAAGAAGCCCCACCTGTGCGCCTTTGCGAACTTGCTGGAGCCGTCTCCACGAGCTGTGAATGTGAAAATGTAACGGGAATCAATCGAATAATTCACACGACCGTAGAACGACACCAGAAAGTTCTCATTCCTGTACCACAGATAACGGGAATCCACTGTTTCTCCCGGATTCAGATTGGGTTTATGAGTGATATTGAAGTAGGTGATATCCCTGTTCGCCCAGTAATTGTTCTGCCATGAATATCCTGCAAGGAGGTCGAGCTTGTGTATGCCCCAAGTCTCCTTATAGTTGGCATAAGCTTCTATAATCTGACTGCGGCTGAGATTATAGCCTTTTGTATATTCTCCTATACGAAGATTTGCAGTATCGGTATAGGCCTGGAAGGATCCTGGGACCACTCCGTTATACGAATCAGTCACGGTCATATCAAGTCCGGCGCTCACATTGAAACTGAGTGCTTCAAATCCATGCAGCTTGTAATCAAGAGCTGCCCTTCCGATGAAACGAAGAGTATGTGCACTGCTTATGCTGTCATACAGCTGCGACAAAGGGCTCGGACCCACCAGAACGTTTGGAGTAAAATCCTCACCCCGTCCGTTACCATAATTCCAATAACCGTTAGTGGTGCTGCGGTCAATGCTTCCGTCAGGATTACGCCAGTACGGATCCTGAGTCGGATTGAAGAATGCTGCAAGTCCGACCACACCACCATCAGCATAGTCCTGGTATGAATACACACCCTTGGCGTTAAGATCAAGCGTCAGGTGCCTGTCGAAGAAATTTGGAGTCAGGGAAACATCAAGAGTTCCCCTGTCATAACTGGATTCCTTAAGTGTACCCTGCTGACCAAGATATGCGATGGAAGCACGATACGGCATACGTGAGGCAACATTGCCATAGAGGCTTACGCCATGTTCTGTAGCAAGAGCAGTCCTGAAGACCAGATCCTGCCAGTCAGTCTCATACCTTCCGTCAAGTGCAGTTATGCGGTCACCCATCAATGTCCCCTCCGGATAGACCATCGCATAATATTCCATCAGTTCACCGGCAGACATGACGGGCACTTTTCCGGTGATATGCTGAACGCTGACCGAACCGTTATATGACACCTGTGGAGCGCTGCCTTGCCCCTTCCTGGTAGTTATAAGTATGACACCATTGGAAGCCCTTGAGCCATATATGGCAGCTGCCGAGGCATCCTTCAGGACTGAAAACGATTCAATGTCGTTGGGATTGAGCAGGTCCAACGGATTTGACATAGCCCCACCCGCACCCTGTGCTATCGGGACCCCGTCGATGACGATCAGAGGATCATTCGATGCGTTCAACGAAGACGATCCACGTATCCTTATACGTGAGCCTGATCCGGGCCCTCCGTCACCGGGAGTGACAAGGACTCCCGGAACTTTTCCCTTGATCATATCCTGGGTATTGACCACCGCACCGCGATTCAGTTCATCAGCCTTGATGGCGGAGACAGAACCGGTCATATCATCCTTTCTCACAGTGCCATAACCGATGACCACCACCTCTTTCAAGGTTTCCGTATCCTCTTTCAGGATGACCGTGGATGGCAGTTGGGAGGCCTGATATATCTGCGACACATAGCCTATGCAACTGATTTCCACCGGAGAATCCGGACTGCTGACAGTGAGCGAAAATCCCCCGTCCGGTCCGGTAACAGTACCATTCGAAGTGCCCTGCTCTACCACAGTGGCACCGATCACAGGGCCGACACTGTCTTCCACAGTTCCTCCGACCCCATATCCGCCTTGAGCGGAAGCATTCATTCCAGCTGCCAGAAAAGCAGCAAGGAATGCAAATATGTAAATATTTCTAAACATAAAGCCCACTAATTATAATCTTGAATTTCTCAAAATTACAATTAGCGGACCACGCAAAATATTTTATTGTCAAATTATTTCGTCGACCAGGTTCCTTTACTCTTTCCATCCTGGCCTCCATCCCATGATGTAATGGTAAAGCAATTCATCCCGGAAGCAATTACCTGATCTTCAGTCTGATTCCACTTGCTGTCCCATGAATGTTCGGGCTTTACCGGATCCATGCGGACGAAAATCACATTTGCAAATCCATCAGGAATCACACATTCATAGCAGCCATCCTTATCAGAGTCTGTCATTGTCACCCAAGTGTCGCCATTGCCAAAGAAATATGCTTCAAGTCTCGCACCATCGCTAGTCCACTGCCATGGATTCAGATAAAGCATATTCGGCTGTGTATCCGGTGCAGGATTTTCAGGTTCCGGATCAGTCACCACAGGTGGATAGGTTGTCCAGTAACCCTCCTCACCCCATGTGCCTGGAGTAACAACATAACATATGCTAGTGCTTCCGGCACCTGGAACGAACAGGTCTGCAGTCTGATTCCAGACTGGCTTTGTTGTATCTGTGTCAGTATTCCATCTGTTTTCAGAAACAGCAGGATCCATTCTCACGAAAATAACATTGCTGAATCCGGATGGAACATCACATTTGAATACATTAGCCTCAACATCTGCAACCATGCTTACCCAAACATTGTTAGCACCCTCAAAGAAGTATGCAGCAAAACGGGCACCAGCCTCCAACCAATTAGAATTTGCACGCATGTAGATTGTACCGGCAGTCTCTATATCTTCGCCAGGAGTACCAGGGTTTGGCTCGACATCTCCGGTAGGAGGGTAAGAAGTCCAAGAACCTGCATCCCATGAGTTTGCCTCAAGAACGAAGCACACATCGTTTCCGGAAGGAATCTTAAGGTCCCCTGTCTGGCCCCACTTGACACCGTCTTCCCAGCTGTTGTCGCTACTTGATGGGTTCATACGTACGAAAATCACGTTGGTATAACCTTCAGGAACATCGCACTTATACACACCTGAAACAGTGTCAACTACAAAATCAACCCAAATCTCAGGCATTCCTTCTTCAAAGAAATAAGCAGCAAAACGAGCTCCTGCTTCCAACCAGTTTGAGTTAGGCATGAGATACACTACGCCTTTCTCTGCAGATCCACCTCCATTAATATCTGCATCATCCTCTCCAGGGAAACCAGACTCATCAATATTAAGAGACAGCTTACCGATGTTTGTTATTGCATTGCGGGCGAAAGCTGCTGCATTCTTAAACTCGAATGACTTGATATCTTCGTTAAGATAAATTGTAAGACCAGACTGAAGAGAGGCAGGTATTACAGAAACATAATATGTCGAACCTTTCTTAAAATCACCCTTTAGCACAACTTCAGGCTTACGTCCCATTGAAGGAGTGAACTTTGGATCTGCAGAAAGGGCAACGTTATACTGACCTGAAAGGCTTTCTCCACCATTAGCTACAACCTTCACTGACTTTACATCATCCGATGCCATTTCAAACTTGATCAACGAACACATGTTGTTGAACTTAAGTTCAAAATTCTCTGTATATGTAGCCGCCACCAGAGCTGCAGGATCACAGCTATTCTCAACCGCGTTCTGCTCATAAGGCATGACAAGACCATACACTCCCTTTTTATCCAAGTCAAACATAAGATCGACATTATAAGGGATTGCAGCCAGATATCTCTGCTCATTACCACCAAGAACACCCTTGAATTCAGCTGTCTTTGCCGGTGCCGTCAAAGTATTCGAGAACTCATTGTTTCTACCATCGTAGATACAAATCTTATCTTCAGGTGTCCACATCGGGGTAACACCATCAAGAACAGTCTTTGTGACAGCATCTGCATAAACAGCCTTGAATGTTGTGCGACCATCGGTCTCAACTCCTGTCATATTTTCCTTCACACAAGACACAAGGCCCATGCAGATGGTGCAAAGGAGGAGTATATATTTTCTCATATTCTTCATAATCATTATCTAATTACCGATGAATTTACAAGGACAAGGGCCTCACCTGAATTGAGAATGTAACTACCACCCTGAACAGTCTTGCCAGAGAGAATATCAGTCCATGTGCCTGAAGGAATGTTCAGGTTCTGGCTTCCGGCATTGTTTCCATGGTAGTTGGCATAAGCCCAAACCTTCTTTGAACCCTTAGAGAGGGAGACTGTCTTGAGCGGCCATCCGCCAAGGTTAGTGCCATAGAGGTCAACACCTACTCCAAAGAGGTCAGGATTGTCATTTCTAAGGTCATTCAACTTGCAGTAAACATCATATACAGCCTTTCTATCTGCAATGTTCAAGTAATCCCACTTGACAGGCTTTCTATCAGTCTCGTACTTTTCATCAGCAGTACCATCGACTCCCTCTGAGTTGCACCACTTGTTGTAGTTATATCCAAGCTCACCCATCTGCCAGATCATCTTAGGACCAGGGATTGTGAGGAAGCAGACAGCATTGAGTGCAAGGTTCTGCATACTGTTCTTCAAGTTACCCTTGATTGAAGAGTGTCCATGCTTCTCCTGCTTGTATGCCATACGCTCCTCATCATGGCTCTCCATGAAAGTAACCCAACCGGTAGCGCCCCAAGTGTCGTCGAGATACTTATGAGTTGCTGAAACGTCTGCCTTCGATCCGCCCCAGCCCATTGCAGCCTCGCAATACTCGGCATTCATCTTCTTCCAAGGGTGCATGCCGTCTCTTACATACTGAGACTCCTCATTATCGTTACCCCAGTGCTCAAGAATGATATAGCTGTCAGGATCTGCTGATCTGATTGCTTTAGCATAGTCCTTGATCAGGTTGATACGATCGTTATCCGTATTATCCCATCCTGAAGATGTCCAGGTGAATCCCTTTGAAAGGTCGAATCGGAATCCGTCTACATTATACTCTTCCACGAGGTAAACAAGGCTTCTCTTCACTACTTCCTGAACAACCGCATTCTGGTGATTGATATCGTGGAATACATTGAACGGATGCTTTGCATCAACAAAGAAGTAAGGGTTGTTGGATGCAGTCTTGTTAGCAGATGAGTTCCAATAGAGTTTCGCAAACGGTGAAGCACCGGTACTGTGGTTATAAACTACGTCGATAATAACAGCAATATCCCTCTTATGACACTCATCAATGAACTGCTTATACTGCTCACGGGTTCCATATGCCTTATCAAGAGCGAAATAGTGAGTAGGGTTATATCCCCAACTTTCATTTCCATCAAACTCCTGAATAGGCATAAGTTCTACAGCATTTACTCCAAGTGTCTGGAGATAATCCAACTTAGCCATTGCACCTGCAATATCGTGTGTTTCAGTGTAATCTCCGAAGAGCATTTCATAGATTACAGGACACTCCTTATTCTTCATTGCGAATGGCTCCCAAACGAAGTTATCCCTATTGATCTTAACGCATGAAATCTGTCCAGAAGCTCCCTTGTCACCTGGATATCCCATCTGCTCCTCAGGATAGATGAAATTATGATAATTGATCCACTTGTCATTATTTGGATCGAGAACCTTCTCACAGAAAGGATCGGAAAGACGAATGACCTCATCCGGCTGTCCTTCCTTTGTAGAACGATCGCCGATGTGATACTGGAAACGATATTCCTTGTCAGGATCAAGTCCGGAAACTGTAATCCACCAGCATCCGTTTGCATCATCACGGTACATACGGCTTTGCTCATCATTTGAAAGAGTCCAGTCATTAAAATCGCCTATAATGTAGGCATAATCCCTATGCTCTCCTCTTGTATCCTTGTCGTGAAGGACAAAGGTAATCTGGTTGTTTTCTGCATTGATACCATACTTACATCCTGCCGGCATAGGCTGACTTACAGTCTCGCCTGGCTGGAACGGTTTGTAGACATCATCCTGAACTGTAATGAAACGGTCTTCCTCTATACCCTTGGCAGTACCGTCGACATTACGGATAACGATACCGATCTGAGTCACTGCCGTTGAGCCGCTCTCGAAATATTCACGGATAGACGGTTCCAGAGTAAGATGCCACGTATTTGCAGCTGAAGGATCCTTGGCAAACTTACACTTATCCTTATTCTCTGTCCACTCTGCCTGTACGAACTTCCATGTACCATATTCAAGAATACCGATATGAGCATATACATCGCCTGTATAGCCATAAAGAGGTGACGTCTTGCCAGCTCTAAATGAGATTACGGCAGACTCATCTGCATTAGGATGTTCGGGAGTAACCCAAAGACGTGTTGCCGTACCATCTACCTTCAAAGGGTTTTCTACAAAACTCTCATTACCTGCCGCATTATACGATGGGTCGCCAGTAGTTTCTGGTGGATTCTCTTCCTTCATACATGATGCTGCTACCGCTACCAGCATCACAACGAAAAGATTTGCTAAAAATTTCCGTATCATAATTAATTATGGTTGATAGTATTATTGCGGCCGGAAACCCGGTCAAGGATTCCCGGCCATAGAAAGGGCAGGCATGTGCCTACCCCAAAAGCTATTCAGATAATCCTATGATTACTTTGCAAGATTAAGCTCCCAGTTGTCACCGTCGTACTTGAGAGTCACCTTGTAAGATGCAGCCTCAACGCACTGGATGTTTCCACCTTTATCAACGATGTTAGTTGTGTCACCTGTAATTGTCACGTCAGAGTAACCGAGGTTGACATCATCCCAAGTTCCAACTGTTCTAACCTTGAACTCGTCACCAGCAGCGAATGAATAGTTAGCCTCCCAGCTCCACTGAGAATCAGCTACGAAAGTAAGAGGAATATCAGTACCCCAGCCAGATTCAGCCATGCTACCAACGAGACCAAGGTTGAATGTTGATGGATCTGGAAGTTCTACGGTACCAGTCTTAGTGAACTTAGCTGTGTAGCCAAGACCCTTACCCATTTCCCAAACGAGATCTACAGTGTAAACTGCCTTGTTTACTCTCTTGATCTTGATGTCAGCACCACCAGTCGCGAGTGCGTTAACTGAACCGTCGAACTTAACCTCTGAAGCACCGAAGTTAGTACCAACCTTGATGATTGGCTCAACAGTGTCGTCGATAGTATACTTCCAACCGTTACCATACTGGAACTTGAAAGTAGAAGTCATCTCAGCGTTTTCAAGAGTGAAAACCATCTTAGACTTGTTGAACTCTGCAGTAAGAGTTCTGTTCCACTCGCCGCCCTCAGCTGTTGGAGGAACACCATTAGAGTTCATGTTCCATGCCTTAACTGGGATGATAGAGATCTTCTTGTTAGGAGTGTAAACAACTACATGATACATTCCGCTCTCCTCTACTGTGAAAGTAGAAGCAGCCTTGTAAGTACCCTCAGTAACTGTAACACCGCTGATTGAATAGTCAGCACCAGTTGTCTCAACTGCAGCAAGAACGTCAGCACCGTACTCAGTTGCGATACCTGCCTTAACTTCAGCGATAACAAATGGCTTACCTGCCTCGAGAGCTACATACTTCTCCCAAAGACCAGCTACGATAGCGAGGTTATCGTTCTCGTTCTGACCCTTTGCGAACATACCCTTCTCAGTAAGCTTATCAAGGCAAGTTGCCTCACCATAAACGTAAACTCCATCGAGGATGAGTTCATCGTCGCCTGCGTTGTTAGCACCTTCCTTATCACAAGAAACAAAAGAGAAGGCAGCGAGTGCCAAAGCACTCATGAAAATTGCAATTTTCTTCATAATTTTAATAATTAAAGATTAATAGGTATAATGTTTATTAAGTTTAGTTTTCATAACCTGCATTCTGAGTCCAGATAGGCTGACCGTTTTCGTCGCGAACAGCTTTCTCAAGCACAGAATAAGGTATTGGGAACCACTCTCGATACTTATCTGTTGATGTAACATACTGTACATAGTTCTTGTCACCGAATTTACCGCAACGGATGAGGTCACGACGACGGATATTCTCCCAAGCGAATTCACGTCCGCGTTCATCAAGAATTCCCTGCTCAGTGAAGAGTTGTGACTCAGGGTATGCACTATAGAATGCAGCAACCTGACCTGCAAGATCCTCAGCAGAATATGCGAACGCGCGACCTAGCATCTTCTGAAAATCATCAGTATTTCTCTGAGTTGCAAAGCCTACAGCACCCTTCAGCACCGCCTCTTCGTACATCCAGAGGACATCAGCATAACGGAACAGCACGAAATCATTTTCGCAGTATTGATAAGTTTTGGTCTTATCGTACTCATACTTCAAAAGTCTTGCACCATCATTCCATGTAGCATCATTAAGGCTGTTGATGCTATTTGTCACATTAGCAGGAAGACCATTCTCATCATTTGCAGGCTCACCCTTATCGTCATAGATAGGTCCGACAAACCAACCCCACTGCTTCTCGTTATTAGTACCATTACCCTCATTACCAGGACCGCGTACATCAGATTCGTTGTACCTGTCAATGAATGTAGGTCTTGCACAGAAACCGTTCCATGGTTTCTCAATGAGCGACCAAGTTGTCTGCATACAATAGTGACCTGTAAGCATACATATACGAAGCTTGTCAGACATACTTCCGTTTGATCTGGCATCTTTGCTGCTACCATCTTCCACAATAACGAAAATATTCTCTCTACTGCTCTCATTTGCAATCTTGAAGTTGGTAAAGAAGTTATTTTCGATACTGTATGATCCGGATGTCATGATCTTGTCACAGCATGATGCAGCCTTAGTATAGAAATCAGTCACACCTGCTACTTTATTGACATCCTCAAGATAAGGATTTACATTCTCAGGAGTACATCCGAATGATTCTGCATTGAGGTATAATCTCGCCAGGAGCGCATAAGCAAAACCCTTTGTTACACGGCCATAGAATTTAGCTCTGTTTCCATCATTTACCTCAGGGAGACTGAGTGCAGTCCTCTCAAGACAGTTGACAAGCTTTGCCCAAACCTCTGCTGGTTCCATAAGAGGCTTTGTCTCCTCCTTGAATTCCTCGATATATGGGATTCGACCAAAACAGTCAAACAACATATAGAAATAATAACTTCTAAGTGTTTCAAGTTCACATGTATATGCTGCATACACATCTGGAGCAATAACATTTTCATAGTCCTTGAGGGTAGCAAGAGTCTTGTTACATCCTACTGCACCAGAGATAGTTGTATTCCAGATATTCTTGAGTGCATCTGCTTTTGAATTCCAAGAATGGGTATTCAATGAATTCCAGTAACCACCGTCTGCCCAGTGATTACCTGGGTTACGTACAGGGTTCACACACTCGTCTGAGGTAAGAGATGCAACGCCCCAATATCCCCAATGGTCATGAAGCCATTTAATGTCAGCATAAGCCTGTCCGACAAGAAGAACGGCATTGTCTGGATTAGACATAACCTCCTCAATTGTCGGATTGCCATAGTTCACCTCATCAAGCATTCCATCACATGAAGCGAATGCCATCAGAGACAAGGCGGCTGTAATTATAAGTATATACTTTTTCATAATATCAGTGTTTTGTATTAGAACAATGTGAGGTTAAGTCCGAGCATGAAAGTAGCAACGGTAGGATAGAAGCTTGGGTAATCAATACCAGCATCCCATACTCCTGTTGTATTTACCTCAGGATCCTGTCCACTATACTTCGTGATTGTAAAGAGGTTCTGACCAGTGAAGTAGACTCTCAACTTATCAATGTACTTATTCTCCTTGAACTTGAAATTGTATCCGATTGTGAGGTTATCAAGCTTGATGTACGAACCATCTTCAAGGTAATAGTCTGAGAAGTATGTCTTGTTTGTATATACCACATTGCCACCCTTCACATCCTTGAGGAATACATTAAGCGACTGTGACTTATCTGGTCCATAAGCCCAACGTGTAACGTTGAGAATCTTATTTCCGAACACACCTCTGAAGAATGCTGTCAGATCCCAGTTCTTGTAACGTACAGTATTGTTCCATCCGAATGTAAACAATGGCTGTGCATGTCCAAGCACCTGTCTCTGGCTCAAGTCAGGAAGGTCAGTCAGACCATATTTTCCATTCGCATCCTTCGGAGTCTGGAAAATCCAGGTACCGTCAGGCTGAACACGGTCAAATTTATAGCCATAGAATGTACCGACTGACTGTCCCTCAACGAGAATCTGAGTCTGAGTGTTCATGATACCATTTTCTCCTACACCTCCGGAAGTTGTCTCCTTATAGTTAAAGCCCTTTGAAGGGTCAGACATCTTTGTGATATAGTTTCTGTTGAACGAAATTGTAGGAGTAGTTACCCAAGTCCAATCCTTAGTCTGTACTGGAACACCGCTGATTGCAAGCTCAACACCATAGCTATCCATCTGTCCTGCATTTGCAAGGAGAGTTGTGTACTGATATGGAGGAGTAGGAACCTCGTAATCCCAAAGGAGATCACGTGTCTGACGGTAGTATACATCCAAGCTACCGTAAAGACGGTTGTCAAGGAATGCAAAGTCAAGACCGAGGTTATACTCGAACTTTTTCTCCCAACGGAGGTCTGGATTAACGTTACGTGTAACTCCATAAGTGTTTACATAAGCACCGTTGTACCAGAACTTACCACCGTTTGACAACACAGCGATAGACTGAAGGTCTGAGTTAAGGTTATTACCGGTAACACCGAAACCAGCACGGAGTTTAAGATCATCTACCCATGTCTTATCCTGCATGAAGTCCTCTCCAGTGATTCTCCAACCGAGACTGACAGCCGGGAACCATCCCCACTTATTGTTGGCACCAAAACGTGATGATCCCTCACGACGGAGAGAGGCAGAAACGAGATACTTCTCAGCATAGTTGTAATTTACACGGGCAAACATCGCTGCAAGTGTATTTGAATTACGGTATGAGCTGATTTCAGCATCCTTATTCTCTGCAGTACCGTTTCCAATCTGATAATATTTGATATTTTCTGTAGGGAATCCCTTATTGGAAATACTTGAACCATCATTCATGAAGTTCTGATATGAGAAGCCAGCAACAGCTGAGACGTTATGCTGATCGAATGAACGTACATAATCGGCAGTTATCTCAAGAAGTCTGTTATAGCTGAAGCTGTTAGAACGGCCCGCTTTGTTAGAACCTGCAAGATCAGTAGATATCTTCTTATTGTACCAGAAACTGCGGTTATCACCTTCTTCGACAGCTCCGAAAGCATTTACCTTGAGACCCTGAACAGGCTTGATGTTTACAGTAGCCTTGATAGAACCACGGAAGAAGTTACCGTCGCCATATGATTCCTTTTCATTCATGTTCTCGACAGGATTGCTCTGACCTGTTCCAGATGGAGTAAAATATCCGCTTTCTGTCATCACAGGATAGGTAGGATTCACAATAGCAGCCTGCTTGAAGTCACCACAGAAGTAATCATTTCTGTAATGCATATAAGAAAGGTCATACTGAAGTTCCAACCAACCGTCAAGCGCCTTCTGTGAAGCCGCAATCTTTGCGATCAGCTCCTCGCGGTTGTTGTTCTTTGCAATACCTTCTGCATTCTTATAGTTAATAGAAGCGCGATAGTTGAATTTGCTTGAAGAACCCACAATGGCAACATTGTGATTATGAGCAATTGCAGCATCACGTGTGATCTGATCCATCCAATCAGTAGAGTAGGCCTCACCGTTCTTACCCTTGTAAATTGTAGGAGTAACAGCGCCATTTGAAAGTTCAGCAAGATTCCTGAATTCCTCTGGAGTTGCCATACCCATATCACCGTTCTTCACAGAGACTGTTGCATATCCTGAATACTCAACTCTTGTATTCGCAACATCAGAGAAGTTATCACCGCGCTTAGTAGTGATGATGATCACACCGTTTGTACCGCGAGTACCGTAGATAGCTGCAGCAGAACCGTCCTTGAGGACGTCCATAGATGCGATTTCATCTGGTGAAATGTTATCGATGTTACTTACCGGCACGCCGTCAACAATGTAGAGAGGTGATGTACCCGCACCCTTGTCGAGGGTTGAGAAACCACGGATCTGCACGTTGAATCCAGTGCTTGTAGGGTCACTTGTTGTCCTGATGATGTTAAGACCGGCAACCTTACCCTGAAGGAGTCCAACCGGGCTTGTCTTCATACCGGCATTGAAGTCCTCTGACTTCACAGAAGCAACCGAACCGGTCACCTCTTTCTTCTTCTGTGAACCGTAACCGATTACCACAACGTCATCGAGGAATAATGCATCCTCAGCAAGTGTAATGGTAGCCGGAATCTGAGAAGCAGCAAAGGTCTGCGTTGCATAACCAATGCAGCTGATCTCAACGATAGCATCCGGACCTGACACCTTAAGAACGAAGTCACCGTCAAGACCTGTCGAAGTTCCGTTAGTGGTACTCTGCTCCAATACAGTAGCACCCATAACCGGACCAAGCTGGTCTACAACGACTCCGCTTACCTCATATCCGCTCTGGGCGAATACCTGTGCACCCATAATGCATGAAAGCATGAAGGACACACAAAGAGTCATGATTCTATTCATAAGAATTTTATTTGGTTAGTAAATTATAATGATGATATTTCGTCAGGATTAGTTTTTCTTGCCAACCTTGATGAATCTTACTGCAACTGCTCCCAATACAAGGAACGCAGCAGCAACGATGAACATAGTCACCTGTGCTCCGCCCACAAGCTTGAGGAGGAGGCCGCCACATGCCGCCGCTACGATCTGAGGAAGACAGATAGTACCGTTGAACAGACCGAGGTATGTTCCGATATGGTCACCTGAAAGTGAATTGGTAAGAAGTGTGAAAGGTACTGCAAGCATTGCAGCCCATGCTACTCCGATGAGAAGGAATGACACGAAGAGCAGATACTGGTCGTGGATAAAGAAAACAGAAGCAAATCCGGCTGCTCCGACGAGGAGGCTGACAACGTATGCAGTCTTGATATTCTTGAACTTAGGGATTATAAGAGCCCATAGCACAGAGCCTACTGACTGAACTCCAAAAAGGATTCCCACCCAGTTACCTGCTTCCTGATAAGGAGCTGAGTGTGGGTCTGTTGTTCCCCATACAGTATCTGCGATAGCACCGTTGGTATATGTCCACATGTAAAGGAAGGCCGCCCAGCAGAAGAACTGCACAAGACCCACTGTCCAGAAAGTCTTGGGAGCATCCTTGAGAAGTTTGAACATTCCAGGACCTTTCTTTCCCTCAGCCTCTTTCTTGGCGAGGTCAATTCCGTGGAATTCAGCATATTCCTTAGGTGGCATCTCCTTCACCTTCAAAGTTGTGAAGAGTACGCAAAGAATAAGGATTGCTGCACCGATGTAGAATGAATACTTCACTGTGTCCGGAACCTGTCCCTCAGGAGCTGTATTCATGATTCCGAGCCATGCCAGTACAAATGGGAAAACGAAACCAACAAGACCTCCGGCGTTCACGAGGAAACTCTGGATAGAATATGCCTTGCTCTTCTGCTCCTCTGTGACCATATCGCCTACAAGCATCTTGAAAGGCTGCATCGCCATGTTGATGGATGTATCCAGGAGCATCAGGGCAGTAAGTCCGAAGGCCATGGCTCCGGCGAATGAAAGATTGAAGTTTCCTGCGTTCGGAAGAAGACACATCACCGCGATTGCTATGAGCGAACCAAGGAAAAGATATGGTATACGACGTCCGAAACGGGTCCATGTCCTGTCACTATATTTTCCAACGAGAGGCTGCACTACCATACCCATGAGTGGTGGAAGAATCCAGAAGAAACTCAAACTGTGCGGATCAGCACCAAGAGTTGCAAAGATTCGGCTGATATTGGCGCTCTGAAGAGAATATGCAATCTGAACTCCAAAGAATCCGAAACTGATATTCCACAGCTGCCAGAAAGATAGGTTGTGTTTTGACATTTTATGGTGTTTTTGCTATTAGTTTCTATGTATATATATTCACACAAATATATAAAAAGTCTTTCATCAAGATGACAAGCCTCTGACGAATGGTATGAAAGCAGGGACGAATGGCACGATTTCAAAGATGAAACTTGGAAAAGTTGAGCATATTGCATATATTTGGTGAGCCAAATACTAAAATAATATCATTTTACGAGGGTGATGAGACTATCGTGGATAATTCATATTTTCGCTTTCCTTCATGCGGTCACAGCAGTATCCTGCAGACTTGCCGGAGTTGACGATGAACTGCTGCTGACAGTCCTTACGATAGCGATGATTCTGATAATCTGCTACAAGAAGAAACTCAGCGTTGAGTTTACAGCTGCAACCGTAATCATCGGCAACATCATCGGATATCTCATGGGAAATCTTGGAGCCAACATGCTCAACTTCCTGATTTCATCACCAATCGTCATCCATGGATTGTCCACCACCGTAACCACAGAAGTTCTCGGATGGAGTATCATTGCAATCAGCAACATCTTCAAGAGGAATTCTTCCTCAGACGGCAACCAGCCGATGCCTCCATCGTACATCAGATGGGTCCTTCTTGCAGCCGGAGGCATATTTTTCATAAGACTTGCCATCGCGTTCTTCTTTGAGCACAATTCCTGGAGCACAGGCGACACATTGTCCTCCATAGGCATCGTCCTGTCCAATTCAGTAGGAATAATCATCCTCACCTGCCTTAATATCATATATATAGGGTATATCAGCAAGATACAGCCCAAGACAAGCAAGGCACTCAAGATTGTCATCTTCACCGGCTTCCTGCTTCTCGCTTCTCTGATAGAGGACATCATTCTCGGCTTCAGGATTCCTTTCATAGTTGCCGCACTCACCCAGATTACAATCTACTGTATTGTGTTCATTGTAAACTATGCAATAACATCACGCAACGAGATGAACAGACAGAGGGAGAAGGCTCATCTTGCTCAGTACCGCTACCTGAAACTGAAAAGACAGGTGAATCCTCATTTCCTCTTCAACTCGCTGAACATCCTTGATTGTCTCGTATGCGACGAAAAGACCGAGCAGGCAAGCACCTATATCCATAAGTTGGCGGGTATATACAGATATATGATCAAGAGTGAAGACGAAGAGCTGGTCCAGCTTCGTGACGAGCTGGTTTTTGTAAACCTCTATGTAGACCTGCTCAAGGTCAGATTTCCGGTCGGCTTTGATGTCAAGATCGATATTCCGGATGAAGCATTGGCAAGATATGTGCTCCCTTGCTCGCTGCAACTGCTGATTGAGAACGCAATCAAGCACAATACGGTGACAGAGAATAATCCTCTGATCATAAACATCATATCCGACGACACAAACGTGCAGGTGAGCAACAATATAATTCCAAAGGTCACTGTCGCCCAGTCAACCGGATTGGGTCAGAAGTATATAAGAGACCAGTACCAGGACATCTCCGGTAAGGAGATTGATATTATTAGAACAGCTGACAGATATTGTGTAACATTACCTTTACTATAAGACTATATGGCTACGAAAGTTCTGATTGTTGAAGATGAGATAATGGCTCAGAAGAGCCTCATTAGAGTGCTTTCACAACATTTCCCGGATATGACTGTGGTGGGCACGTCCACTTCCGTCCAGGGCACGGTCGCATGGCTGAATGATCCTGCAAACAAGGCAGATATCATTTTCATGGATGTGGAACTGTCTGATGGAGTATGTTTCGAGATCTTCAGGCAGACAGAGGTCAAGGCGAAGGTCATCATGACCACGGCATATGACAGTTATGCATTGAAGGCATTCGAGGCTGGAAGTGTGGACTATCTGCTTAAGCCTATAGATTCGGATGCGTTGAAAAGAGCTGTCGCACGCTGCCGCATGAGCGGAGGCCAGATCGACGTCGAGGCACTTTTAAGTGCGATGGGAGGCACACCGGAGGTGAAGAAGGAATATAAGGAGAGATATATAATCCGCTTCAACGACCGTATCATCCCGCTCCAGACGTCAGAGATTGCTTATGTATATTCAGAAGAAAAGAACAATTACCTCGTGACTTTCGACGGGCATACATTCATCATTGATTCCTCCCTGGATGTAATCAACAGCGAACTTGACCCGGATAAATTCTTCAGGATCTCCCGCAGCAGCATAGTTGCCATCAAGTCAATCAAGAGCATCATCAAGCAGGTCGGAGGACGTCTCCGGATCATCACAGAGCCGGAACCTCCATTTGAAATGACGGTAAGCCGTTCCCGCGTAGACGACTTCCTCGTATGGCTGGAGAAATAGCTTTCAATATTATCACTTCGAGCGAAGTCGAGAAATCTATGACATTGTTAGTGCTATAGATTTCTCGACTTCGCTCGAAATGACAGTCAGTAAATTATTTCCTGCCGCTTGCTGCTATCATGCCGCTGAGAGTTGCGTTGAACTCTTCTGCTGCCTGAAGCTGTTCGACAGTGATGTGCATTCTGTATCTCCAGTAGTGACGTGAGTTTGCAGGGACGTTGATACGCTCGTCATTCGGATTGAGGCGACGGAGCGCACCGTCCATAGAAAGCCAGTCCTGAAGAGGAAGCACTGTGAGCATTGCCGGTGACCAGAGATGCTGCTCGAGAATCTGACGGCAGATCCATGGCTCGCAGAAGTAAGGTGCCTCTCCCTGATTGCCGAGAATCATCTGCCAGAACTGCTCTGTAACCTGACGGTCCTCCTCCCACCATGCTCGTACAGGATTCATGTCGTGAGTCGAAGTCGTGCAGACTGAGAGATATGGGTAATTTGCCGGGTGAGCGAAAGTCTCCTCAACGGACTTAGGCATACGCTGGATCTCAAGAGAAAGAATTCTGAGGTCTGACATCACCTGAGGGACAGTCGCCGGAATCATACCGAGATCCTCACCGCATGCAAGCATTCCTGTAGAATCAAGAAGGGCAGGAAGCTTCTGCATGGCCTTATCCTTCCAGAATTCATTGTTGCGATGGTAGAAGAAATCATCATACAGACGGTCAAATGCAGCACGGCGGTAAGCGTCGAGCCACAGATAACCCTGAGTTGATTTCGCTCCGATCTTCGGATGATAGTGGCCTGTCTTGCGCGGATCCTCCATGAAGAGGTCGAAATTAGTCACATCGAAGCCCTGAGATGTAAGTTCATTTGCAGGGTAAGGAAGTGCAGGGTTGAAATATCCGTTCAGACCGCTCTTTGTCCAGAGAGGGATCTCCCAGATACGGAAGAAGCCAAGGATATGGTCGATACGGAATGCGTCGAAATACTCTGACATCTTTGCAAGACGTGACTTCCACCATGCATACCCGTCCTCGGCCATCTTCTCCCAGTTGTAGGTAGGGAAGCCCCAGTTCTGACCGTCAGCAGAGAATGCATCAGGTGGTGCTCCGGCCTGTGAGTTCATATGGAAGAGCTCAGGATAGAGCCATGCGTCAACGCTGGTACGGCTGATACCGATTGGAAGGTCTCCCTTGAATACGACTCCACGAGCATGAGCATACTTGCACACCTCTGAAAGCTGGAGATCGAGATGATACTGTACGAAGCACCAGAAGTCTACCTCAGCCTTGTGCTCCTCGCAGAATGCAGCAACCTTCTTCTTGTTGTATTTTGCATATCCCTTCCACTGTGAGAAATCCGGTGTACCGTTAAGGTCACGAAGTACGCAGAAAGCAGCATATGGAAGAAGCCAATGAGCATTCTTCTCTACGAATGCCTGATATCCTGCTGTAGCGGAAAGTTTCTTGAATGTCTTGTCAAACGCCTTGTGCAGAAGCTCGAGCTTTGCATTGTTCACACGCTCATAATCGATCTGGTCGAGTGCATTGAGTTCCGCCTGAAGGGCCTTGTATGCCTCATCGACCTTGACTCCTGCTGCTGGAAGATGCAGGAACTGAGGGTGAAGTGCGAATGTCGAGTTAGGATTGTATGGATACGAATCCTCCCATGTGTGAAGCATGGTCGTATCATTGATCGGAAGAAGCTGGAGCATGCTCTGACCTGTCGCAGCAGCCCAGTCAACCATCTTCTTGAGATCGTAGAACTCACCTACTCCGAAGTCATCCTCGGTACGGAGAGAGAACACCGGAATCGCTGTACCGGCGCCCTTCCAGTCATGTCCGCTGAAACGGACCTGAGCGTCAGCCTCGACCACCACCTCGTCCTTCTGAGGAAGTGCAGCCAACCATCTGTTCTCACCTTCCTCCCATGCTACAGGAGCAAGTGTCTCCTTGTCTGCAATAAGGAACTTATATGAGAACGGCTCTGTGACATTGAGAGCAAGAGTCCATACAGGATACTGACTGGCATCAAAAGGAACAATCCTGCTCCAATCATTCAACGCTTTTCCGCTTCCTGCAAGAGCAAGCACCTCATTCGGACGGACTGTCGGGGCTGCCACCTTGATGATGACATTAGCACCCTTGACTGTCTTTGCCGACTTTGGAGCGGGCCTACCGAAAATTGCATTGGTAAATGCTGAAGAGTAGAATGGAGAGTCAGCAGGGCGGTCGTTCCATCTGTCATAAACTGTGAGCACCTTAGGCTCCATGCCTTCAGGAAGCACAAGGGCATGCTTCTTCCACTCTGTGCGCACGGTCTGTCCGTCACGCACCACTTCGTAGCAATACTCCGCAGCCTTCTCTACATTCAGACGAGCAATTTCGCCCTCCCAGATACCCTCAGAGGTATAAGCCAACGGATAGCGTTTTCCTCCAAGGCAGAGTACCAGTTCCTCACCCCATGAGGTACGGTATTCTATTGTTACATTCAGTTTCATATTATATTAATGTTTAAGTTTTTTCCAGCACAACACAGGAAGTGCAAATGACACAAGCACAGCCGAAAGCCAGAATATGGCAACCGGCACGAAATCATATTCGGTAACCATCTTCGTAACCCCATCCACAACAACCTCGGTCTGGGTTGCGAACCTGTCAAGCAGCAGACCGCTGACAATATTCTGAATACCTATGGTCATGTAACTTGATATACCCACGATACCCAACGCCGCTCCTGTAGCCTTACGTGGCACGATATCTATGGCCATCAGTCCACTCACTATACAATAAAGCACACCGACCGCAAGACTGAACACAGACACGAACACAGCCATCATCACCTTATCTCCGTCAACCAGCAGGAACAGGGCCAGAGATATGAGGCTAATGAATCCTGATATCAAGGCCGGCTTCACTCTGTTGCCCCTGAACACCGTATCCGACAACCAGCCTGCTCCTACAGTACCGGCTATGGCAAAGAAGGCGGAGAAACCGATGATCCAGCTTGCTGTCTCAAGAGTGAACTTGGGGTCTCCTCCCGGGCCTTGCAGATTCTGAAGATACAGGACGCCCCACTCCATGAGTCCATACTTGGTAAGATTGATGAAGGCGCATGAAATGGCGATTATCCATATTGCTGGATGCTTGATCACATATTTTTGGATCTCCTTGGTCGGTTTCTTATCCACGGCCTTGATTTCCTCTCCTGAAATCTCCTGTATCGAAGGCAATCCCTTGCTCTGAGGAGTATCCGAAACAAAGAACTGTATGATTACCACTCCGATAAATCCTCCGATTGCAGAAGCAATGAAGCCGTACTGCCATCCGAAAGCCGCTACAATCGAGCCTGTAAGAGCCATTGACAGGGCTTCACCGATATATGGAGTAGAACAGAATATGCTATAGAATGTACCCCTGCGGCTTTGCGGGAACCAGCGTGAAAGGCTGACGATTCCCGATGGAGATCCCATCGACAGCACCCAGCCGTTTATACCCCATAGAAGTACAAATATCACATATACAAGATATGGCGGGAAGGAGGCATATCCATAGAGAAATCCCACCAGTCCCATCAGAAGATTGATGATTGACGAAATGAAAAGCCCCGTAGACATATATCTGCGGACATTGCAGTAGTCCGCCACAAAGCCGTTAAGAAACTTTCCGACAGCATATACAAAATAGAATGCCGAGGTCACGACTCCGAGTGTCGCCGGAGTGAACAGCCCCTCGTCGATGAGCGGTTTCTTGACCACTCCCATGCTCAGACGGCACAGATAGAAAAGACTATATGCTATGGTGACACCCCAGAAAGTCTGATTTCTAAGGGTCCTGTACGTAGATCCGATTTTTTCCTCCGCCACAGTTTCAGCCGAAGGCTTGCTTATCCTATAGAATGAAAACAAACTCATGATAAAGTGCCAAAATCACACAAAGTTATAAAACATCTCCAACTTAGCAAACTGCATGTCAGCATTCGTCAGTTCCTCGCCACCGTAAAACATAACACTTTACAACTCAGCGACTTAAACCCTTTTACCTGCATGGCAAAGAAGGCAGGCTAAACCATTTATATGATTGATTTGCAGCGTGTTACGTTCAACGTAAATCATAGGAGTTTGCGGAATTTTACAGATAAATAGATGGTACGGGCCAGAAGATGTGCGAAATATGCGGCCATCAGGATGTGCATTGCAATATTTCCATAGGCTGGAACATCGGCAGCGACGATATTCAGCACCAGGACGCCTATAATCCACAGACCTGCAAAAGCGACGACGGCCCAGAGCATGGAATTACGCAACTGCTTCGAAGCTGTCGCACCGATATATATACCATCCCAGGTAAAGGCAGCACAACCGACAACCGGCATGAGAAGCAGCCACGGAAGGAAGGCCCTGGAAGCCTCGACAACCTGCACGTCTTCAGTCATCAGCCTGACCATCGGCACTCCGGCAAAATGATATATACCCATGAACATCAATGCAATGGACATACTCCAGACAAATGTCCATCTGACAGTCTGACGAAGCATGACATTATCTTTCGCTCCAATATATTTACCGGTAAGGGCCTCGCCTGCATATGCAAATCCGTCAGTGAAATATGAGAATATCATCAGGAGTTTCATCAAAATTGAACTGACCGCAAGCAGAAGGTCGCCGTAACGTGCCGATATGACGGTGAAGCCTATATATATCGCGATAAAGCAAAGCGAACGGACGAACAGATCGGCATTCATCACAAAGAAGCGACGTGTCTCACTACCGCGGAACAATCCTTTCAAATCTGTCAGAGCCAGGGCTTTGAGCGTGTTTCGACGATATTTTCCCAACAAAAGAGACAGCGCAACGGTCAATCCGGAATACTGAGCCACTACCGTACCCGCTGCAACTCCCCTGAATCCCATTCCGTCATAATGGAGATTCCCGACGCTGAAACCGAGTGCCAGAACAATGCTCATCAGTATATTCATTCCATTGACAGTCAGGTCAGTAGCCATAGGACTGACACTATCCTGCATACCTATGAACCAGCCCTTCAAGGCCATCAGACTCAAAGTGGCAGGAGCGGCCCAGATACGTATGAAGAAGTATTGCGAAGCAAGATGACGCACTTCAGGCGTACAATCCACAACCAGGAATGCCGCGCTCACGAACACCCATTGGATAGCGATCAGCACAAATGCACAGGCCAATGCAATGCCTAGTGCTCGGGCCAGAATCCTGGCACATTCCTTTCTATCTCCACGACCGAATGCCTGTGCGGCAAGACCGCCTGTTCCCACGCGAAGGAATCCGAAATTCCAATACAGCAGGTCGAACAGCATCGAGCCGATGGCGATGCCGCCTATCATGGTTGCAGCCGAAGCATCCAGATGACCTGCAACGGCAATATCCACCATTCCTACCAACGGCACGGTGATATTGGCCAGAATACTTGGGATGGCAAGTTTCAGTATGTCTTTGTTGATTTGTTTCATCGGTACTTTCCCTCCTCGTCCAGCATGCCAAGGTATGAGGAGTAACGGTCATAACTGATCTCTCCAGCCTCCACAGCCTCCTTTACGGCACAGCCGGGCTCATGAGTATGGGTACAAGGAGCGAAGCGGCAGTCCTCTGACACCCGAAGCATTTCCGGGAAATAGAGAGCGATTTCCTCTTTCTTGAGGTCCACCAGACCGAATCCGCGGAGGCCAGGCGTGTCGACGATGAAACCGCCTGTTGCCAGACTGTACATCTCATAGAAAGTAGTTGTATGGCGTCCCTGCTCATGTGCGTCAGAAATCTCCCCCACACGTGGTTCCAATGCAGGATCCAGTGCCTTGATAAGCGAAGACTTGCCCACTCCGGACACTCCTGAAAAGAGAGAAACCACAGGCTTTGAAGGATCATAAGCCTCATTCGGAGTACCGTCCGGAAGAAGTTTGCCGGCTACGATATCACTCAACTTATCCACACCCAGACCGGTGTGAGCAGAAACCTCGACAATAGAATATCCTGCTCCTTCGTAAATTTCATGAAAGGCAGCCCTCATGTCCTCATGCTCGGGACCGTAGAGGTCGCACTTGTTCAACACTATGGTAGCAGGAACATTATACACCTCACATGTGACCAGAAGTCTGTCAAGGAATGGCAGCTTGACCTGTGGAAAATCAAGCGTCACAACAAGGAAGGCCCGGTCCAGATTGGAAGCTATGATATGCGACTGGCGTGAAAGGTTGGTCGATTTACGGATAATATAGTTTCTGCGAGGCTCAACTGCAGTGATTGCCGCCGGGTTTTCCAAAGTCACATTCGCCGCCACATCCGCAAGTGCAGCATCCTCCGGAATTTCAGCTTCGAAGGTGACAATATCCCCTACAGCCACCGGATTGGTAGCCGAACTGCCTTTAAGACGTATCTTTCCTCTGAGCACTGCCGGGAACAGATTCCATTCCGGCAACCGGGACAGCAGATAATGACTGCCCGTATGCTTCACAACTGTCGCTTGTCCTTTTACTATCATTCTGCAAAGATAAGAAAATCGGAAGAAATAAGTATCTTTGCACAATATAGCAAATACACCATGATACCGGAAAGCCATATTGAAAAGGCTCTGAAAGAGCTGTTTGACAATCTCACATTCACTGCTGAGCCTGCGGGATTGTACGATCCTCTCAGATATATGATGGAAATAGGAGGCAAGAGGATACGTCCACGCCTATGCCTGACCACATATTCACTGTTCAAGAACAGTTTTGACGAAGCGATTCTCTCCCCGGCTTCGGCAATAGAGGTTTTCCATAGCTTCACACTCATCCACGACGACATAATGGACAAGGCGGATGTACGCCGTGGCGTACCGACCGTATATCGGAAATGGGACGAGAATACTGCAATTCTTTCCGGAGATGTGATGTCGATCGAAAGCTACAAGCTTATCGCCAAGGCTCCGGCAGATGTCCTTCCAGAGGTGCTGTGCCTGTTCTCAAAAACCGCCGCAGAGGTGTGCGAGGGTCAGCAGTATGACATGGACTTCGAGACTATGGCACATGTTCCGATGGAAGACTACATGAAGATGATCGGCCTCAAGACCGCTGTCCTGATTGCTTGTGCGGCAAAGATGGGAGCCATCATCGGAGGCGCTTCCTATGAGCAGTGCGACCTGCTTTACAGATATGGCTATGATCTTGGTCTGGCATTCCAGGTGGCTGACGACTGGCTGGACACATTCGGTGACCCTGATGTATTCGGCAAGGCCATAGGAGGCGACATCCTCAACAACAAGAAGACATGGCTGATGATCAAGGCGCTTGAAAAAGCTTCTGCAACGGAAACGGATGCACTGCTTAATGCAATGGAAATGCCGATAGAAACAGAAAGTCAGAAAGCGGCCAAGATCGCTGAGATAATAGGAATTTATGAAGTTCTCGGTATCAGGGAGGAAGCAAAACAGGAAATTGTGCGTCTGCACGAACAGGCTATGAGCTATGTTGCTCAGCTGGAACTCATCCCAGAAAAAGCCGCCCTGCTTGAAAACTACGCAGCAGCACTTATCGGAAGAAACAAATAGACAATGGAATATAATAAAAAACTGGAGATCATGGCTCCCGCGGGCAATTTCGAATGCCTGCACGCAGCTATTCAGGGAGGTGCCGACTCGGTATATTTTGGAGTAGAGAAGCTGAACATGCGTTCGCACTCAGCCAACAACTTCAAGATGACCGACCTGAAGGAAATCGTGCGCATATGCTCCGAGCACGGAGTGAAGACATATCTCACCCTCAACATCACCGTATACAACGAGGACATCAAGGACATGAAGCTCACTCTGGATGCCGCTAAAGAGGCCGGAGTGACTGCAGTCATTGCAGCGGACATGGCAGCCATAATGTATGCCCGTCAGATCGGAGTGGAGGTGCATATTTCCACACAGCTCAGCATTTCCAATGCAGAGGCCCTGAGGTTCTATGCACAGTTTGCAGACGTGATCGTATTGGCTCGTGAACTGAATCTCGGTCAGGTGAAGGAAATCAAGGAAATCATCGACCGTGACCAGATCTGCGGACCATCAGGAAGACTGGTGGAAATCGAGATGTTTGCCCATGGAGCACTCTGCATGGCCGTTTCAGGTAAATGTTATCTCAGTCTGCATGAATATGGAGCATCCGCTAACCGCGGCTCATGCTTCCAGCTCTGCCGCCGCGCATATAAGGTGGAGGACAGGGAGACAGGAATGCAGCTTGAAATAGACAATAAATATATAATGTCACCGAAAGACCTTTGTACCATCGAGTTCATGGACAAGATCATTGACGCCGGAGTGACTGTATTCAAGATCGAAGGCCGCGCCCGTTCTGCTGAATATGTAAAGAGGGTGGCTTCATGCTACCGCCGTGCCGCGGACGCCGTATGCAACGGAACATATACTCCGGAATTCGGTGCTTCCATGAAAAAGGAACTTGAAGAAGTATTCAACAGAGGATTCTGGGACGGATATTATCAAGGTGCAAGACTTGGCGAATGGTGCGATGTATACGGAAGCACTGCCACACGCAAGAAAGTCTACTGCGGAAAGATCACCAACTGGTTCGGAAAGCTCGGAGTGGCAGAGATTCTTGTTGAGTCACACACTCTCACAGTAGGCGACAAGATTCTGATCCAAGGCCCGACCTCGGGATGTGTGGAATATACCGTTCCTGAGATAAGGGTGGACCTTAAGCCAGTACAGGAAGCCTCTAAAGGAACATATTGTTCTATTCCTATTGATTGGAGTACAGTCGTTCCGGGAGCACGCGAAGAAGAACTCAATCTGTGCGGCGAAGGCTGCAGCGAGACTGCATGCCGTGCAATCGAGGAGACCAGACTCCGCCGCAGCGACAAAGTCTACATCTGGCCTGAAAACAAATAATGATTTTTATGTCAGGACTTATCTGATGAAAAGATCAGGCAAACAATTCACGAAGAACTTTCAGAGAATTGATAGTGACAGCTGATTCGGTATGGAATTCTATATAGCGGAGGATTTCCTCCGCTATTTCGTTTCGTGTCGCTCCGTTAAGAGGAATCATCATTGACTCGGCAAAGGGGAGGGACATGAACTTCTCCACCACATGACAGTGGTCATTCACGAACGGCTGAAGGTCTGAAAGGGAGGGACGGAAACCGAGAGCCACCGCCATCTCCAGAAGAAATCTTATATGGAAATTGCTGAAATCAGACTCAACCGCGTCCAGCAGCAGTATATTCTTTTCACACCATTCATACAGTCCCTGCTCATATACTCCCTCCTTGAGGATACGGAACAGGACCTCGCTCATGAACATCGTGATGGCGTTCTTGCAGATATTGTTTCGTATTCCGAGAAGAGGATGTCTGGCTACTAGGTTTTTGGCTGTATACAGAGTGGACCTGGTCGTCTCGATGATATCCGCCTCCAGGAAATTCAAGGGCAGAAACAGAGACATCGATGACTTCTTCCCAACACCACGTACCAGAAAACTACGCCGCCCATATTCCTTGCTCAGAGTATGGACGACGATGGAATTCTCACCGAACTTGGTGGTATGCAGTACTATGAATTCCGTAGTTGTAATCATCACAACCTAAAATCTTGTCAGCAGCCAAATAACTGCATATCAACGACTTAACCATCAGCCCCTGCTGTCAGATGCAGCAGGCATACACATACAAATTACTATATATCAAGGACTTAAGTGATGACGATTATTTGGAATGAAGCCATTCGGCCATGGCGCGCAGTGCCTTGCCTCTGTGGGAAATGGCATTCTTTTCATCTTCACTGATGTCAGCCAAAGTCAGACCGGGATATTCGTCAGGAATGAAGATCGGGTCATAACCGAAGCCTCCGTTACCGGATTTCTCACGGCTGATGACACCCTCCAAAGTTCCTTCGAAAATCTTTATCTTGCCACCGATTATCAGGGTTACGACACTTTTGAAACGTGCCCTGCGGGTAACTGGCTTCATCTTCAGACCGAGAGACTCTGCCATTCGTGCTTCACCTTCAAGGACAGAAAGTTCATACAGAACCTTGTCCATATTCTTGTTGAAGTCCTTGTCATCACCGGCATATCTGGCTGTGTAGACTCCGGGGGCACCTCCCAAGGCATCGACTTCAAGTCCGGTGTCATCTGCAAAGCAGTCACATCCCAACTTTTCATATAAATATTGAGCCTTCTGTAAAGAATTGGCTCTCAATGTATTTCCTGTCTCGGGAATATCCTCATCTATACCCACCTGGCTGAGGGAAACGAGCTCAAAGCCCTCGCCTAAAATTTCTGATGCTTCACGCAGTTTGCCGCTATTGCCCGTTGCAAAAACTAATTTCATCATAAAAAAACTGCTATATTATTACTTCTTTAAAAATCACCACAAAGGTACAAAAATATTTCGTACTTTTGTCAGATTGGAACTGGCGCAAGCCACAACCTTGGAGATTGATTTATGAGAAAAATTTATACCATTCTGGCTGCGGCCATTGCCTTGCTTGCAGCCACAGCTGCTGCCGGACAGTCAAAAAGTTTCAAGCTCGGACAGTGGACGGAAATACACAGTGCCATAGTCAAGGAACTTAATCGTTCTTATGTGGATTCACTGCCGGTGGACAGAATAATGCGTGCAGGGGTTGACGCAATGCTGGAAGAACTGGATCCATATACCGTTTATATCCCGGAGGAAGAGAATGAGGACCTGCAGATGATGCTATCCAACACGTACGGAGGAATCGGAGCCATCATCCACAAGACTACTGACAGCAACGTCATAATAAACGAGCCTTACGCCGACTCTCCTGCCAGCAAGGCCGGTCTGACATGCGGTGATGAAATCATTTCCATCGACGGCACACTCACCAAAGGGCTGAAGATAAAGGAAAGCACCGACAGAATGAAGGGCAAGCCGGGTACCACCGTAGTGTTCAAAGTCAAGAAGGTAAGGACCGGCGACACACTTGACGTCCCGGTTTTACGAGAAAGGATACACCTCCCCGATGTGCAGTATGCCGAAATGCTCGACGACACTACAGGATATCTGCTGCTTGGTGGATTTACTGAAAATGTCGGAGCCGATGTAAGAGCCGAGTTCATCAAGCTCAAGAACAAGGGCATGAGAAGATTTGTGCTCGACCTTCGTGGAAACGGAGGCGGACTCATGGGAGAAGCAGTGAACATCATCTCGATATTTGTTCCGAAAGGCACACTTGCAGTATCATCGAAGGGGAATACTGAAAGTTCGCTCAAGGAATTCCACACCACGCTGGATCCGGTTGACACAGAAATGCCGCTCATCGTACTCGTGGATTCCGGCTCGGCTTCCGCTTCAGAAATCGTGGCCGGAGCAATCCAGGACCATAAGAGAGGTATAATCATGGGTACCAGAAGTTATGGAAAAGGACTGGTACAGTCGATAAGGCCGTTGCCATACAACGGTCAGATGAAAGTCACTACTGCAAAATATTACACACCGAGCGGACGTTGCGTGCAGGCTATCGACTACAAGAACAGAAACGAGGATGGCACTGCCGTGAAACATGAAGGAGGCATTGCTCCTGACGTGACCATCGAAGCAAAAGAATACAGCAGACTCGTATATGCCCTGGTGCTTGGTGGAGTGATTGACCAGTATGCAATCGACTATGCACGTAGACACGCATCTATTCCGACAGTGGAGGATTTCAGATTCTCTGCTGAAGATTACGAGGACTTCATTGCATTCGCAAAGACACAGGAATTCGACTACAGAAGCAGCGCAAAGACTCTATACGACCAGATGAAGGAAGAGCTGAAGAAAGACGGTCTCGCAGAAACAATGTCCGAGGAACTCAAGGCTCTGGATTCTGCACTGGAGATGGACAAGGAAAGATTCCTCAGACTCAAGATGGATGAAATCATTCCGTTCATCGAAGAGGAACTGGTAACCCGCTACTGGTTCCAGAAAGCAGGAGTTGAGATCAGACTCAGATATGACGACCAGCTGAAGGAGGCCCTTTCCGCCTAGTCCGTCAGTCCATAAATTCATTGTAATTTCGCATAGCTTTTCAACGACCATGAATATAAGAACGACAATCACTGTACTTGCCGCAACGATGATACTAGGAACTTCCTGCGTGAAGGAAATTCATGAAGGAAGCTCATCAGAGGCACAGAATTCATTATCATCAAAACTTATCGACGACCTCAGCGGAGACATCGAACCTGGCAACATCCTCGTCAAACTTGACGCTGTCACTGCAGCAGCCATCGAAAACGGAAAATCAGAGGAGATTGCTGATGAAATCCTCTACGGGACAGGTGCGACATCGCTCACTCCTGCATTGCATGTTCAACCTAAGAACATGACGGTTGCCAAAAGATATGGGCTTCACCAATGGTACCGTGTAGGATTTGATGAAAATCTCAAGCTGCATGATATGGCTGCAAAGCTCGCCCGTTCACCGCGTATACGCACTATCCAATATAACAAGAGAATAGAGCCAGTGATGGCCGAAACAGCAGTTGCAATGGACATTGAGCCTATGACCAGGAGTCAGGTTTCAGAGCCTTCTGCAATGCCGTTCAACGACCCGCACAGCATATACCAGTGGAATCTCGTCAACGACGGTACAATCGATGCCATGGCGGTGGCAGGAGCCGACATCGGAGTAAAGGACGCATGGAGGCTGACAGGAGGTGACCCAAGCGTAATTGTAGCCGTCTTCGACATTGCGGTGGACTACTACCATCCGGATCTTGAAAATGCCGTGTGGCGAAATGAAGCCGAGATATCAGGTACAAAAGGCGTGGATGATGACAACAACGGCTACAAGGACGACAAATATGGGGCAAACTTTGCCAGTATCGGTATGCCCATCAAATATGGGGTAGGAAGCGGACACGGCACACATGTAGGTGGTATCGTGGCAGCAACCAACAACAACGGCATAGGTGTAAGTTCAGTAGCCGGAGGAACAGGAAACGGTGATGGAGTAAGGCTTATGTCGTGTCAGATCGTTGATGACAGAGGAGCAGCGAATGACTCGAATGAAGCAGCAGCATACATATATGCAGCTGACAACGGCGCATGCATCGCACAGTGTTCATACGGCATACGCTACCGTACCAGCGACGAGATGTATATCAACGGAGGTACGGCCATGGATGAAGAAGGCAAGATCCAGCATCTTGACAAATGCAGCCTCACATACGCTGCAATCCAGTATTTCCTTGATCCGGAGAACAGCAACCACCCTGCACTTGAAGGTAACGTGGCAATCTATTCTGCAGGCAACTATGACGAGCCTTATTCACTCTACCCCGGCGCCTTGCCGAATGTCATTTCAGTGACAGCACTCGGATGCGACAATCTTCCGGTAGGATATACCAACTACGGCCCCGGCTGCAACATCGCCGCCCCTGGCGGAGAATATAATCCGGACAACAAGAAGATGCTGATCCTGTCCACCGGAACATCGGGAGCCACTTCTCCTACTGAAGGATTGGAAATCGGAGGCCTGAAGCAGAAATCCTACGTCTATATGTACGGAACATCCATGGCATGCCCTCACGTTTCTGGTGTAGCTGCCCTTGGTGTTTCATATGCCCACAAACTCGGAAAGAAACTCAGCCGCGAGGAATTCCTCTCGCTGATGCTGACTTCAGTCAATGATATCGACCAGCACCTTACAAGCGGAACCCGCAGATTCTATGACATCCCTTCAGAGTCGTTCGTAGACCTCCAGCTCAGCAAATACCACGGAAAGATGGGTACCGGTGCTCTGGATGCATGGAAATTCCTCATGGCTATAGAAGGCACTCCTACAGTGATGGCTCAGATCGGCAAGACAACACGTATCGACCTCAGCAGATACTGCAGCCCGAGCGGAAAATATAAGGTCAGCATCGACGAAGCATCATACAGTTCACTCGGCCTCACATCTGATCCGGTCATAAACGGAGGCTATCTTGAAGTCAACTGTATGGCCATAGGAGCAGGAAAGATCGTCCTCAGTTCATCTGTCGGCAAAGACCCGGATACTGAAGATGGTATCGGCGGCATGGCCTACTCCCGTGAAATATCAATAATCAGCAGACCGTTCGCTACCGACAACGGCGGATGGCTATAAATCCCGAACATATGAAGAAGATACTATATATTTTGACTGCACTTCTTATCCTGTCTGCTTGCGGTGAGAAGAATTCGGACCCTACAAAGAAAGAGCCGACATTTGAAGATAAGCTCTGCGTGGAATGGCATAGTCATGAACTGCCTGTTGACAACGCAGATATTTATCTGAAACTCAACAAGGATAAGACATTCGAACTTTATCAGAAGATCGGTGAGGGTGCTCACCGTCTGTATCGCGGAACATGGAATGTCGAGGAAAACATCCTCACAGGAGTTTACAATGATGGAGAAAGTTGGGCGGCAGCATATGCAGCAGCGATGTCAGACAAGTTCCTGACTCTCACCTCACAGAATGATGCCGCAGAGGAATCTGTATTTGTCAAGGAGGAGATTCCTGCCGAGGTCAAGGAGACATGCGAAGTTATGGTCAAATCTCCTTCCGCATACTGAATTCGCAACCGCAGTAGAGCTGATTGTAGAAATCATATTCTTTGATTATCTGCAGTCTACGCTCCTGAAGACCATTTTTACGCCAGTTCTGGTCCCACCAGACTGGCGTTTCCATTTGTGAACATGCCCATTTCCCGGCTTCATTGATCTGGTCCAATGATTTCCATCGGGATGAGGCAAGAGTAGTGGTGATGACACGAATACCACGTTCCTGAGCATATTGAGCAGTACGCAGAAGTCTCAATTTGAAACATTTCAGGCAGCGGCCTCCCCTTTCCGGCTCTGCTTCAAGACCTGCCATTTCAGACAGCCAGTTTTCATGGTCATAATCTGCATCTATGATTTCCAGTCCGAGCGACTGTGCATATCGGGTGCATTCATTCTTGCGGATTTCGTATTCCTCCCGGGGATATATATTCGGATTGCAGTAATATATCACCGGAGTAATCCCGTTCTGCATCAGAGCCTCGATTATGGCACTGGAGCATGGAGCACAGCAGGTATGGAGAAGGACTTCAGTCTCTCCCATCGGCGCCTCTATAATCTGTTTCTCTTTCATGTTATACATCTTTGCAAAGATAACTCTATTTTGAATATCCTTGCACCTCGTTAAAGAATCCACACATGTCGGTCTTTTCGCGCGGTACCGCCTCCCGCGCAAGTACTCATAGAATCAGATTGGCCACATGATAAGCGGCGAAGGCTGCCAACCATGCAAGGATAATGGTGTAGACTGCTGTGATGATGGCCCACTTCCAACCGCCGCCTTCATTCTTTATGGCTATGAAAGTGGCAATGCACGGGAAATACAGAAGGATGAATACCATATAGGCTAATGCACCTGCCGGGGTAACCGAATGCACAAGAGCCTGCTGAAGCGTAGGCGCGTCATCTGCATACATGACGCCGAGAGTGCTGACAACCAGTTCCTTGGCACCGACGCCTGCAACGATTCCCACACCCATCTTCCAGTCGAATCCCAAAGGCTCAAGGATAGGTTCAATCGCCTTGCCGATATGTCCGATGTATGAATTTTCCTGCTGCTCCTGTGGTGTAGCATAAGTATCATGGTCAGGGAAATAACCCAGGCACCATATCACTATCGAGCATACAAGGATGACTCCGCTCATCTTCTGCAGGTACTGTCTTCCTTTCTCCCAGGTATGTCTGAATATCGACTTGGCGGTAGGCACACGATATGGAGGAAGTTCCATTACGAACGGAAGGTCATCATCCTTGAAGAAGCGGCTCATGACCTTGGCTGCGACAACAGCAAGGGCAATACCAAGGGCATATAAGCCCAACAGGACCAGTCCGGCATGATGAGGGAAGAACGCTCCGGCAATCAATATGTATACAGGCATACGCCCCGCACAGGACATCAAAGGAATCACCAGCATGGTTATCAGACGGCTCTTGCGGCTCTCTATTGTCCTTGTAGCCATCACGGCAGGCACATTACATCCGAATCCCATGATCATCGGAATGAAAGACTTGCCATGAAGACCCATCTTATGCATGAGCCGGTCCATGATGAACGCAGCACGTGCCATATAGCCGGAATCCTCCAGCAAGGAAATGAACATGTATAATATCAGGATGTTCGGCAGGAAGACAAGCACACTGCCCACTCCGCTTATTATTCCGTCTACAACCAGATCCTTAAGCCAACCGTCTGTCATCATCGAAGATACAAATGCTCCGAAATGAGTCACGACCCACTCAATCCACCTCATCGGGTATTCACCGATTCTGAAGGTACCGTCAAACATCAGGTAGAGAATCAGAAAGAACATCGGGAATGCCAGCCATCTGTTGGTTACCACAGCATCTATCTTGTCAGTCAGCGTATGTTTTCCTTTGCGACCCTTGCCCGGCGTATATGTTTCAGCAAGAGCGCCCTGCACGAATGCATACTTGGCATCCACAAGCGAAGCCTCCAGTCCCGAGCCCACAAGTCCTCGGATTCTTGCATTCTCCTCGTAACGCGCTGCAATGATTTCGTCTCGCTCCGGAAGAGACTCGACTACCTTTTCGATTTCCTTGTCGTTCTCCAGATATTTGATCGCCAGGTATCTTGTAGAATATCTGTATCGGATATCCTCATTCTTCTGAAGTATGTGCTTCACACGGTCAATGCTCTGCTCGAGCTCCGCCCCATGGTTGATATGGATATGTCGTGAAAGATGAGGGTCACTCTTTTCATACACCTGGATCACAGTATCGAAAAGTTCCTCTATACCCTTGCCAGAACGGCTTATGGTAGGGACAACCGGCATTCCAAGAAGATATCCCAACTGCTTTATATCAAGCTCATCACCCATCGACTGCAGCTCATCATACATATTCAGAGCCATAACCACACGAAGGTTCATATCGATCAGCTGGGTAGTAAGATAAAGGTTGCGCTGAAGATTGGAAGCGTCAACCACATTGACGACGATATCAGGCAGGTCCTCGATCAGATTTTTTCTGACATACAGTTCCTCCGGGCTATATGCCGAAAGGGAATATGTGCCTGGAAGGTCCACCAGAATAAAATGATATCCGCCATATTCGAAGGCACCTTCCTTTGCGTCCACAGTCACACCGCTGTAGTTACCTACGTGCTCATGTCCTCCGGACGCCATATTGAAAAGGGATGTCTTACCGCAGTTCGGATTGCCGACCAAAGCGACCTTTATGGTCTTGCGGCGTTCCTCCGCCAGAGACGACATCTCGCTTTCAAGCCATGTCTCATTGTCTGCCTCGATTGCCGGCAGGTTTATCCGGGATGAATGCAGCTGTTTTGCCTCGGTCTCACTGATGACCTCGATCTTATCCGCCTCCTCACGACGGAGAGATATCTTATATCCTATGATTTCATATTCTATCGGGTCACGGAGCGGAGCATTGAGGATGACCTTCACCTTATTGCCCCTGACAAATCCCATCTCGATGATTCTCTTACGAAAACCACCGTGACCGTAAACCTTTACGATCACACCACGCTCCCCTGTCTTTAACTCTGACAACCTCATAGAATGCCTTTAGAATATCTCAATAGTATATACGCTTGAAAATCTTTCTCCCGGAGCAAGACGATTCATCCAGTCCTTATCCTTGTATTCGCCCTCATATCCGACACGGTCACAACGTCCATACCACGGTTCTATACAGATGAACGGTGCAACCTTATGCGGCGGCGACCATATTCCCACAACAGGAGCATCGAAAGCAAGAGCAAGCCAAGGAGTGCCGTCTGCCCTGAGCATCTTCACTTCGCTGACCTGCGAATCCTCCATCATGATAGTGTCTATCTTATCGAAGGTATCACTTGCTATCGGCATTCTGCCATCTTCAGGAATCTCCAACGGATATCTGACAGATGCATCCACACAGCCCTTTTCCTTTATCCTGATGCATTCCAGTTCTGTGGTTCTGTCGAAGACGAAGAAACCACGCTCCTTTGCATCAGTTGCATAATCAGGATAATTGAACGCAGGATGAGCTCCTATCTGGAAATACATCTCCTTGTCAGAAGGATTATACACTTCCCATACGACATCGAGACGATTGTCATTAAGTCGGTAAGCTATCTCCAGGACGAACGGATAAGGGTATTTTGCCAATGTCTCATCATTGGACACAAGCCTGTAACGCACCTCTGTATCGGATCCCGACACCTTCTCGAAATTCATATCACGCGCAAATCCGTGCTGACCGAGTTCATACACTTTACCATCCACACGATAGAGTTTCTCCCATACACTTCCGACAATAGGGAAAAGCACAGGAGACCTGCGGCCCCAGTACGCAGGATCTCCCTGCCAGAGATATTCGATGTCTCCTTTTCTTATACTCTGCAACTCTGCGCCGAATGCGCTGACCTCAATTGTCAGAATGTCGTTCTTCAACGTATGCATAATGTAATGTTTCAGGTTAAAGCAATCTTACAAATTTAGGATTTTTTTTAAATTCGCAGAGTAATCGAGCTGAATATTTATCATGAAGACAAAAATCCTTATCAACGCTATTTCTGTCGCCGCAGTATGCCTGGCGACACTACTCCCATGTGAAGCACGCAAGAAACAGCACAAAGAACATGAGCGCACAGGCATTGTCGCACATAGAGGATTCTGGAACTGCGAAAAAGCAGGATATGCAAAAAACTCCGTTGCCGCACTTGAATGTGCTCAGAAAAACCATTTCTGGGGCAGCGAGTTCGACGTAAACATGACAGCAGACAGCGTACTTATGGTCTTCCACGACAGCTTCATTGACGACAAAAGGATTGAAGATTACCCTTATTCGGAATTTGCAGACTTCAGACTTGCCAACGGCGAATGCATTCCTACAATAGATATGTACCTGGAACAGGGACGCAAAAGTACCCGCACAATGCTCGTCTATGAACTCAAGCCACACTCTTCACCGGAGATCGAAGATGTGTTTGTAGAACTTACCATCAGCAAACTTAAGGAATACAGACTCCTCAAGCCAAGGAGGGTGATGTTCATCTCTTTCAGTTATCACATATGCCAGAGACTGGCGGAGTTCCTTCCGGGATTCACAGTGCAGTATCTGAATGGAGACAAATCACCGGCTGAAGTCATGTCGGACGGAATAAACGGCATAGACTATCATTATAGTGTATTTCACACTCATCCGGATTGGAGAGGCCAGGCAGAGGAACTCGGCATGAGCACCAACGCATGGACCGTGAATAGCGAAAAAGAGATGAAGAGCATGATTGAGATGCAGGTAATGTATATCACCACAGACAACCCTCTCCAGCTGCGGGAGGTCCTCAGAAAATCAGACAGGAAGGAAGCAAGGTAACCTCGAGCAAAATGCACTAAATCAAAAAAAACGGAAGCAGATTGTTCTGCTTCCGTCATTGGGGTGCGGTGGGCGAGACTCGAACTCGCACAGGATTTCTCCCACTACCCCCTCAAAGTAGCGTGTCTACCATTTCACCACCACCGCGTCTTTGAATTGGGATTGCAAAGGTACGACAATATTTTTAATCTGCAAATTTTTCTGCAAAAATTTTTCAAATTTGTTTATTTGGGATTCTTTTTTTATATTTGCGCGCTTTTCCTCGGGTAGGAAAACACAGGTAATTAATCATTTAACTTTTAAAACAGATTCACAATGGCTGTTAAAATTCGTCTTCAGCGCCACGGAAAGAAGAATTTCGCATTCTTCCACATTGTTGTGGCTGATTCACGCGCACCTCGCGATGGTCGTTTCATTGAGCAGATCGGCTCTTACAATCCAAACACAAACCCTGCAACTATCGTTCTCAACGCAGAGCGTGCACTTGCATGGCTTAACGTAGGTGCTCAGCCTACCCTTACTGCAAACAAGATCCTCTCTTATGAGGGTGTTCTCCTTGCAAAGCACCTCCAGGGTGGTGTAAAGAAGGGTGCTCTTACTCAGGAGCAGGCTGATGCTAAACTCGCTGCTTGGAAGGCTGAGAAGGCTGCTAAGATCAACGCTAAGAAAGAGGGTCTTACCAAGGACGCTGCTGCTGCTTACAAGGCTGCAGTAGAGGCTGAGGCAAAGGTAAATCAGGAGAGAGCTGAGGCTATCGCAAAGAGAAAGGCTGAGGCTGAGGAGGCTGCTCGCGCAGCTGCTGAAGCTGCTGCCGCTGAGGCTGCTGCACAGGTTGCAGAGGCTGAAGAGACTCCAGC
Organism: Candidatus Cryptobacteroides sp.; assembly: GCA_045614805.1. Taxonomy (GTDB): domain Bacteria; phylum Bacteroidota; class Bacteroidia; order Bacteroidales; family UBA932; genus Cryptobacteroides. Next base: position 11,901 of record JAZLDR010000019.1, on the reverse strand, counting down.
TGAGTAATTCGGGCATGGCAGGTTACGACAACTTGCAGCAGGTAGCCCAGGTATTGAAATCTAACGGTACCGATGGGGAGCTCGTCATGGGCTTCCGTGAAATCGCTCCTGAGGATATCAACTTACAGGAACCGGTGTTCATCATTTTCGATGGACTGCCGGTTCCTTTTTATATTGAAGAATTCACAAAACGAGGCAACACAAAGGCTCTCGTTCACCTTACAGACATAACTTCTATGGAGGATGTCGAAGAAATCACAGGCAAGGTGGTTTACATCGAAGCTGAGCAGCTTCCTGAAATGTCGATTGAAGAAGACGGCTATGCAGCGCTCGTGGGATGGATGCTGCTGATGCCGGCGGAAGAGGAAGAACCCACACTGATAGAAGTGGGCGAAATCACAGACTTCCTTGATATTCCCAACAATCCTTGCATAGAAGTAGAAACAGAAAATGGAGCAGTAATGATACCGCTCCATGAAGATCTTATCCTGTCCGTAGATCCGGAATATCAGGAAATTATAATGCAGATTCCTGCAGGACTCATCTAGAGTCTGTCCTTGAGTATAAAGTAATATACTGCAAGACCGATCCAGCTGAACGCCAACAGACCGATGGTAAGGAGAATCTTGACTACATTGTCAAGGTTTGCCTTGTTTGTCCATACATCCTTGATGCACCAGATGCAGCATACAAGACCTGCAATCCAAATAAGAAGTGAAATCATGATTTAAGTAGTTTAAGGGTTATTGTTTTGTCATATATTCATTCCTGACATCCTGATAGAACGCGGCTTGAGCAGTGAGCATATACGGCATGAGCCAAAGCATTCCGATTCCGCATGTAAATATACATAAAATTGACCAACCTATGAAACTGAGATGCAGACAAAAAAGATCTGACTTATGTCCACGCATCATAGCACGGCTCAAATCTATTGCCTCATTGGCTGAAAGTTCAGGATTGTCCCTCAATATATATGGAGTCAACGCATACGAATATGCCTTGATGATACCTGGGACAAACAGCAGCAGCGACCACAGAAAGACATAAAGGGAATAAAGGAACATCGCCCATACTACCTTCAGATAATTTACTGTCAGGCTGTTCAGAGTGTTTTCCGCCACCCTTCCGTCAGACTGCATATAAAGCTGACTGTAGGCATAAGTGACTCCTGCATTCAACGGCATGTATACAAAGAAGAAACCTACATATCCGGCTCCCATCCCCCACCAGAGCAAACTGAGGTGCGGATATAAAGTTGACGACATCGATGGAACCGCCAGAAGATATGATGCAGCCACCAGAATGATGGATGACACGACAGCGGAAGCCCAATTACCTTTCAAGGCATCCAGAGCCCTGTTCTTATATTCCTGATTAGTTTTCATGATATGTAAATTAATATGAAATTGCTATGTGACCTGTAAGACCGTCCAGACAGAAGTATTCCGGCACGGCAGGATTTGTCGAAGTGACCTCAAAATCCATATAATCGACTGCACCGAGTTTGGACAGGTCAAAGACAGACCAGTTATACATGATGGTATCCTTCTTGGCAAGAACAATGCTGGCCTCAACCTTCGAGCCGTCATGCTTATGTCCGATGGCCTTCAGAGTAAGCCTGTCTTCATCTGTAAAATGTTCCTTTATCTTACGAGCCACAAGAGTTGTATTATTTACATAACAACCATACATTGTACATGCACCTACATCCTTGTAACCGAATTCCACATCATATTGAGGCATCTGCGTCTGATCCGGATTGTCATAGAACACAGCATAAGACCTGCTGTTTTTCGAACCACCGGCTGCATACACTCTATACACATCATTGGGAGTGGCCTCCTTGTCCAATGCCCCATCCTTCTCTCCCTGAAGGTAAGAAAGCAGAAAACCGCCCTTAAAAGTACCGGATGACTGCACTTCTCCAAAAAACAGAGGGTAATTTCCGTACGTAAATCCCTCGCCCTCCTTGAGAACGAAGACACTGTCCTTGCTGAAAGAGTTTTTATAGATATTGTCACTGAAATCGAATGTCACATCAAAAGGATATGACTGAGAGAAGTTTCCTCCATCCCCCAGACATGAAATCAAAGAAAAAGCTACTGCAATAAATGTTAAAAATTTCTTCATCTGTAATTAAATCGTATTAATATTAATTTCTGCCACAAAAGTTGCCGGGCCAGTAAGCCAGACATCATGTGCAAGGACATCACCTGTTCCCGGCACAAAATCAACGGAAAGCAAATCCCTCTTTGCCTTCACTTCATAAGAAAACCTGCCATCAGAGGACACTGATGACGGTTTAATGTCTGCCACATAAGCAGCAAGACAAGAAGCAACAATTCCTGTGCCACAGGCATAGGTCTCATCCTCGACACCCTTCTCATAAGTACGGACATGAAGAGTACCTGCCTTCTGCTCTACAAAATTCACATTGGCACCGATCGGCTGCAACTCAGCAGCATTGTATCGGATATCGCGTCCTTCAGCAACGACAGGATAAACTCCTACATCTGAAACAAAGCGGACATAATGTCTTGTACCTGTTTCCAGGAAATACCCTTCCGATGGTGCCTCCACCCCTGTCAAAGACTCGAACTTCTCCGCTGGAGCGACGTCCTTCATCTTCAGACGCACGGTTCTGACATTATCAACAGCCTCAACGATCTCGGCAGTATGGAATCCATCTGCCGCCTCAAAGTCGAAATGAGTCATACCCATATCTGCCGCAAATGCCACAATGCAACGTCCTCCATTGCCACACATCATGCCTCCTGAACCATCAGAATTGAAGTATGTCATACGGAAATCATACCTGTCACTGCCTTCAAGCAGCATAAGACCGTCCGCACCGACGCCGTAACGCCTGTCGCATAGAGATGCGACCTGCTCGGATGACAGCGTCAATGCTCCGTCACGATTATCTGCAATAAGGAAGTCGTTTCCTGCTCCCTGATATTTATAGAATTTCATCTCTCAACAATTCAGATAGAAGTTTAACTCCCTCCTCCATCCTGTCCTCCGACATGAAGGAAAAATTCATACGCATCGTATTCCTGCCGCTGCCGTCTGTATGGAAGAACTCTCCTGCCACATAAGCGACACCTGCATCCAAGGCCTTGTCGTAGAACTTGACCGAATCAAATCCTTCCGGCATGGTCAGGAAAAGGAACAAGCCACCTTCCGGATGGGTCCAGCGAACTCCTTCAGGCATATACTTCTGAAGAAGCGCAAGCAGATGATTGCGTTTACCTTTGTATAGTTCTATGCTCTTCAGCAAGTTTGCGTCAAGGCGTCCGCCTGACAGGAATTCCGCCGCTACATACTGATCGAATATAGGCGGACACAGATCCAGAGACTGCTTGCATACATATATCTTATCCAGTATATCCGGATGTGCGATGGCCCAGCCAAGTCTGAATCCGGGGGCAAAGATCTTAGAGAATGATCCCAGATGAATCACTTTGTCCGGGGCAAGAGAATACATGGTAGGGATATGCTCTCCCTCATATCTCAGTTCCCTGTAAGGGCTATCCTCAACAATAAGGAAATCATGTTTCTGAGCGAGGTCAACAAGCATTTTACGTTCCGCAAGCGTAAGTGATTCCCCTGAAGGATTCTGAAAATCCGGAATCATATACAGGAACTTGACAGTCTTGCCCTCTGCATGAACCTGAGCTATGACTTCCTCATAGGCCTCGGCATATCGCTGCAGGTCCTCATCGTGCTTCACACCCCTGATATCTGCCCGATATGAACGGAAAGACTGCAAGGCGCCAAGGTATGACGGATTGGAAGTAAGAACGACGTCACCTGGATCCACCAGCACTCTTGTACATACATCTATACCCTGCTGAGAAGACGATGTGATCTGCACTCTCTCAATTTCGACGTCATAACGTGCGGCAACGGCTTCTCTCAGTTCCGGAACGCCCTGAGTCGCACCGTACTGAAAAGCCTTTGCACCATACTTATCAATCACCTCTGACATTGTCCTGCGGATTTCCTCGAGAGGGAAAGTATCCGCAGAAGGATATCCCCCTGCGAAAGAATATATGGCATTCAGGTCTACCCTTTTGAAGATTTCCCTCACCGGAGACCTGAAAAATGACCCTACGTCTTCTGAATATCTGATGTCCATCAGCAGCTAACTTATTAAACTTCAATCACTTAACCACATCCTCCTGCTGCATATTTCAGCAGGCATATATACTTAAAATCCTGTGCTTCAACACTTTAAGTGCTGCACTATTAGCGCAGCATATCCTCCAAAGTAATCGATCCGGAGGTCTTGGCGTCACGATATTTGACAATGACAGGGCAATAGAGATGCACACCCTGCTCAGCGCCTGGGCCCTTGCTTATAGGACGGCTGCCTGCCACCACAACAGCACCAGATGGAACTACCATCTGACCGTTCTCGTTAGCTCTGATGTATTCTCCGGTGGTTGCGTCAAAAATCGCAGTCGAAGCATTGATGATTACCCCGGTACCGATTACCGCGTTCTCCTTGACTATAGTTCCCTCATAAATACCGCAGTTTCCTCCTATGAACACATTATCCTCAATAATTACAGGAAGGGCTCCAACCGGCTCCAGCACACCTCCAAGCTGAGAAGCTGCGGATAAATGCACATGTTTTCCTACCTGGGCGCATGATCCCACAAGAGCATGAGAGTCAATCATTGTACCTTCATCGACATATGCACCGATATTCACATATGCAGGCGGCATCATGATGACTGACGGAGCCAGATATGCACCTGTACGCACACTGCTTCCGCCGGGTACGATTCTCACGCCATTCTCGACCGTAAACTTTCTTGCAGGAATGGTATGCTTGTCAAAGAACGAGAACTGACCCTGGCTCATATCTTCCATCTTTCCCAGACGGAATCCGCTCAGAATCACCTCCTTCACCCACGAGTTCACCTTCCATTCACCATTTACTTTCTCTGCGACCCTGACCTTGCCGCTCTCCAGGTCAGCAATAGTCTGATTGAATTTCTCTATATCTGTCATATATGTGTTTTTCTTATTCTGCTAATTATCAATATTTTAGCCTATCACAGGTGGTCATTTTTACCCACCTACATATTGCCAACTCATTGATAATCAAAGGTTTCTATATTACACCAGCAGTCCAAGACCTTTGATGGTCGAGACCATAAGGTCATATGTACTCTGCTGCGACGGCACAAGTGGCAGACGAAGTTCATTCTCAATGAGACCCATAGCATGCATTGCTGCCTTTGCAGGTATAGGATTGCTCTCCACAAAGCAGTTAGCGAAGAGAGGGGAAAGCTGCTCATTCATAGCATGAGCCTTCACCATGTCACCGCTGCGTACTGCTCCGATAAATTCCGCCATCTGCTCCGGAGCAACATTTGAAGCAACGCTTATGATGCCGGCGCCTCCTTTCTCCATCATCCACAAAGTATCATCATCATTTCCGCTGAGTACCATGAAGCCCTCTGGGGCACCAGCAAGTATCTTCTCTATCTGTTCCCTGTTACCGGAAGCTTCCTTCACAGCAATGATATTGTCTATTTCTGCAAGTCTGAGAGTCGTCTCAGCTGACATGTTCACACCTGTACGGCCAGGAACATTGTACAGTACGATCGGCTTCTCAGTAGACTCGGCTACAGCCTTGAAGTACTGATACATTCCCTCCTGGGTAGGTTTATTATAATAAGGCACGACTATCAGGAACGCATCCACTCCATAGGGCTCAAGCATCTTCATGCTTCTGATCGTATGCTGCAGAGAGTTTGTACCTCCTCCGACAACAACCGGTCTTCCCTGTGAATGTTCCCTGGCAATCTGGAGGACCTTTATACGCTCGTCATCTTCAAGACAAGGGGTCTCACCGGTCGTTCCAAGAGGAACAATAAAGTCTATTCCAGCCTTTATCTGTCTGTCGACTGTTGCAGCAAAAGCCTCGTAGTCGACAGCACCATCTCTGAACGGAGTAATAAGTGCCGTTCCACATCCAGTCAAATTTATTGTATTCATATCCATTGAATTCCATTTTTTACAGATCCTTCGACTTCGCTCAGGATGACAGTTTATTCAAAGAACCAGGATGACAGTTTACTCAAAGAACAGGTCCTTGAATTCATGTACGCCTTCCAGACCCGCTGTCCTGAGTGCAGCCTCAACTGCACCGGCTGCAAATCCCTCACGCGAAAATGCCTCATGGGTCATTGTGATCCTGTCATTCAACCCCTCGAATCCTATCGTATGGATTCCGGGAATCTCGCCGCACCTTACAGACTGCACATCGGTCTTAACTCCCATATTGGCATCTACTATGTCTGCCAGAGTCTTTGCAGTTCCGCTAGGAGCGTCAAGTTTATGACAATGGTGCATCTCCACCATATACGGGCTATATCCGCCGAAATCGGCAAGAAGTTTTGATATATAGTCTGTCACAGCGAAGAACACATTGACTCCTACGGAAAAGTTCGTCGCCCAGATCATTGTCGTACCGCATTTCTCGAAATATGCCACGACTTCCTCCCTGATATCAGCCCATCCTGTCGTACCGACCACAACAGCCTTGAAGTTCTCTGCCAGAAACCTGTAGTTCTGTCTGAACGCATCAGGCGTTGTAAAGTCAATGCAGACACATTCCTTAGCCAATGCAGGATCTGTCTCCACTACATTTTCGCTCCATCCTGCATACTCCAGACCACGAGAGAGAATGATCTTTTCTATCATCCTTCCCATTTTCCCATATCCGCTTATAAACAATTTCATACTTATGCCTCCATTTCTTCAGGGTTATCAAATAGGTGGTCGTGAAGATCCTGAACGACCTCAGTAAGTTCCTCCCTGTCTACAACAAAACTGATATTCACGAATGAAGCTCCTTGTGAAATCATATATACGTTACATCTCTTCAACGGCATGAATGTCTTCTTGAGCATACCATTGAGACGTACGATATTCTTTCCGATCACAGACACCTGAGCCTTGTCGTCATCTACAATCACATCACAGAACTCCGACAGTTCAGCAACCAGCCTGTCTATCTTCTCGGACGCATCGACTGTGACCGAAATATTAGCCTCCGACGTACTGATAAGGTCCACGGAAACCTTGTTCTCGCTGAAGATCTCAAACACACGGCGAAGGAAGCCTGATGTGTTGATCATCTTCATGGAGAATATATTTATCACCTTGATGTTTTCCTTGAAGGAAACAGACTTCACGCCATCTTCGATGAGTTCATTCCTCAGGATAGCCGTACCCTTTCCGGATGGATTCATGGAATTCAGAACATAAAGAGGGATATTCTTCTTCACTGCCGGCTCGATTGTAAGCGGATGAAGGACCTTTGCACCGAAGTGCGCCATCTCTGCAGCTTCCTCAAAAGAAATCTTCTCAAGATATTTTGTATTCTTTACCTTACGAGGATCGGCTGTGCGGACACCATCCACATCTGTCCAGATCTCTATCCTTTCAGCATCCACTGCCATACCGATAAGCGAAGCTGAATAGTCAGATCCTCCACGTCCCAGGACCGTCTGTTCTCCGGAGAGATTCGATGCGATGAATCCCTGGGTAATCACCGCATTCATACCCTCATAAGCCTCAGCCACTATACCGGGAACTCTTTCTGCAATCTCCTCGACGATCGGCTCTCCCTTAAGGTATGAGTCATTTGTCACCATCATCCTGCGGGCATCCACAAAACCTGTCCTGATACCTTTGGCATTCATAGTGAAACATATTATGGTCGAAGAAAGAAGCTCACCATTTGATATGATTATTGCCTTGTTGCGGTCAGAAAGTTCTCCGACAGCACACACGGCGTAGGCAAGTTTGTCAAGATCGTCGCAGATTTCATTGACTCTCGCCATGGCCTGTTCCATATACATCGGGCTCTGCTCTAGGAGTTCCTGAGTCAGTGAGATATGACGCTGACGGAGCTGTGCAAGGAGTTCGGCAGTCTGCGCCTGATCCTGTGCCGCAGCACATTCAGATATCTTATATAGGAGGTCTGTCACCTTTGACAATGCAGACACCACGACAACAGGCTTCTGGTCGAGTTTGCTGCCTATTATGAATATTGTTCTTGTAATGGCTTCGAAATTTGCGACGGACGTGCCGCCGAACTTCATAACTATCATACCAATATCTGTTTTGCGAAACAGATATTGGTATGATTATACATCTACCCCAGTCACTCCGTGACGGCCCCCAGGGGCATGCCGTCTCATTACATTCGACGGGTGACCCCACTGCTTCGGCCTTTGTAAGACCTCGCTGACGTGGATGCCACGGCGCTGCAGCGCCCAATTACCATATCTGTTTCTAATTTATATTTCTATCTGTGCAGTATGTCGTACATACTGATGTAGTTTCGTTTTGCTGTTTCCAGGTCAGAGAGAGTTATGTGCTCATCCGGCCTGTGGGCCACAAGGATCGATCCCGGGCCGCAAAGTATCTTGCGTCTGAAGCAGGTCAGCTGCGGAGCGTCGCTGCCGAATGACACCGGCTTCACATCAAATCCCTCGAGTGTCTCAAATCTTGTAGGAGTGTCGCCGCCCAGGGCTTTTACGGTCATCAGATGCTGCCACAATGCCACATCCTTTCCCACAACATCAGAGCCATCCTGAGCTTTCGGACGTCCGAAACGAAGTTTTGCATCCGGCCCAGCTATGTTCTTCATGATGTTCGATACCATCTCGTCTGACTCAAACGTTGTACGGAAATACACTCGACATGTAAGTCTGTCGCTGAGAATGTTCTGAGGATTGTCACTGGAAAGTTTGCCGATGTTCCACGTTGTCTCGCCAAGTACAGGGTCATGCGGGAATCTGATACTTCTGAGAGCATTCATGAAGTCATTGAACAGTTCCACTGCACTGATTCCATATTCAGGATATCCGGAATGGAAAGCCTTTCCCGAAAAGTTCACCTCAAAAGCTTTGGTACCCTTTGCAGCTGATACCATACAGTTATCCGTCGGTTCTCCCACTATCACCACGCAATCCTCATCCACTACTCCGTCAAGAGACATTGCGTTGAATGCCTTTGCTCCGAACGAGCCTGTTTCCTCTCCTGCAAGCAGAAGCAGACCGAACCCGTCACGACCATTTTTCTCGAGTTCCTTGCATGCTTCATACATGGCGAAGATCTGACCTTTGGCATCACATGTGCCTCGGCCGTAAACGGCCGAGGCATCCTCCGAATAAGTAGGAGCGATGTATGGCGGTACTGTGTCAAGATGGGTGCAGAAAATAACCTTCGGCACACCCCAGGACACCAGAACGTTCTTCGAGCCGTCACCGACCTCGAAGACATCGACTTTTCTACCCGGAGCATCCAACTCAACAGACAGATAATCAGCAAGTTCCGCCTCCCTTCCAGAAGTCGAATCCATATTCAGTATCCTATCAAAAAAGTTCAGGTCCATACATAAAAAAATGCAAAGAACACGTAATGACGCATTCTTTGCAAAGATACTCAAAAATACAATACGTTTATTCGACGGACTGCATTAATTGACAATAATCTCATCAAGGAAAAGGAAGCCTCTCATAGTACTCCTGTAGGCATGATAACGGACATATCTCACATCCAGGTCGCACACCACATCAAACGTCTTAAAAAGCAGTTGTGAAGCTGTCACGGGAACATCATTCCACACCGTGCTGACCAGGGTAAAGTCCACTCCATCATCCGACACAAGTATATCAACCTTCCGAGGCATGAATACACCGGGATCCTTAAGCTGCATGAACGTGCCTCCGATATAACTTACCTTCTTCACCTCCTCCAGATCGATTGTCACGTCAATATCCGAAAGGAAGCCCTGCCAACGTCCGTCCCCATATGTCCATCCGCCGATGACTCCATCGGTAAATGTAGTCTCTCCTGATGCCTGATACCAGTCCTGGATAGGCTTGTTGTAGGTCACTTTCTTACCCTTTGCCTTATGCTCCAGGCCTGTCTGGGCCAGTTTCCTCTCTCCATATTCATTGGCAAGATCGAAGACCTCATATCCTTTCTGCTTAAGAACTTCCAGGTGCGCCAATGCCCTTCTGCGGAAGTCGTCCTGATCCTTTTTCTCCGGCTGACTCCATCCTGTCTCAGCAACCGCAATTGCCCTGGGCCAATACATATATTCCGCATGTGCGTCAGTCCGGATGTACTCCGTCCAAAGATTCGCCTGAACACCAAGCAGATGATGAAGCTTATCCTGAGGCATTGCAGGATCCACCGGATCATACGCATAAACCTTGCTCAAAGGAACATAGCCTCCTATCGATTCCGGTTCCTTGAACGGTGCGTCCTGTGTATAGTCAAGATAGCAGCAGCCAGAAGGAGTCATGATCACATCATGTCCCATGGACAAAGCCTTGATTCCGCCTTCTGTGCCTCTCCATGACATAACTGCAGCACCCTCGGCAAGTCCTCCCTGAAGAATTTCATCCCACCCGATGACCTGCCTTCCTTTTGACTGTACATATGACGCCACGCGCCTTATCATATAGCTCTGAAGTTCGTCCACATTCTCCAGCCCCTCTTCCTGCATTCTCTGCTGACACTTCGGACATTTCTTCCAATGTTCCTTATTGGCCTCATCACCGCCTATATGAATATATTCTGAAGGAAAAACCTCCATGACCTCATCAAGAACACTCTGCAGAAACCTGAACGTATCTTCATTTCCCACACAGAACTCGCCCTGGGAATAGGGTTTACCTGTGCACGAAAGTTCCGGATATGCTGCAAGGACTTCTTCGCTATGACCAGGCATCTCGATCTCAGGAATCACCTCCACAAACCTATCTGCTGCATATTGAATCAGTTCCTTGAGCTGTTCTTTTGTATAATATCCGCCATATGCACCAGGAGTGCCTTCTTCACAATAAGGCCTGTCGCTTTGGAACCACCATTCCTTCCACTCGGCATGAGGACGCCACGCAGCAAATTCATGAAGTCTTGGATATGAATCTATCTGCATACGCCAACCTGCCGCATCAGTAAGGTGAATGTGCATTCTGTTCATCTTGTAAGTGACCATGGCGTCAATCTGCTTCTTGAGAAAATCAATGGATCTGAAATGTCTGGACACATCAAGATGAAGACCTCTGTACTTGAAACGGGGATAATCGTAGATTTCGCAGTACGGAAGGACTTTAGACCCATCAGCGCCCATCAACATCTGGTCGAGAGTCTGTCTGGCATAGAAAGCACCGGCAGGATCACATGAACTGATGGTCACGCCTCTCTTGTCAATCCTAAGTCTGTATGCCTCCGACGGGATGGATCCCTTCTTCAGAGTGACATATCTGACCTTCGGTTCCACCTCGAAAGAATATTCTCCACCGTTGATACAGATTTCTGCCGGAACAGGAGTCAGATTTTCAACACCCTGAGCATTGGCTTGAAAAACGCCGGCGACAAGAAGTGCGCAAACTGTGATTAGAAGGATATTTCTCTGTGACTTATGCATATACTTGTATATATTTAGTTTACAAATATAGCATTAATATAGAGAATAGTATGAAATAAAAAAAAGGATGACTGAAGAGTCATCCTTGAGTGGAGATAGTCGGAGTCGAACCGACGACCCCCTGCTTGCAAAGCAGGTGCTCTAGCCAACTGAGCTATACCCCCATGCTTGGTAGTCCCGAGCAGACTTGAACTGCTGACCCCTACATTATCAGTGTAGTGCTCTAACCAACTGAGCTACGGGACTGTATATAAAAAAGACTGAATCACACTGTCAAGACTTACTTGAACCTCATACACAACCGAAAAGCTCGTGTCAATAACAGCTCCAAAAAGGAGGTGTTCCAGCCACACCTTCCGGTACGGCTACCTTGTTACGACTTAGCCCCAGTCACCAGTTTTGCCCTAGGACGCTCCTTGCGGTCA
>JAZLDR010000018.1:0-72529 GCA_045614805.1 Candidatus Cryptobacteroides sp. | reverse complement strand
TGCGAAGATAATAATTATAGTGTCATCTTGCAACTCATGGCTCAATTTTTCCATGAAGACATACTCCGCAACATACCTGTTCTTCCACGTTTCCATTGAGGAGTGCTTCATCTCGACACCCATCAGTCCGATCAGATAAACAGGCGGGACATCATATTCATCACCCTTTTTGTTCTGCCTGTCATATGCCCTGCTTGCATAGCTCACGCACCTCTGAAACCAGTAGGCCTCAGGATAACACTGGACCTCCACTATGAATGCAACACCATCAGCGCCCTTGCACATGAAGTCATATCTGAACTCCTTGTTCTTTATCAGGCGTCCCTGATACTCCGTCGGAGCATATTCGATATCAGTCACATGTCTGTGTGGCGGAAGTAGTGCATTGATTACAGACATTACCACGTCCTTGTTATCCCTGTCTCCGAACACGGCCTTGAAACCACTGTTGGTCAGAAGGTCTACATATCTACCTACAACCTCCTCGTTCTGCCCATTTTCGTTAAATCTAAAATCGTTCATATCGACGTTTGTTAAATGTTACCAGAGCAAAGGTCAAGATAAATATCCGCGTACACAAAAAGTACGCGGATATTTGCTAAAGTCATTGTCTGGCGCACATCTGTGGCAGATTTGCGTCGATAAATTAAGCAGATTTTTTGAAAAATCCGCTTAATTTCTCCGGGACGATGGTAATGTTAAGGCCTGTGGCCATTGGCCAGATGGAATTATCTTATTCAGTAGGTTTTGTGATGTAACGGTTGCCGAGGTAGCTGGTGAGATAGCCGAAGGCGTAGCCGGCCAGGGAACCGACGAGGATGCCGACGATGACGTCACCGAGGTAGTGTTTGCCGACGAAGATTCGGCTGATGGCTACCATTGTCGCCCAGAAGAACATCCATGTGCCGTAGGCTTTGAGCCATTTAGGCATAAAGAAGCAGCTTGCGGCCTTTTCTGACTTTTGCTTCTGGTGAGCAAGTCGATTCTGTATGTCAGCTAGGCAGTTTCTTAAACCGATGAATGTGCAGAAGGCCAGACCGAATGCGTTTGCCGAGTGGGCTGAGAAGAAGCTGAAGCCTCCGCCTTTTTCCAATACGTGCAGTCCGTTTGCGAGCATGAACTCGTCCTTGAGTGGGCGGATGCGTCCTACTGCGTGCTTGATGAGGTTGGAGAACTGGTCGCAGAATCCGAATGTAAGCAATGCTCCTGCAAGGATGAACAGTCCGCGTTTCCAACCGAGTTTCCAGATAAGGAGTGCGATGATTGCTGCATACATTGGGGCCCAGACAAGTTTGGCTGAGAAGAATTGCCAGATCGGATCTGTGATAAAAGAATGCCAGCTGTTGATCTCTAGGGTCAGCAGCTGGTCTATTTTATGGATTTCTGTCCAGTTCATAGATTTCTCGACTTCGCTCGAAATGACAGTTAATAAATCGAATGAAAGTTATTAAGTCGAAATGACAGTTAATCAATGGTTTTTTCGTTGTCGTCGCCAGGGAAGAGGACTGTAGGGGCATCTTCAACCGGCATTTCTTTCTGGAGTGACTCCCAGAGCATGTCCTTCAGTTCCTTGATACCTTCCTGTGTGAATGAAGATATGAACACATGAGGGATGTCTTCTGGAAGCTGGGCTTCAATTTCGCTCTTGAGCTGGTCGTCCAGCATGTCCGATTTGGTGATTGCCAGGACTCGGTCCTTGACGAGGAGTTCCGGGTTGTATTCGCGAAGCTCGTTCAGGAGTACTTCATATCCCTCTCTGATGTCGTCCTGATCGGCAGCGACCATGAAGAGGAGGATTGAGTTACGTTCTATATGTCTGAGGAAACGCATTCCGATACCCTTACCCTCGTGTGCTCCTTCAATGATACCTGGGATGTCGGCCATTACGAATGACTTGTCGTCATAGTAGCTTACGATACCGAGGTTCGGCTCGAGTGTGGTGAACGGGTAGTCAGCAATCTTTGGACGTGCGGCAGATACTGTCGAGAGCAGGGTAGACTTGCCCGCATTAGGGAAGCCTACGAGTCCTACGTCTGCAAGAAGCTTAAGCTCGAGGATGAACCAGCCTTCTTCGAATGGCTCTCCCGGCTGCGAGTAGCGTGGAGTCTGGTTTGTTGCGGTCTTGAAGTTGTTGTTGCCAAGTCCGCCGCGTCCTCCTTTCACAAGGATGCGCTCTTCATGCGGCTCCACAAGTTCGAACAGGATCTCTCCTGTCTCTGCGTTCTTTGCAACGGTTCCGAGCGGCACATCAAGGTAGATGTCCGCACCGTTCTTTCCGTGCTGAAGCTGTCCGCTGCCTGCGCCACCATGTTCTGCCATGATGTGCTTGCGGTATTTAAGATGGATTAGGGTCCAGAACTGAGGATTGGCTCTGAGGATGATGTGTCCTCCACGTCCTCCGTCGCCACCGTCCGGACCTCCCTTTGGAATATATTTCTCCCTCCTCATGTGGGTAGAACCCGCACCTCCATTGCCTGAACGGCAATAGATCTTCACATAGTCTATGAAATTGCTGTCTGCCATATTGTCTTAAAACTTGTCCATTACAGAGAAGATGCGGTCACGCACTTCATCAATTGTGCCGATACCGTCGATTTCATTGTATTTCTCTGCCTTGCTGTAATACTCGATCAGAGGTTCTGTCTGATTGTGGTATGTCACGATACGTGTGTTGATGATTTCCTCGCTTGCGTCGTCTGCACGGCCTTCCTTGAGTGCACGGCCTTTGATGCGCTCCATGATCATTTCGTCAGGAATCATGATTGACACGACACTTGTCACGGCTTCGTTTCGCTTTGCAAGGATTGCATCGAGGGCTTCTGCCTGTGGGAGTGTTCGTGGGAATCCGTCGAGGAGGAATCCGTCAACGCCTGTAACGGTGTTGAATTCATTTTCTATCATACCTTCCACCACTTCATCAGGTACGAGGCAGCCTTTTTCAATAAGTGCTTTTGCCTGAATTCCGAGCTCTGTCTGCGCTGCGATTTCCTTACGGAGAAGGGCTCCTGTAGAGATGTGATGAAGGTTGTATTTCTCAACCATCGCTGTGGCCTGTGTGCCTTTTCCTGCACCTGGAGGGCCAAAGAGAATGTAGTATTTCATATAAGTTTGATTTGAGTCGTTTATGCGTCAAGAACGTAGATGTCTTTGAGATTACGTCCGAGTTCGTCGTAGTCAAGACCGAATCCGACGATGAAGTCGTTAGGAATTTTCATTGCCACGTAGTCGATGATGACATCCTTTTTATATGCGTCCGGTTTAAGAAGGAGGGTGCAGATGCGTGATTCTGCTGCTCCCTTTTCTTCGAGAATCTTCTTAAGCTCTACAATGGTATTGCCTGAGTCCACGATGTCCTCTACAACGATTACCCGTCTTCCGGTTATATCTGCTGTGAGTCCCATTGCCTGCTTGACTTTTCCTGTTGTCTCAGTTCCTTCGTAGGATGTGAGTTTTGTGGATACTATCTGGCAGTTGAACTCAAGTCTCTTCATCAGTTCTCCCATGAACATGATGGAGCCGTTGAGTACGCAAAGAAGAATCGGAATGTCAGTGCAGCCTTTGAAATCGTTGTTGATTTTGTCTGCTACTTTGTCAATAGCTGAAGTAAGGTCCTCGTACGGGATGAATTTCTTGAATGTCTTGTCGTGTAATGTGACTTTTTCCATGTCTGTTTTGTTTACAACAATTAACAAAAATAGCATAAAAGTTTTAAAAAGTTTAAAAAAGATAAAAATATCGAGTTGTTTTACACTAAAACAACCATTCGGACTGTATTCCTGCTTACAATTGCATCATTAATGTGCGTTTGAGATGAGGGTAGTGTCTGTTCTGTTGCTTTGTCTTGTGTGTTGTAATGTTGCGGCACAGGTTGATGAAATGGAATATATCATGAGGTTTGTCGGGGCAATCTCTCCGGAAGATGTGGATATGGACGAGGCTGAAAGATTGGCGGAATTTCTTGGAAGTCCGCTGAAGCTAAATAAGGCTTCGGTGGGGGTGTTGGAGTCTTCCGGATTGTTTTCCCGTTTTCAGGTGGCGGCTCTGGAAGATTATCGCAGCAGGCATGGAGATATCATGTCATGGCTCGAACTGGCTTCAGTGGATGGATTCAGCAAGTCTTTTGTGGATGTACTCAGGCTTTTTGTCTCGCTATCCGGTGGAGAGATAGGAGGCGGATCCGGAGGTGGTATTATGGATGGGGAAGTGGCGGTGAGATCAGCGATGAAAAGGTCATCCGGAGATGTTTCGGGTCGTGTTGGAGATCTGCAGTGGAATTATGGGGCGAAATCTAAACTGGATGTAGGGGAACATATGCACTTTGCCATTGGATTCAATCGCCCTTATGCTGCGTCCGGGGGCCTTCCTGAAGATTATTCTGTGTCGGTGCAATATGATTTCAGCAGGGCACGCGGCAAGTTGCTGGTTGGGGATTTCAATGCGCGTTTCGGCCAGGGACTTTCGCTATGGAACGGAGCTTTCATGTCAGGCCTGGATTCTCCTGATACATTCATGAAGAAGCCTTCGGGATTGTCACGCTGTTGGTCATATAATGGATCTTCTGCGAATACTGGAGTTGCTTCGGAGTTCTGGTTCGGCAATGTTTCGTTATCGTCTTTTATTGCGGTCAATGGCTTGAAGGATGCGGCAGAGGAACCTGAAAAAATCAGTTTTCTTCCTGCTGTCAACCTGCTTTGGCGGATGAAGTATGGGCATTTGTCCACAACGCATAGCGTCAAGTATAGCCTTGCCGGAGCTGAAACCGTATTTGAGTCGTCCGTGGATGCTGCATTATGTATCCGTGGTGTCAATCTGTTTGGTGAAGCTGCGTGTTCATGGTTGGATGGAAAGTATAAGTTGTTGGTTGGTACAGATTTCTGTGCCGGTGGAGATTCCCGTATGGCGGTGCAGATGAGGCATTCTGCCAAGGAGTCGACTGGATTGTCGTGGGCAGCAAGTTTTGGTACCGGATATTCGCGACATAGGGGCACTGTGTCTCTGGATGCAGTTTGTTATGATTCACCGAAGGGTGATGAGGAACATGGCAGTCATCAGTTAAGGGTAAAGGCCTTATGGGAATATCAGATTCTGGAAATACTTAAGTTGAAGCTTCGGGCAGATGAGCGATACCGCACTTGGGGTCAGCCGTTCAGAACGTCAGTAAGGACAGATATCTCTTGTGAGCATGGCTGTTTTTCAGGAAATTTCAGAGGGGATGTGTTGTGGTGCAGAGATTTTGCTGCTGCCTGTTACCTTGAAGGAGGATATCGTACTGACCGGGTTTCAGCCTATCTGCGACAAGGATTCTTTCGAGTGGATTATTGGGATGACAGGATATATGTATATGAACGGGATATTCCCGGGTCGTTTACTGTGCCGGCTCTGTATGGCAGGGGGCTGTGGACCAGTGCAATGCTTTCATATAAACCTTCACGTGATTTGAAGTTTGCTGTAAGGTGCTCTTATACTGCCTATTATAAAAAAGTTAAGCCCGGCAAGGCCGAGCTTAAGCTTTATGCTGTGTTGAAGTTTTAGAACTGTGGGATTTTGATGACCATTCCTGCTCTGAGCGAACTGCTGGTGAATCCGTTGTAGTCCATGATGTTCTGTGCGCTGACTCCCGGATAGTTCTTGGATATCGAGTAGAATGAGTCTCCGCTCTTCACTGTATAGGTTACATGTCCTTTGGCATTCGCGGCAGATGTGCCAGGTTTGCTGCTTGTCTGTGTTGCCGGCTTGGTACTGCTTGAACTTGTCTGCTGCACAGGTACATTGCCGCCGCGGTAGATGAGCAGTCTCTGTCCTACGCGAATGTTGTTGCTCTTGAGCTTGTTCCATTTCTTGATCTGGGCCACGCTGACTCTGTAGCGTGAAGCGATCTTTCCGAGGTAGTCTCCGCTCTTGACTTTATAGATGATTGACTCTCCGTCTCCACCATCCTTTATCTTCTTGATTGTTACTGGGTTGAAGTATACATCTGCCTTGTGCCTGTAAAGACTGTCCTCCTGTTCGATGAATGCGTTGGTGTATGTGTATGGGATACGTAGGATATATTCTCTTTCGTGTCCTGGGATTATCTCGTGCTTGTACTGCGGATTGAGATTCTTGAGTTCGTCGATAGGTGCTCCGGTGAGTTCACTTACCTGCTTGAGGTGCAGCTGCTTTGTGATCCTGAAGGTGTCTACTGCTACCGGCATGCCTACTGCGGCGGGCTTGATGCCATGTTCCTTATGGAAGTTAAGGGTATATAATGCTCCTACGAAAGCAGGTACATATCCACGTGTTTCGCGTGGGAGGTATGGCCAGATGTCCCAGAATGCTCTTTTGCCACCGGCGCGGCGGATTGCTTTGTTGACATTTCCTGCTCCGCAGTTGTATGATGCGATTGCGAGGTTCCAGTCTCCGAAGATTTCATATGCATCCTGGAGATATCGTGCTGCAGCATCTGCAGCCTTTATCGGGTCGAGGCGTTCATCTACGAATGAGTCGATACGCAGACCGTAGATCTTTGCTGTGCCGTACATGAACTGCCACATGCCCTTGGCTCCGACACGTGAAACTGCAAGCGGGTTCATGGCTGATTCGATTATTGCCATTGCCTTGAGTTCCTCCGGCATGTCGTATCTGTCGAGTATCTCCTCGAAGATCGGCATGTAATAGTTGCATAGACCAAGCATCCGTGCCATGGTCTCTGGCATTTTCTCGGAATACTTTATGATATAGTTCTTTACGATGTCATTGTAGGGAAGTGTGATGAATGAGTTCATCTTCCTGATTCTCTCGATATAGACTTCGTCTGGCACGTTGGACTGGAATTTGACGCTGTCGAGGTTGACGTCGATGTCTTCTGATATCATTTTCTGTGTATACCAGATGTTCAAAAGACTGTCTGAGGTCTCGGCTGTATATTCGATCGGCAGATCTTCTGCTTCTTCGGCCATTTCATCCGAGTTCATGTCAATGCTTTCGCCATATGCAGCCATCATTTCTGCAGCAAGGCTGTCGCTTACGTCGAGTTCGGTCCTGCAGCGGTCCAACTCCATTTTCAGGGAGTCGATAACCTCCCTGAGTTTCTGGTTCTCCTCAGATAGTCTCTTCTTATCGTTGATCTTTTGCTGTGCGTTTGCATTAACGCCGGCCATAATCAAGGCAGCCGCCAAAGCGACTGAGTATAGTCGTTTTATATTCATATCTGTTTTATGACGTGGGTGGAGGTTTTAGAATGTCAATCCGAATCTAACTCCCAGGGCATTTCCTCCTGTCGTGTAGGTGCTGGTGTTCATTGCATAGGCGTTGTCCGGTGCGATGACTGCCGGCTCAACCGACATGGCTATGTCGTCAGTCAGTTCGAAGTCATGCATATATGCAAAGACGTTGGCGTCGATGACCTGCAGGAGGTATATAAGGGCTGTCGCCACGATAGAGTAGTCTCTGTAACGACGGTATACATCTCGATACCATTTAGCGGTTTCCGCCGAAATCGCACCGTTGTATCCTGTGTCGGATGTGGCTTCGTTATGTATTGACTTGAATCGTTTGTAGTTTCTGTTGTTCAGTGCAAGGCAGTGTACTGATATCAACAGTCCTCCCCAGTAGATCGGTACCTTGTAGAACTCTCCGTTGTAGATCTGTCCGAGTCCCGGGCATAGGAGAGAGTAGATTGTGGATTTTCCCGGAAGTGGCTTCTGATCTGTCTCATAGCTTATGACTCCGTCGAGAAGGGATCCCCAATACATAAGTCCAGCTCCCACCATGAGCCATGTTCCTGTGGATTTGTAGTTCTTGTTGACTATCGGTGCTTCGTATGGATATCCTGATCCGAATTCGACTTCATAGGCATTCTTGTCCTTTTCCCATGCGGTGTATGCCTTCTGCTGCTTGTTGTACTGGTGCAGGTAATATCCTCCGGTGCCGGCGAGGGCTCCGATTCCTCCGTAGACGATAGGGAGCTTCCAGTAGTCCTTGTTGTATATCTGTGCAGTTCCCGGAAGTATGAGTGAGCCGGCGAAGACATTGCCTACTTTGAGTGTGTTCTTGTGGGCGAGTCCTCCGAAATATTCCTTGAATGAGAACAGTCTGTCTGTTGTATCTGCTCTTCCGGTTGTATCAGGATGCTCGTTGTAGGTCTGGGTGAAGGCTTCTTCCTTGAACTGGGCATGACCGTTCTGCGTGAAACCTATGAGTCCCACGAAAATGGCCAGAATGTATTTCAATAGATGTCTGCGCATTCCCTGTTTTAGAATTTTGAGTCTTCAAGTGCCTGCAGGAACTTCTTGACTTCTTCGTCCGAATTGAAATGAATGGTCATCGAACCTTTTCCTGCTGACGAGCGTTTGAGGCTGATGTTGTTCTCAAAATACTTGCCGACTATTTCCAGTACCTTGAAATATTCTTCCGGCAGGTCCTGAGACTCGGTCTCGGTCTCATTCTTCGGGGTGCCCAGTTTGCGGATCTTGTCTTCAAGCTGCCTTACTGAGAGGTCTTCCTTGATGACGAGGTCGCACAGGTATTCCTGTACGTTGGTGTCTTCCACTCCGAGGAGGACTTTCGCATGTCCTACTGACAGGAGGCCGACCTTAAGGTCATGCTGGATCTTTGCAGGAAGCTTGAGAAGACGGAGGAAATTGGTCACGGAAGCACGTTTCTTTCCGACCCTGAGTGCCATCTGCTCCTGTGTGAGGCTGCACTCTTCGATAAGTCTCTGGTAGCTGAGGGCTACTTCGATAGGGTCCAGGTCTTCTCGCTGGATGTTCTCGACAATCGCCATCTCGAGCATTCCCTGGTCGTTGGCATCTCTGATATATGCAGGAATCATGGTCATTCCTGTGAGTCTGGATGCTCTGAAACGACGCTCTCCGCTGATGATCTGGTAGCCGCCACCGGTCTTTCTGCGGACGGTGATAGGCTGGATGAGTCCCAATGTCCTGATTGACTCCGCGAGCTCGTCCAATGCTTCCTGATCGAAGGTCATTCGCGGCTGGAACGGGTTAGGTTCTATGAGGTCCACGGGGATGAGAAGGACATCGGCGGCAGGTCCCTTCTGGGGCTGTTCTTCTGTGACGACTTCCTTATTGATATAGCCTACCGGCTTTCTTATGTTACCTAGGTCGGCTGTGTCTCCGAAAAGGGCGTTGATTCCTTTGCCCAAACCTCTTTGCTGCTTGCTCATGTCGTGTTGTGTCTTAGTTTTACATTCCTACAGGTGTTCCGTTCTTTTCGAGGATTTCCTTGGCCAGGTTGAGATAGTTGGTAGTGCCGTTGCAGATCACATCATAAAGGATGATCGGCTTACCATGCGAAGGAGCCTCGCTGAGACGGATGTTTCTCTGGATGATGGTGCTGAATACCATGTCCTTGAAATGTTCCTGAAGCTCTGTGAGTACCTGATTGTGGACCTTTGTCCTACCGTCAAACATTGTTACGAGGAAGCCCTCGATAGTGAGGTCGGGATTAGGTCTGTCCTGCACGAGTCTGATGGTCTGCAGCAGTTTTCCGAGACCTTCAAGTGCGAAGAATTCCGGCTGTACCGGTATGATTACCGAATCAGCTGCTGTGAGGCAGTTGATGGTGATGAGTCCGAGTGATGGGGAACAGTCGATGATGATGTAGTCGTATCTGTCCTTGATCTCAGCAAGAGCATTCTTCAGGAATACCTCTCTGTGAGGGTCATGTACAAGTTCCAGCTCTGCACCGACGAGGTTGATGTGCGAAGGAATCATGTGCAGTGATGCTATCTCTGTCTGGATGAGACTGTCCTGAATGTCGATCTCTCCGGTGAGGACCTCATACAGCGTTCTCTTCTCTTCGCTGTCTGGAGAGAAGTTCAGGCCGGATGTGGTATTTGCCTGAGGGTCAGCATCGATGATGAGGACCTTCTTCTCAAGGACAGATAGAGATGCGGCTAGGTTTATGGCGGTGGTTGTCTTGCCGACTCCACCTTTCTGATTTGCTATTGCTATTACTTTACCCATGGTCGTTTGTTTAAACGCATAATCTTGGCAAAAATACAAAAATTATTTCATACGATTCTTTGATTTCCTCTTTATTTACTACTTTTGTTGATAACTTTTTTGAGTGCCCGATGTATTCATGCCTGTGGCAGTTAAGGCAGTTGCGGCAGATGAAAGGTCAGGTTATATTTAAAGGACAGGATATGGTTTCAACCGAGAAGGATATATGGCTGGTTGTCGTGAATGTATTCGCGGCTTCAAGGAAGGCCGGTTCAGTATGGAAGAAGGCGGCCAGAATGCTTGATGAGGCCGGTGTGAAATATAAGGCCAAGTTTACAGGTGGTGCGGATAACGCTATTGCTATCAGTCAGAAGGGTGCCGCAGCCGGATACCGGAAGTTCATTGCGGTGGGTGGTGACGGTACTGTCCATGATGTGCTCAACGGTATCGCTGCCTATGTGTATTCTTCCGAAAACGAAGGGGTTTCTCTTTCCGATTTTTATCTCGGAGTTCTGCCTGTCGGTTCAGGAAACGACTGGGTCAAGTCTACGTTTGTGCCACGTGATATCCGTAAGGCTGTGGACGTTATTGCAGCTGCAGAGTTTGCTGAACAGGATGTCGTGAAAGTGGAGGCTGATCCGTCTTCGGTTTCATATATGGTGAATATCGGCGGTATAGGTCTTGACGCTAGGGTGTGCGAAATCGTGAATCGTAAGAAGGAACGTGGCGAGCGTGGAAAGAAACTATATGTCAAGGCTCTGGTCTATTGTATCAGGCATCGTGAACCAGTACGTGCGAAGGTGGTTGCCGATGGCGTGACAGTATTTGACGGCAAATATCTTTCGATGGCTTTCGGGGTTGGAAAGTATTCCGGTGGCGGTATGAGACAGACTCCGTTGGCTGAACTTGGGGATGGCAAGGTTGATGTGACCATCATTCCTGATATTCCTATCTGGAAGATTGCCAAGGAGGTACTAAGACTTTTTACTGGTACTTTCCACAAGGTTGATGTCCTGACACAGGTCAAGTGTGCAGATGTCAGTATAATTCCGTATACTGATGCTGACGCAGAGCCTGCTGAGGTGGACGGAGAAGTGATAGGACGTGCTCCTGTGCATATGGCAGTCCTTCCGGAAAGAATCAAGGTCCTTGTCGGTCCTGGATTTTCCGGCTCTAAGAAGGGTCTACGTTAATCGAGATGTGGCCTGGATATTTCAGGTCTTTTTCAATTTTCTGTATAGTTGCGGATATTTCCTTCTTGTTTGCCCTGAGATTGCGGTCTTTAGGCAGACTGATGCGTATCACTCTGATATATTCGTCAGCTACCTTGTCCACTGCAGGTGTGTATGGCCCGGTCACGGTGCCGGTTTTCAGCGATTTCGCTATCTGTACAGATATTCTTGCTGCCCGGTCTTCGTATCTGTCTCTTATTATGATCTCTATGATTCTTGAATATGGCGGGAAGTTGAATTCACGTCGTTCCTCAAGCAGAGACTGATTCAATAATGTGATTTCGTTATCTGCAATTCTTTGATAAAGAGGGTGTTCCGGTTGTGATGTCTGGATTACGAACAGGCCTTTGCTTCCTCTGCGTCCGCATCTTCCTCTGAATTGTTCAAACAGTTGGAGGGCCTTTTCATCGGCACGGAAGTCCTGTATTCCTAGCAACGTGTCGGCAGCAATGGCCGCTACCAGTCTCAGGTTGCTGAAATCAAATCCTTTGGTCAGTATCTGTGTGCCGATGAGTATATCGATTTCGCCTTCGCTGAATTCCTTTATTGTCCTGGACTCGTATGCCCTGTTCTGTGCTGTGTCGCTGTCCAGTCTGGCGATCCTTGCATCAGGGAATAGTGCTGCTGCTTCTTCCTCGATCTTCTGTGTACCTGCTCCGAGGCTTTTAAGTGTGCCGTTGCACTTGCTGCAATGTCCTGTGTATGCTGTCTTGTAGCCGCAGTAATGGCATATCATGTCTCCCTGCTTGTGCTGGCTCAGGCTTACGTTGCAGTGCGGGCATTTCTGTATTTCTCCGCATTCTTCACATTGCAGTGCCAACGACCATGCGCGGCGTGAACGAAGGATCATGACCTGTCCTCCGTCTTTCAGCGTCTGTCTGATATGTTCTATGAGTTTGCGTGAGAAATTGCCGTGCATTCCTCTTTTGCGGCGTTCTGCCTTTGTGTCGACGATCTCTATATCAGAGTCCACGGAGCCGTGGAATCTTTCATTGAGGCTTACATATGAGTGCTTGCCGCATTCGCAGTTGTAAAGCTCTTCAAGTGAAGGAGTTGCCGAGCCGAGTATTATGTTGCTCCCGTGTACTACAGAGAGCATTAAAGCTGTGTCGCGTCCGTTATATCTTGGTGCAGGAGAGTCCTGTTTATATGAACTGTCATGTTCTTCGTCCACAATGATGAGCCCGAGTTCATCATGAGGCAGGAAGAGGGCGGAACGGGTACCTAGAACTACATAGTTGCTGCCTGTTTTAGAGCAGTTCCTCATAGTTTCTGCAGTGTTTCTCTTCTCTGCTGCTGTCTTGCCGGAATGGAATACCAGAAGGTTGTCTCCGAGATGGTCTCGGAGTCTGTCTTCGAGTTGTCTGCTGAGTGCAATCTCCGGGACGAGGTAGAGGATGTTCTTGCCTTTGGAAAGTGCTTCCTGTGCCAGTTTGAGGTAGATTTCTGTCTTTCCAGAGCCTGTGAGTCCATGTAGCAGTACCGGGCGTCCTTTGCAGAATTCTTCGTTGATCTGTCCGTATGCTCTGGTTTGAGCCGGACTGAGGGCGATCTCGCTTTGAAGGTCATTGATCACTCCCCGGGCAGGAGACTCTGACATTTCAATGAAGCTTGCTATAGCGGTTTCTGCTCTTTGGAGTTCAAGTATGATCCTTTCCAGTTCTTCTGTGTACTTGGCTCTTGCCTTGGTGCCTTCCCTGGATTTCGCCAAAAGTTCCTGCTTCCTGTCTATTCGCTCCCAGATTCTGTCACGTCTTGCCTCCATTCCGGCCAGAATTTTCTCCTTCCTTTCCTTGGCTTTGGTCAATGCCAGGGCGTGTGCTTCCTCCAGATTTATCTTTCCGGACGGATACGCTGCCTTGTAGACTTCTCCAATAGTACACATATAATAATCGGCGACATGTCTCCATAAGGCGATCTCTTCTGGCAGGATCCTTTCGATCTCGGTTTCGATCTTCGTTATGGGTTTGATTTTCGAAGTGTCGGTCTCAGGTGTGATGTCCGTGGCACTCACCACACCGGTATACTCTTTTCCTGCGAATGACACCTTCACTCTGTCTCCAATGCCTACATTCTGATGAGATTCTACGTAATAGCTTGGCTCCCACTCGATTTTGAGCGGTATGATCACTGATATGTAGGTCTTCTGTACCATAGAACTGCGAAGGTACGAAATAATTATTAAAAAAATATTGAAAAAACTTTACGGAAAAGTTTGCAGATATCAAAATAATGTCTACCTTTGCAATCCCAATCGAAAGGTAGGGTAGTTCTAAACAAAATCTGGTGCCATAGCTCAGTTGGTAGAGCAAAGGACTGAAAATCCTTGTGTCCCTGGTTCGATTCCCGGTGGCACCACACAAAACCGCAATAGAAGTTATTCTGTTGCGGTTTTTTCGTGATGTTTATGTTGGCGGAAGGATCTGTCTGGTAATTCTTTGATGTTCTGTGTTTTACGGATAATGAGTGTGTTTTTCCGTTCGTTTTGACAATAGTTTCTGTCAGTAGGAGAGTGGAGGGTTGTGGTAGACTGCAAAGCATGGGTAACTGCTCAACGGGTCAGGTGTGCAGAATGATGTGCCTTCGAAGACCGGTGAGTCAATCTGACCTTTCGGTTCGTGGATGTCCAGCTCTGCGTTGAGGCCTTCGAGCTTCACTTTGACTTTGCCATGTGCGTATTTGTAGTGGAGAGTTCCGTCTCCGATCTTCACTGATGTTTCAAGTTCTGTTATTTCAGAAGGGAGGTTCGGCTCGATGATGATGACTCCGCGGAGAAGGTCCGGACGTATACCGAGGAAGTACTGGTACCATACACGCAGGTGCTCGGCATTGCTCCATGCCTGAAGGAATGTGCCTGAACGGTTTGCCCATGCTGCTCCTTCACGAGGATGTGCGTCTGCATTTTCGCTGAGACTTCCGACTGCACCTTCGTACAATGCCTGTCTGTTCATGTTCTTGAACAGCTCCCATGCAGTGTCCACCTGGCCATATTCAAGCATTCGCTGCATTGCAATACCATTGTTCCAAAGCCACACTGTACCGTTGTGGTATGCGTCATCCTTGTGGTAATAGTGCCAGTTCTCGTGCTGAGGATGGAACTGTGTGTCCCATTGTGCAAGAGAGGCTACTCCCCAAGGATATACGAGTTCTTCCCATGCTCTGCGGGTTACCTGCTGCTTGAAATCAGTATCGTTGACGAGGTCGAAACAGTAGAGCTGGTTTGGTCGGAACTGGGTGTCTGCGGTGCCGTCTGCATTGAGATGGTCATATATGTATTTGTCTTCCTTGTTACAGTAGTCTGCCTCAAAATTGGAAGCGAGGATCTGTGCGAGTCCGCTCCATCTTTCAGCCGATGCGGGGTCGTCGACGATGGCTGCAATCTGGCTTCCCGCCATGAGCTGGTCATACCACAATGCCTGAATGTCGTTGGCGCGGTTGCCGCGAGGTGAGCCTGGTATGCCGTTACGCTTTACATCCATCCATGTGTCGGCGTCTGCATGTGTCAGATAGCCTTTTTCGTCTGTGTAGTTCGCTATAGATGCCTCAATGCTTAATTTCAGGGCAGGGTAGAGTTCGTGAAGGAATTCGGTGTCTCCTGAGTATTGAGCAAGCTGGTATGCCTGGATGACAAGGCGAGGTGTGCCGTCTGTGGTGTTGTAGAGGATTCCTTCCAGATTTGCTCTGTTAGGGATACGTCCGTATGTCTCAGACTCAGGGTTGGTGTCCTGCAGTTTGACGAAGTCTTTGAGGATTTCCTTTGCGATGTCGAACTGTCCTGTCACGAGACATGCTCCTGGCATTGATATGAACATATCTCGTCCCCAGTATTCGTTGAACCATGGTAGTCCGGCGTAGATTCCGTTGCCCTGCTGGCATGTGATAAGTTCGTCCATAGTGATGGTGATCCAGTCAATTGCCTTGTCAAGGTCAGGAATGTTGGACTCCAATGGGTTATATTCTGTAATGAGGTCATTGATTCTTGCCTTCCTATCAGCAATGAGCTGCTGTCCTGAGTTGCGGAATTCCTGTGTCAGCGCACGGCATTCTTCGGCTGTGCCGAAGGTAAGGATGAAGCCCTCAGCTCCG
The DNA here is from genome assembly GCA_045614805.1 of Candidatus Cryptobacteroides sp. GTDB lineage: Bacteria > Bacteroidota > Bacteroidia > Bacteroidales > UBA932 > Cryptobacteroides. Next base: position 57,264 of record JAZLDR010000018.1, on the reverse strand, counting down.
CTTCCGGCCTTCATCCCCGAGCCTGACGGCTCGAATGCCGTCTCCACCGCTGTGGTAAGCATTATCCTTTTGTCCCGGGCCTCGCGTGGAGTGAAGAAAATCCCGTCAGCCTCCTCTGTCATTTCTGTGATATGACTCATGTCAAGCATACACCAGATGGAATCCGCTGATGTCTCTATGTTCATATATATGACAGGTTTCCTGTCGAGAAGATAGAACTTTTCGGTTGCCTCCTCCCATCTGCGCTCCAGCCTTTCAGGATAGACTGTCACCTCAGCCTCCGTGCGCTTGAGCTGTCTGTCGTCAATTCCCAGTGTGTAGTCTGCCAGTACACGCTTTTTCGCCATATTCCATCCAGACCACCATTCGGGCGACTCCTGATGCGTCCTTCCGTACCAATATCCCGCCTGCTTATCTGTATAGGAATATTCCCTGTTCTCCTCCGCAGTCACTTCCACGCCGAGACTGTCAGTCTTGAATCCCTTCTCCTCCTGACATGAAAATACCGATGTCAGTGCGATGATTGCTGCAAATCCTGCGATTTTCTTCATATAGTATATTGATTTATCAAATTATTACTTGTCATTTCGCCCAAAGTATAGTTGTTTTGTTGACCAAAGCATACTTGTCATGTCGAGCGAAGTCGAGACATCTATCACAAAGTTATGTGAAATTTCCATTTATTTCCTAAATTTGGGGTGCAAAGATAATTTGTATGGAAATCAGACCTATTGCGCACATCAGGACAGAGTTTCCTGAAAAATTCGGTATTCCTCGTCAGAGCGGTCTCGCTCAACATCTTGTAGGAAAAATCATTTTTGAAGAAGATTTCAGGAACGTAGAGGCATTCAGAGGCCTTGAAGAGTTCTCTCATATCTGGCTTATCTGGGAGTTCTCTGCGAACAAGCATTCGGAATGGCAGCCCACTGTCCGTCCTCCTCGTCTTGGAGGTAATGCTCATATGGGTGTCTTTGGTACCAGGTCTCCCTATCGCCCGAATCCTATAGGCCTTTCATGTGTGCAGGTTGAGTCTATCGATCTTCAATGCGAGGACGGCCCTGTCATTTATGTAAAGGGCGCTGACCTTATGGATGGTACGCCAATTTATGATATCAAGCCATATATCCGTTATGCGGATTCGCATCCGGAGGCCAAGTGTGGCTATGTTGACGGTCTGTCAGAAAGAAAACTGCATGTCAGCATGTCACCGGAGCTAGTAGCAAAAGTGTCCGATGATGATGTTCTGGCTGCGATGGTGGAGATGCTTAGCCTTGATCCCCGCCCGTCGTATCACAATGATCCGAACAGGGAGTACGGCCTTTCGTTTGCCGGATATAACATACGTTTTATCGTATGTGAGGGAATCCTTAATGTTGTTGATATAGAAAAATAATATATCTTTGCGGCCGTTTTTAAACCGAAAGGATATGTTAAAGACATTAAGATCGTCAATATTTGCAGGAATATTTATAGGAACCGCGGGTTTTGGATTTCTCGCATCTGGCATTCAGTCAGAGACTTACGGCCCTCTTGTGGGAGCAATCCTCTTCTCGCTCGGATTGCTTTCAGTTGTAGGTTACAAGCTTAAGCTCTACACCGGAACGGCTGGTTTCATCCAGAAGAATGAGGTGGGAAACCTGTTCTTCATCCTTTTCGGAAACATCCTCGGATGTCTCTGTCTGGGACTTATCTCCCGTATTTCTACAATGGATATTCAGGGTGCGGCCCAGAAGGTTCTGGAGTTAAGACTTGAAACCGGAGCCCTGAGGTGCGGACTTCTCGGTATTCCCTGCGGATTCCTGATGACTACTGCAGTGAGATTTGCCAGGGAGAAACATTATATTCCGCTTCTTCTGGCAGTTCCTCTCTTCATTGTGTGCGGCTTCACCCACTGTGTAGCTGATGCGTTCTATTACACCTGCGTTCCTGTCGCATTCCTCAAGGCTCATGCCCTCCAGGTCATCGGTGTCTATGTCTGCATCGTGCTGGGTAACCTTATCGGCTGCAACCTCTACCGCATAGTTCTGGCGAAAGACCAGTACTGAAACCGTCAGCACCTAACTGATTGTATAATAATATTTTAACTACAAATGCCTGCTGCGATTCGCAGCAGGCATTTGTAGTTAAAACCTTGACACTCAAAGATTTGAGTGATGATTTATTTGACTCTGAACCAGTCCATTGTTCTTCCGAGAAGACCTTTCTTGTCCAGAGAGCCGCGGACCTTGAGAACGTCGCCTTCTACCTTCATCGAGCAGTTGTAGGTCTTTCCGTTACCTGGATCGTAGATGGATCCGCCGCTGTATTCGTTTTTGTCTGTTGCCTTGAGATTGCTGAGCATGTTGAGGCCGATTAGCTCACGGCTGCGGAGATTCTTGTCTGGATTCTTGTCATCCTTTGCAGGAGTCCCATCCGGTTCTGTAGGCTCAGCAAGCCATACGATCTTGCCGTTGAAGGCATCACCACTCTTGTACACCTCTACAATTGCACTTCCGTCCTCAAGTTTCCACTTTCCAACTACATCCTGTGCAAATGCTGCCGCTAACGGCATAAGCATGAAAACCATGCTAAAAATCATTTTCTTCATTTCTCTAATGGTTTTAGTTAGTGCAGCAAAGGTATAAATCTTCGGAAAAGTTTGTTATATTTGTGGGATTTTTGTGGTGAAACCGCAGATTATAACGCCAAATTAGTAGATTTTTATGGGAAAGGTTATTTTGACAGGCGATCGTCCAACCGGAAAACTACATCTCGGTCACTATGTGGGATCGTTGAAGCGTAGAGTCGAGCTCCAGAATTCAGGTGAGTATGAGAAGATATTCATCATGATTGCTGACGCTCAGGCTTTGACCGACAATGCTGACAATCCGGAGAAGATCCGCCAGAATATCATAGAGGTAGCTCTCGACTATCTTTCTGCCGGCCTTGATCCGGAGAAGGTCACTATATTCATCCAGTCTCAGGTACCTGAACTCTGCGAACTTGCATTCTATTACATGAACCTTGTGACTGTTCAGCGTCTTCAGCGTAATCCTACTGTGAAGCAGGAGATTCAGCTCAGGGGATTCTCTGAGGGTGAGGAGGATGATAATCAGAACAAGAAGGGTACACCTGTCGGATTCTTCACATATCCTATCAGCCAGGCTTCTGACATCACTGCGTTCCGTGCGACTACAGTTCCAGTAGGTGTGGACCAGGCTCCTATGATTGAGCAGACTCGTGAAATCGTTCATAAGTTCAATTCTGTGTACGGTGAGACTCTCGTGACTCCGGAGATGGTGCTTCCTGAGAATTCAGCGTGTCTCCGCCTTCCTGGTACAGATGGAAAGGCAAAGATGAGTAAGTCTCTGGGCAACTGTATATATCTTTCCGATACATCCAAGGAGGTCAAGAAGAAGGTAAACAGCATGTACACTGATCCTGAACACCTTCAGATTACAGATCCAGGACATGTTGAGGGCAATGTGGTGTTCACTTATCTTGACGCTTTCTGCGATGACAGCCACTTTGCCAAGTTCCTTCCTGAATATGCCAATCTTGACGAGATGAAGGATCATTATCGTCGTGGTGGTCTTGGTGACGGCACTTGCAAGAAGTTCCTATTCAACATCATGGAGGATTTCCTTCAGCCTATGCGTGAGAGAAGAGCTCATTACGAGCAGAATATCCCGCAGGTTTATGAGATTCTCCGCAAGGGATCAGAGGCTGCAAGGGCTGAGGCTGCGAAGACTCTCGCTGATGTTCGCAAGGCAATGAAGATCGACTATTTCGATGATGCTGAGCTCATCGCCGAGCATACAAAGAAATATCATTTATAGTAAAAAATAATGCTGACCGTCAGGCCAGCATTATCTGTCTTTCGACTTATCTTTCTATCTTTCGTATTCAACTTTCGCACGTACTTCTGCGATAGTCTTTACGTATTCTATGACGTTGTCCCTCAAGGTGTCAGCCTTATATGCCGCGAGTGATTCCCATGATTCGAAGTCTGCCATCATCACTGCATCGTAAGAGGTCTTTCCTTCATTTCTGTTTACTCCCACCTCAATATGCTGAAGGCCTGGCACAAGTCCCATGAGGGACTCATATTTTTCCTTGACATCTTCAGCGAGTTCCTTTGGAGTCTTGCCATCTGATGGCTTGAACTTCCACATTACACAATATCTTACCATAGCTGTTATTGTTTTGGTGTTTAAAATTTCATTCCGACCACTAATTTAACAACAATAATCGAAACCTCCAAAAGAAAACGTTTTAATCTACAAAAATTATAATATGTACCGATAAATGAGTATATTTGTATGATTATGGATAATAGTACAAATAAAGGAAGCCGTATTGCGAAGAACACCTTGATGTTATATGTCAGGATGTTTGTCCTTATGCTTGTGGGTCTGTATACGTCACGGGTAGTTCTTGCGGCATTAGGTGAGAGTGACTTCGGCATATATAATGTCGTCAGTGGAGTAGTCGCCATGTTTACGGTGATTTCCGGAGCTCTCAATTCTGCAGTCCAGCGTTTCATCACCTTCGAGATGGGCAAGGGCGACGACCTGAAGCTCAATAAGGTCTATTCCACTGCTGTGCTGATCCAGCTTTTCATTGCACTTATTGTTGTGGCTTTGGCGGAGCCTATAGGTCTGTGGTTCATTGATAATAAGATGACCATTCTTCCTGACAGGATTCCTGCTGCGAGGCTTGTCCTGCATTTTTCGCTTCTGGCATTTGTCATCAATCTGATGAGCGTTCCTCAGATGGCTTCCATCACTGCACATGAAAAGATGTCCGCATACGCGGTCATCGGTTTGCTTGATGGATTCCTTCGCCTTGGAGTGGCATTCATGATCCAGCATTCACCTATTGACCGTCTGGTATATTATGCTGCATTGATGGCTGCTGTCGTGCTGATTGTCAGGGGAGCATACGGCCTTTATTGCAGACTGAATTTCCCTGAATGTCGTTTCAGACCGGTGTTTGACCGTTCCCTGATGAAGGAGATGTTTTCGTTTGCCGGATGGAATTTCATTGGTGTGACTTCGGGTGTGTTGCGTGAACATGGTGGAAATATTCTCGTCAATCTGTTCTCCGGTCCGGCGGTGAATGCAGCCAGAGGTGTGGCAGTGCAGCTTAACGGTGCCGTGCAGGGTTTCGTCACTAATTTCATGACTGCTGTGAATCCACAGATTACCAAGTCATATGCTGCAGAAGAGAAGGATTATATGTTTTCTCTTGTGAGGAAGTCGTCGAAGTTGTCTTTCTGTCTTCTTCTTCTTCTGGCCCTTCCGGTGATTTTCAATGCAGAGTATATTCTGGGGCTATGGCTGAAGGTTGTGCCTGAGCATTCGGCTCTTTTCGTCCAGCTGTTCCTTATATTTGCTTTGAGCGAGTCGCTTTCCAATCCTTTGATTACAGCTATGCTGGCAACCGGCAACATCAGGAACTATCAGCTGGTTGTAGGTGGTCTGCAGTTACTCAATATACCTGTTTCATATCTGTTCCTTAGACTTGGAGCAGCCCCTGAGGTTACGGTAGTTGTGGCCATCGCATTGTCTCAGGTGTGTCTTTTCGCCCGTCTCACCATGTTGGGCAAGTCAACCGGATTTCCTGTAAGGGTATATATTAAAGAGGTGTATATGCCGGTCATCTTTAAAGTGACCTTGGCAGCTGTTGCTTTGCCTATGGCATTGAGGTTTGTGCTTCCAGGCGGCTTCTGGGGCTTTGCCGCTAGTGTTGCGACATGCGTTTTCAGCGTGCTTCTTGCTGTGCTTGCATTTGGTATGTCTTCGGATGAACGTGAGTGGATCAAAGGAATGATTTTCAGGAGGAATGCCGCATGATAAGGATAAGTGACAAACAGATGTGTTCCGGATGTACGGCTTGTATGGCTGTGTGTCCGGCTCAGTGTATTGTCATGCGAAGAGACAGACAGGGCTTTGACTATCCTGTTGCGAATCCTGACCGTTGTATAGGTTGCGGCAAATGTGAGAAGGTGTGTCCGGTACTTAATCCTTTGGAGACTCTCCAGCCAAAGTCTTCTTATGCGGTAAGAGTTCCTGAATTTGTATCGGAAAGCTCTTCCGGCGGCGTTTTTCCGGCTCTTGCGAAGAATGTTACTGCAAATGGCGGCGTAGTGTTCGGCGCTGTGCTGAATCCGGATATGACTGTAGGTCATACGGAGGCTGAGGACCTTGCAGGTGTGGAGGCTATGCGAGGCTCCAAGTATGTGCAGAGCGATATGTATGACAGTTATGGTGAGGTGAAGCATTATCTGGAGGATGGCAGGGATGTGATGTTTACAGGAACACCGTGTCAGGTTGCAGGTCTGAAAAGTTTCCTCGGAAGGTCCTATGACAATCTGTTGACTGTGGAGATGGTATGTCATGGTACTCCGAGTCCTGGATTGTGGGAGAAATATGTGCAGTCATTAGGAGATAAATATGGTGCGAGAATATCAGATGTGAAGTTCAGGGATAAGACAAATGGATGGCGTCATTATGCCTTTACAGTCACTTCTGGCAATGGTAGACGTTCGGTTCAGTATAAGGAGGATCCGTATATGATGCTGTTCCTTCAGGATATGACATTGCGTCCGTCATGTTATCGCTGTCCTGCAAAGGGAGGAAGGAGTCGGGCTGACATCACATTAGCTGATCTATGGAATGTAGCTGCGGTTGCATCGCATATGGATGATGATAAAGGTGTTTCCCTTGTGCTTGCCAATTCAGATAAGGGTGAGGCTGCTTTAGCTGCAGCTTGTGATTCGCTTGTGCCTGTGGACTTGTCTGTGGCCAGTCAGAAGAATGCTGGTTTCCATGGAGATGTGAAGGTGCCGGAACGCAGGGATGAATTCTTTGCGGGCATGCATTCCGCTAAGGACATCAGAGCTTATATGGCTGGGTTCGTGGTCAGAAAGAATATATTCCTGGACTGTTACCAGCGTCTGCATACATTCTTGTCAAAGATTAAAAGGAGGATCTTGAAATGAGGATAGCAATTGTGACACTTCCGCTTCATACCAATTATGGCGGTATACTTCAGGCTTATGCCTTGAAGACATGCCTTGAGTCCATGGGTCATGAGGTTACAGTGCTTGACAGGATTGATAAAATGCCTCTGCCAAAGTGGTGGAAGGCTCCGTTTGTATATGCGAAACGTGCAGTGATGCGTCTGTTCAAAGGTGCTTCTGCACCTGCGGTTTTCCGTGAGATCCGTTATAGGCGTGAACTGCCTGTCCGTTCGGCTAATACTTCGAAATTCATTGATACATACATAGATCCTCGACTTGTCAGGTGGTATTCGGACTTGAAGGAAGGGGAATATGATGCATATGTCGTAGGTAGTGATCAGGTGTGGCGTCCTTTATATTTCGGAAAGGTGCAGGATGCTTTCCTTGCATTTGCAAGGGATTGGGATGTGGTAAGGGTGGCGTATGCTGCGTCTTTCGGTACTGATAAGTTGGAATATGAATATTTCCAGATAGAGGAGTGTGCAGCGTTGCTTGAGAAGTTTGATGGTGTGTCGGTGCGAGAGGATTCAGGTGTAACGATGTGCAGCGAGTGGTTTGACTGTGAAAAGGCTGTGCAGGTGCTGGACCCTGTCATGTTGCTGTCACGTGAGAAATATGAGTCGCTTCTGGGTGGTGTGACCGAACATCCTTGTCAAGGTGGCCTGCTGACATATATTCTTGATGATTGTCCTGAAAAGAAGTCTGTTGTGGATTTCTTTAAAAGGGTTTCCGGATTGAATGTCGTGAGTGTGCCTGTCGAGGATAAGGTAGTGCCGCCGATTGAGAACTGGATATCATCTTTTGCAGACGCAGAGTTTGTGGTTACGGATTCGTTTCACGGCTGCGTGATGGCTATTCTGTTCCATAAGCCGTTTGTGGCTGTGGGTAATTCCCGTCGTGGCGTTGCACGTATACAGTCCCTTCTCGAGATGTTCGGATTGGATATGCGTCTGGTGCAGGGTATTGATCCTGAGGATGATGGAGAGTATTATCTTGCAGCTCCGGACTGGGAAGCAGTTGATGCTGTATTGGCACAGGAAAGAATGAAATCAGAAGATTTCCTCAGGAAGTCTTTAAATGTACGATAAGAGGATGAACAAGACCAGATTGAGCATAATAGTGCCGGTGTACAATGCCGAGGAGTATCTTGATCGCTGTATTCACAGTATTATGGATCAGGAGTTTTCTTCCTATGAAGTGATACTTGTGGATGACGGCAGTACGGATTCTTCATCGCTTATCTGTGACAGATATTCTGCTACAGATCCGCGTTTCAGGACGTTGCACAAGCCTAATGGAGGTGTAAGTTCTGCACGAAATGCAGGTCTTGAACTTGCAAAGGGAGAGTATGTGATGTTTGTGGATTCGGATGATGCTCTGCTCCCATATGCTCTTGATGATATGATGGATGTTGTCGGTGGTGAGGATGTTGTCGTTGGCGGTTATGCGACTTTTGTCGGCGAGGTGCCGGTGCAGGATGTGCGTCCGCATGCTACAGTGTCTTATAAGGGTGCGGAATTTCCTCTTTTCTTTCAGCAGAATCTCCGTAGGAATTGTCTTATGCTGGATGCTCCATGGGCGAAACTTTTCAAGCGTAAGACCATCGGCAATACAAGGTTCTGTGAGAGTCTGAGTTACGCCGAGGATAAACTTTTTGTATTTACTGTGATGGCCGGTGCTTCTTCAGTTCTTGCTTTTTCGGGTGCTGTGTATGCCTATCACAGCCGACCTGGTTCTCTCAGCTACGATCAGGTTTCTGACAAGCATTTGAGCCAGTTATCAGCTTTCCTTCCGAAATATATAGATGTGCTTTCTACGCTTGTGGATAGATGTCCTACGACACCTGATGTGGTGAATCTCTATCATAAGGATGTTGTCGGAAGATATGTCTGCCGTATGCTGAATATATATCTGACCCGTCGTACTCCGATGCTGAATAAGGAGAATATCTCCTTCCTATATGGGTTGATGGCTGCTGATTCTAAGCTCGATGTTTTTTCATTAAGGCTGGGTCAGGTTATGAATATCCTTCTTTACAAAATAGGAAAGCCTGGATTCACGGTGGCGGTATATAAGGTGACTTCAAGTGTGTGTTCGTTATTTCGTCGTAAAAGATGAAGAAGTTTGCAGTGATATTTGAGAGCAGCCCATTCGATAGAAAGGGACTCTTCAATGCCGTTCATAACAGGGTAGTCCATCTGCTTGCGATAGGAAAGTGCGAGGTGGATGTATACTGCATTCATAGCCGCGACAATGCGTTCACACGTTCGGTGCGTCATACGCCGGATACCACTGATGTACAGTCTGTCGTGATTGACGGTATTACGTATAATCTTCTTTGGTACAGGTTTTCTATCTTTGATTATCTGACTCTTGAAAAGCTGCATATACGTCCTTTGCTTTTCCGTCGTTTCATTGACAGGAATGTCCGTCTTCTGAAGGAATATGATGCAGTGCTTGCACATTCGTTTACAGGAGGTCTGATGGCATATGAAGCATATAAGCATTACAACGTTCCGTATTATGTTTCGTGGCATGGCTCTGACGTGCATACCCATCCTTTGAGAGTTCCGGTGATTTTAGAGGATACTGCTAAAATAATGTCTGCTGCAAGTTGTAACTTCTTTGTGAGCAAGGCTTTGATGGAGCAGTCTTTCACCATTGCTCCAAGTGCAGTACGTAAGGTACTTTATAATGGCGTAGCTGAGGATTTCGTCAGGTTTGATGAGGAAAGACGTGCATCTTTGAGACGTGATTTTGCCCTGGCTGATGGAGTGAAGGTTGTGGCTTTTGTGGGTACTCTTAATGAAGTAAAGAATGTGCGTGTGCTTCCTTCATTATTCGCTGCGGTAGCAGATCGTTATGATGGTGCTTTGAAATTCTGGGTTGTCGGTGATGGAAAGCTTCGCTCAGAGGTCGAGTCGGCAATGCAGAGGTACGCCCGTCATGATTTCAGATTTTGGGGCAATATGCCTTCTGATACAATGCCAGATATCATGAATTGCATAGATGTACTGGTTCTTCCTAGTCTCAATGAGGGGCTTCCGCTTGTTTGTGCGGAGGCTTTGCGTTGCGGGGCTAATGTGGTCGGATCTGATGTCGGAGGCATTCCCGAGGTTATAGGAACAGATAATGTTGTGCCTCACGGAGAAGGTTTTGTTGAGGCGATGGCTGAAAAGGTTGCAACAATGCTTTCTTCTGATATTGAGCAGGTTATCCCTTCTCAAATGGATTGGTCCAAGACTGCTTCTGCAGAGCTTGAGACTATCTTGGGTGCTTGATTTTCTTTAGGTTTTCCGGTAGTTTAGAACTGAATTTCATCGTTTTTCCTGTCCACGGATGGATGAACGATAGGGTCTGTGCGTGGAGGGCGAGTCGTCCGAAAGGATTGGTCTGGGCTCCGTATTTTCTGTCGCCGGCTATAGGGTGACCTATCCATTCAGAATGCACTCTGATCTGGTTCTTACGGCCGGTTTCCAGTTCGAATTCTACTTTTGTGTATGGTTTTCCGTTGATGTCGATGTGTTCGAGTGTCCTGCAGTGGGTTGCTGCGAACTGCCAGTCCTTCATCGGCGGCCTTTCCGGTGTGTCTCCCTGCCTCATTTCATAGCAGTGGACCTTCATGGATTTGGGGTTTTCGTATAGCCAGCTTTCAATCCAGCCTTCTTCACTGGAGATGTTTCCCTCCAGTATGGCTACGTATTTTCTTTCCAGAACGGCTTCATTCCAGTTTTCCTGAAGCGAGAGTTTGGTGTCTTCATCTTTGGCAAATACCAGCAGGCCTGATGTGTCCCTGTCCAGACGATGCACGATGAAGATTCTTGGTTGTGGCCCATTTCTTCTCTGTCGTCCGGTTTCACAGACATAATTGTACAGCATGTTGTAGGCAGTGACTTCATGGCCTTTGTCTGTCGCCATGCTCAGCATCCCGGCCGGTTTGTTTACCACAATCAGCCAGTCATCCTCGTAAATGATTTCGATTCCTTTATTTATGTTGTTCCCGCTTCTCATATGAGTGCAAATTTAACTAAAATTAATGTTAACACCGGACCGTCAGTCAACTTTTTGCCGTTTTTTATGACTGACGGTCATTTGTAATATGTAAGGATATTTTGCGAATTCTGATTATATTTGCGAGGATTTGGATGTCATGAAGCAAAGGGAGACAATATTTGATCCGCTGAGGAAGAAGGAGGTGGCGCTGACGCCTGAGGAGAGGGTGCGTCAGTGGTGTATCTCCGTGCTTGCGGAGCAGATGAAGGTTCCTTTGCATATGATGATGAGCGAGGTGGGGTTTGGGTTGGGTGCCAAGCAGTTGCGGGCTGATGTGGTTGTGTTTGACAGGAAGGGGAAGCCACTGATGGTGGTTGAGTGCAAACGTCCTGATGTGGATCTGACAGTAGAGGTGCTCGATCAGGTCATGAGGTACAATATGGTGCTTGATGTAATGTATATGCTCATAACAAACGGCACAAAGACCTACATCTGCAGGAAGCAGGGCGAGAAGTATGAGTTTATGGATTCTGTGCCGACATATGAAGATATGTTGGCCTAATGATAGAAGATAATGGCGATAGTTGAAGGATTTTTGGATCATCAGATCTTCAGGATAGTTTCGGAGACAGCGGAATCACTTGGGGTTCGTGCATTCGTGATAGGTGGCTATGTCCGTGACTGTTTTCTTGGAAGGCCCAGCAAGGATATAGATATAGTTGTGGAGGGCAGTGGAATTGCACTGGCAGAGGCTGTGGGAGAGAAGGTGCATAGCAATGTATCCGTATTCAGGAATTTCGGCACGGCTATGCTCAGGTACAAGGGCATCGAGGTGGAGTTTGTCGGTGCAAGAAAGGAGTCATATAACAGAAATTCACGTAAGCCGATTGTTGAGGACGGTACTCTTGAGGATGACCAGCTCAGAAGAGATTTCACTATCAATGCGATGGCTTTCAGCCTTCAGAAGGATGATTTCGGTGCATTGGTGGATCCTTTCGGAGGTATAAAGGATCTGGCGGCCGGTATTATCCGTACGCCTCTCGATCCTGATACCACATATAGCGATGATCCGCTCAGGATGATTCGGGCTGTGAGATTCGCAACGAAACTTTCTACTGATCAGATGACTTTCACCATAGTTCCTGAATCCCTGGAATCCATCAGGAGGAATCTTCATAGGATGGAGATTCTTACCAAGGAAAGGATAGTCGAGGAATTGAACAAGATACTTGTCACTCCGCACCCTTCTATGGGATTCAGACTCCTGGATGAAACCGGTCTGCTGGAATGCATCCTGCCTCAGCTTACAAATCTGAAGGGTGTGGAATCTATTGAGGGTAAAGGTCATAAGGAGAATTTCTCGCATACTCTCGAGGTGCTCGACAATGTGGCAAGATTTGAAATAGATGCTATTGCTGCCGGAGAACTGAAGGATTATGTCTTTGATGATGGTGTGGAAGTCGCCAAGGTGCGTACGGAACCTAATGTATGGCTCAGATGGGCTGCTCTTCTTCATGATATTGCAAAGCCGGCGACCAAGCGTTATGATAAGGTTTTGGGATGGACGTTCCATGGTCATGAGGTAGTGGGAGCGAGGTGGATTCCTAAGATTTTCCAGAGTCTGAAAATGCCTCTGAATGAGAAGATGAAGTATGTGCAGAAACTGGTCAATCTTCATCTTAGACCCATTGCCTTGGTGACGGAAGAAGTGACGGATTCCGCTGTAAGGCGTCTGCTTTTTGATGCCGGTAACGATATCGATGACCTGATGCTTCTCTGTAATGCGGACATTACTTCCAAGAATCCTCGCAAGGTAGCCCGTCTGCGCTCTAATTTCGAACTGGTAAAGACCAAGCTTGTGGAGGTTGAAGAGAAGGATGCAATCCGTAATTTCAAGAATCCTATTACTGGTGAATATGTCATGGAGGTATTCAATATCAGTCCATGTAATACCATCGGTCAGTTGAAGGAGGCGGTGAAGAATGCGATTCTTGACGGTGAGATAGAGAATAATTTTGAGGCAGCTGATGCCTATATGAGGGTGAAGGCTGCCGAGATGGGACTTACCCCTGTAAAATGAGCCTGATTTCAGCATATTTGGAATATATCAGGAGTGTCAGACGATATTCCGAACGGACTGTGTCCATTTATATGGATGCCTTGAACAAGTTTGTAGAGGTGAAGGTTGAAGGAGACGGGACAGATGAGGATGTTGTCGCGGCTCTGGTTCCGTCAATCCTGAGGGAGTATATGGTCTATCTGATTGAGGAGTGTTCGTATGTTCCCAAGACGGTAAATCTTCATATGTCGGTCTTGAGCAGTTTCTGCCGCTATCTTATCAAAGGCGGTATTCTGACTTCCAATCCGGTGCGTTCGTTCAGGAAACCTCGTATAGAAAAGAGGATTCCTGAGTTCTACAGGGCAGAAGCGATGGATAATTATTTGTCCTCAATACAGAAATTCACTGATGTTCCGGCAGACAAGAAGTCTTATGACAAGTGTCTTTCAGGTCTGATTGTGTCCATTTTATATTCAACAGGCTTGCGCAGGTCGGAACTGATCGGCCTTACCGTTGGAGATGTTGATTTTGGCCGCAAAGTTGTGAAAGTGACAGGTAAGGGCAATAAAATGCGAGAAATTCCGCTTGTGGAGTCCTTATGTGAAGAAATTTTATTATATTTGAAGGCAGTTGAGGTAATGATTGGGGGGAAAAGGTCTTTGAAAGAGCCGCTTTTAGTCACTTATTCCTTGAATGCTTTATATCCGGTGTTCGTGGACAGGGTGATCAAGAGTGAGTTGGGCGGTGCCAAGGGCATCACCGGACGAAAGTCTCCGCATGTACTGAGGCATTCCATAGCTACTGAGCTGATGAATGAAGGTGCGGATCTTAATTCCATCAAGGAAATGCTCGGACATTCGTCACTTGCTACGACACAGGTCTATACCCACAGCAGTTTTGCCCGGCTGAAGAATATTTATGAACATGCCCACCCAAGGGCAAAAAAAGGAGGTAAAAATGGAGATTAGAGTGCAGTCGATCAAGTTCAATGCAGATCAGAAATTATTGGACTTTGTAGAAAAGAAATTCTCTAAACTGGAGAAATTCTATGATGCGGTTACAGCTGTTGATGTAGCGCTGTCATTGCTTCCTGAACACGAAAACAAGAATGTGAAGGTGCAGGTGCATATTCCTGGCAACACACTCGTTGTCGAGAAGAACGCTAAGACCTTCGAGGACGCAGTTGTTGACTGCGCTGACATTCTTAAAGAAAAACTCGTAAAGGAGAAAGAAAAAAGAGCATAAGGGTATTTAAAATATAGCATCGGGGTTCCGATGCTATATTTTTTTTGTCTCTTTTTATGTATCTTTGTAAGATTATGGCAAAGGGCTTTACGGAAATAGATTCTCTATGCAGAAGCATTGTTCAGGACGCCGGAAACGGTGTCTTCAAACCAGTGTATCTGCTTATGGGAGAGGAACCATATTATGTTGATATGGTGTGCGATGCAATTCTGGAACATTGCATTGACGAGAGTGAAAAAGATTTCAATCAGACAGTTTGTTACGGTGCTGATGTGACTGCAGATGCTGTGATTACAGCTGCGCGTCGTTATCCGATGTTTGCAGAGCGTCAGCTTGTTGTCGTCAAGGAAGCCCAGATGATGAAGGGGCTTGACGATCTGGCGGTATATTGTCAGAATCCGCTCGAGTCTACTGTTCTTGTCATTGCCATGCATGGTGCAGGAGCTGATAAGAGGAAAAGTCTGTATAAGACAGTTTCCAAGATGGGAGTCGTTGTGGATTCTCCTGCGTTGAAGGATTACGATATGCCTCGTTGGATTCCGATGTTCTATCAGACGAAGGGTCTTCAGATTGCTCCTGATGCTGCTGCTCTTCTTGCAGAATATGCGGGTACGGATCTCAATAAGATCGCTATCGAGACAGAGAAGATGCTGAAGAATCTTCCTGAGGGTACTACAAGGATCGTTGTGGCTGACATTGAGAAGAATGTCGGAATAAGTCGTCAGTTCAGCATTTTTGAACTTACAAAGGAACTGTCGATGAAGAATTCCGCAAAGGCCTTGCGTATAGCTTCGTACATCGGGTCGGCGGCCAAATTTGCCATGCCTATGGCTGTAAGTGCATTGTTTACGCATTTCTACAGGATATTGAAATACAATGCCCTTCTGATGTCTGATCCCCGTCCTGGAAATGATCTGAAGGCCAAGGTGCTCGGTGTCAATCCGTATTTCTTCTCCGAGTATGACACTGCGGTACGCAATTATCCTCTCAAGAAGTGCATGGCTGCCATCTCCTTGCTTAAAGAGTACGATTATAAGGGTAAAGGTGGCGATGTCGGAGAGGCTACTGATGCTCAGCTGATGGTTGAGCTTACTTCTAAATTGTTGAATTTGTAGATATAGTTATGGGAATTATTGAATGTAAGGATGTGTGCAGGAGTTTCGGTGAGAAGGTGGCTCTTGACCATGTCAGTCTTGAAATTCCAAAGGGAAAGATTTTCGGTCTGCTTGGCCCGAACGGTGCGGGCAAGACTACTCTGATACGTATTATCAACCGTATTACAATTCAGAACGAGGGCGTAGTCCTGTTTGAAGGACGTCCTATCACACAGGATGATGTCGAGAAGATCGGATATCTCCCGGAGGAGCGTGGTCTGTACCGCAAGATGAAGGTGGGAGAGCAGGCTCTGTACTTCGCTCAGCTTAAAGGTATGAGCTACAACGATGCCATGACAGAGCTGAAGAAATGGTTTGTGAGATTCGGTATTGAAAGTTGGTGGGACAAGAAGATTGAGGAGCTCTCAAAGGGTATGGCGCAGAAGGTTCAGTTCATAACGACTGTTGTACACAAGCCGTCTCTTCTGATTCTTGATGAGCCGTTTTCTGGTTTTGACCCTGTCAATGCCCAGGTGATCAGGGAGGAGATCCTGCGTCTCAAGGATGAAGGCGCGACTATCATACTTTCGACTCATAACATGGAATCTGTGGAGGAGTTGTGTGATAATATCGCTTTGATCAACAAGTCGCATGTTGTAGTGACCGGGGGGGTTGATGAAATACGCCGTAAGTACGGCAACAATAATGTTGAACTTGTGTATACGTCCGCTTCTGAACTGAAGTCTCAGAAAGGCCTTTTTACTGTTCTGTCGGATCAGGATGATGCCGGACGTCATACTGCGGTGCTGTCTCTTGAGGATGCAACAGGTAATGATGTCCTGAAATCTGTGATCGAGCAGGGTGTTGCAGTCAATTCTTTCAAGGAACTTATTCCGAGGATGAATGATATATTCATTAAACTTGTGAAGGAGGCGTAGATATGAAGCTTAGAAACATAAAGACAATCATTTCACGCGAGTATCTTACACGCGTCAGGAAGAAATCATTTCTTCTTATAACTTTCCTTGGCCCGATATTTTTTGCTGCTATCTGTATTTTGCCGAGTGTGATCATGTTTATGGCCGAGGATAAGGGAAAGCAGGTTGCTGTAGTGGATGAGTCAGGAATTGTCATGCCTAAGTTGGCTGATACAGATATCATCGATTATACAGACTATTCTGGTACTCCGGTTGACAGTCTGAAGACAGCATTCGGTGAACTTGGACTTGATGCCTTGCTGGTCGTTTCTTCGATTGATCCTGAAACCAAGGCGGTGGATGTATCTGCTTATTCCACATCACCGATGAGCGTTGATATGAAGGAGGCTATCCGTGCCAAGGTAGAGGAGGCCGTGGAGGAGTATCGTCTGTCTCTGTATGATATGGGCGATCTGAAGAAGATTATGGATGATGTCAAGTTCGATTCATCAATTGCGACTTATACGATTGCTGAGGATGGAGAGGAGAAGATTACCTCTTCTGAAGTCTATATGATCATATCGCTTGTGCTTTCGATGATAATCTATATGTTCATCGCGATGTTTACCGGTATGGTGATGCAGAGTGTCATAGAGGAGAAGGCCAGCAGGGTAGTGGAGGTGCTGGTATCGTCTGTCAAGGCTACTGAACTTATGTTCGGAAAGATCATAGGTGTCGCATGCGTGGCTCTGACTCAGTTTTTCCTTTGGATTGTGCTGACAGCAGTTATTGTTACAGGTGTATCGTCATTCATAGGCTTTGACTCGTTGATGGAAAGCGCAACCATGCAGACGGAGCAGATGACTCAGATGACTGAAGGTCTCGGCGTTGATGCCGAAGCGATGGCTATGACAATGCCGGATGCTTCTGCGATGGCTCAAGGTGGCGAGATGGGAGCGGTGCTGTCCACATTGCAGGGGCTTGATTATGGCACGCTTCTCATAGCGTTTGTGATTTATTTCGTGCTGGGATATCTTCTTTATGCCTCCCTTTTCGCAGCTATCGGATCAGCAGTTGAGAATGAGGCTGACACTCAGCAGTTGCAGATTCCTGTGACAATTCCGTTGATGATAGGTTTCTTCATTGCATTCTATGCGTTCAAGGCTCCTGACAGTGCAGTGGTATTCTGGGGATCCATGATACCGTTCACATCACCGATAGTCATGCTTGCACGTATTCCATTCGGTGTCCCTATGTGGGAACTGGCGCTTTCGGTTGCACTTCTTGTCGGTACTTTTGCGGCTTGTGGCTGGGCTTCTGCCAAAATTTACAAGATAGGTATCCTGATGTTCGGAAAGAAGACCTCGTTCAGGGATTTGTGGAAATGGATGAAACAGAATTAATATATGAAGACTCTGAAATTTATTTTATTGAATTTGCTGCTGTTGGCAGGGCTGTCTGCGTCTGGCCAGGAGTATACCTGGAAAGCCGATCCGGTGGATGGCGATATGACAGGTTGTGTGGCTCCTTCGAAGGATAATGTGGTTGAGACCACAGGAGTAATCAGGGGCGGTAAGTATTACGCACCAAACGGAAATGTGTATAAGCGTAATTCTATCGTCACCAGGACTGCGCAGGTTGTCATTGACGCACAGCCTACGATGGCAAGGGTGAAGGAGGTTGTCGGATATTCTGTCAATGCAATGGAATCTGAGTATCCGGAGAGTGCTCTTTCAAACTGGTTCATCGACTTATTGATGAAGAAGACAGAGACTCTTGCCGGTAAGAAAGTTCATATGGGTATTACGAATTTCGGTGGTATCCGTGCGGATATGCCTCAGGGATCAGTACTGCTTGATGATATTCTTTCTATGTTCCCGTTCAAGAATTATCTGACATATGTTGAGCATACTGGTAAGCAGATACGTACTATTCTCGAGACAATGGCGGCTGGCCGTTTCGAGGTTCTCGGTGGAGTAAGAGTCGTTGCAGAAGATGGTAAGCTTCTGTCTGTTGAGATTGCAGGAGAACCGCTTGACGACGATAAGGTCTATGGTGTAGCTACTATCTCATTCCTTCTCGAGGGAGGTGATAATCTGTCACTTGCAAAGAATGCTGTTTCTGTGACTATGTACAATGATGTTCCTATCAGTGATGCAGTTCTTGAGCATATAAAGGCAGAGAAAGAGGCTGGACGTCCTATTGAGGGCAAAGTTGACGGTAGAGTAACAATCAAGGATTTTAAGAGAAGATGAGAAAGTTTATTTATGTGATTGCAGCTCTTTGTGCTGCTGTGTCTCTGAATGCTCAGAGTCTGACTATCCTTCATTTCAATGATACTCATAGTCATATTGATCCCCTTCGTACGGGAGAACTCAAAGGACGTGGTGGAGTGATTGAACAGGCTGCATATATAGACAGCGTCAGGAAGGCAGATGGTAAGAAGAATGTACTGCTTCTTAACGCAGGTGATTTCAGCCAGGGCACTTCATATTTCCCTGAAATGGGTGGTAATATTGAAGTAGATGTCTTCAATGCCATTGGTTATGATGCAGTTGCACTCGGCAACCATGAGTTTGACAATGGTGTTGAGGAACTTGCAAGAAGAGTAAAGAACATCAAGGCTCCGGTTCTTTGTGCCAATTATGATTTTACAGGAACCGCTCTAGAGGGCCTCGTAGATCCGTATGTGATACTGAAAAAGGCAGGCAGAAAGATAGGTATCATCGGTCTGCTTCCTGACGTCAGCAATGTCGTGTCTGTCGATCTCATCAGAGGGCTTCAGTATCAGGATCCTGTTGGTGTCGTGAATGATTATGCCAGGTATCTTCATGATGAGAAGAAGTGTGACCTTGTCATATGTCTGAGCCATCTCGGATTCAGGAAGGATAAGTATCTTGCTTCTCAGGTCCGTAATGTTGACCTCATAGTAGGTGGCCATTCCCATACACATCTGGAGGAAATAGTACTGGTTGAGGATCTTGACGGCAGGACTGTCAGAATCGTGCAGAACTGGCATTGGGGACTTAACGTCGGAAATCTCAAGCTTACATGGGAATAGCGGAACTCTTGATAATTGCCATAGGATTGTCTATGGATGCCTTTGCAGTGTCGATCTCCAAAGGTCTGTCGCTGCGTAGGATTGCTCCTGAACATCCTGTCTTTACGGCCTTATGGTTTGGAGGATTTCAGGCACTGATGCCATTGATCGGATATTTTCTTGGTGTCAGTTTCGCGGATTTCGTGTCATCTGTGGATCATTGGATTGCATTTGTGCTTCTGGGAATCATCGGAGGAAATATGATAAAGGACTCGTTTGACAAGGAAGAATGCAATCATAATCCTGATTTCTCATTCAAGACAATGTTATCTTTGGCAATTGCCACGAGTATCGATGCCCTCGCAGTGGGAGTTTCTTTTGCATTCCTTAAAGTTGATATATGGACTGCCGTCCTTCTCATAGGTGTTGTGACTGCTGCGTTTTCTGCAGCAGGTATCTTTATCGGAAAGTTCTTCGGATGCAGATATAAGTCAAAGGCAGAATTCGCAGGAGGATTCATCCTTATAGCTATAGGCTTGAAGATATTGCTCGAACATACTTTAGTAGTCAGCTAATATGCCGGTTTTAGAAAAAATAGTCATTTCAGATTTCAGAAACATTGAGCTTCAGGAACTTGCGTTTTCGCCGAATATCAACTGTATCAGTGGTAATAACGGTGAGGGCAAGACCAATCTGCTTGATGCCATATACTATCTTTCCATGACAAAGAGTGCATTTGCTTCGTCAGATAGATTCACTTTTCGTCATGGATCAGATGAACTTTCCCTTTCAGGTACATACCGTATGGAAAACGGACTTTCAAGCAGATTTGCCTTGAAGATGTCTGCCAAGGGTGAGAAGAAGTTGTGGCGTGATGACAAGCCATATCCGAAGGTGTCGGAGCATATCGGTATCCTTCCTATCGTTATGGTTTCTCCTTCAGATATTTCTCTGGTAAGCGAGTCCGGCGACGAGAGAAGACGTTTCATAAATGCTGTGCTTTCCCAGATGGATCATGAATATATGTCCTCACTGCAGCAGTATAACCGTCTTCTTCTTCAGCGTAATAAGATGTTGAAGGAGATTACTCCGGACCGTTCTCTGCTTGAAGTGATAGATATGCGTATGGCTATGCTTGCAGAGCCGATATATAAAGCTCGTGCAAAGTTTGTAGAAGATCTAAGGCCAGTTGTAAATGCATATTACAGGGAACTCTCCGGTGGTGTGGAGCAGGTGGATATAACTTATGAGTCTGATATGGAGAAAGGTCCGTTGGATCAGCTGATGGCAGCAGCGTTCGAGCGTGACAAGGCCTTGCGTTACACTACCTGCGGTATTCAACGTGATGATTTTGTGTTCACAATGAACGGTTGGCCGATCCGCAGACATGGATCTCAGGGACAGCAGAAATCGTTTCTTGTGTCTTTGAAGTTCTCCCAGTATGAACTTATGAAGAAGAGTTATGGCTTTGCGCCGCTCCTGCTTCTTGATGATGTGTTCGATAAACTTGATATGGGACGCATATCAAATCTGTTGCAGATGGTTACAGGTGAGGATTTCGGTCAGATATTCATTACTGACAGCAATAAGGTGAGGATGGCTGGTATCGTTGATGCCTTGACTTCAGACAGGGCATATTTCGAGACAGTCGGGGGTACGTTTACAAGGATTTAACTATGGCGGAATATTCTGGAAAGATGCGGAAGCATGAAGCGGTAGCCCTTGATGAACTTGTGAAACAGTTTATCAAGGATATGAAGTTGGATGCCGGTCTGAACAGGCAGCGTGTCACTGAGGTATGGAGTGAGGTTTCTGGAGCAGGACGCTATACACTTGATGTGACTTTGGAAAAGGGCGTGCTTTACTGCACGATAAGTTCGTCTATGGTCAGAAATCAGTTGTACTTTCAGAGGGATGTGCTTGCTGATGAGATGAATAAGGCTTTGAAGAATGACCAGATGTTCATATGGGACTGGTCAGCAGGACCATGTGTCAATACTTTGGTATTAAGATAAAGGATATGAAGATAGTAGTAGATAAGGTTATTCCGTTCATTGAAGGTGTTTTTGAACCATTCGCAGAAGTGGTTTACAAGCCGGGTGAAAGCATTGTCAGAGAGGATATTATTGATGCGGATACTCTGATAGTCCGCACACGCACCCGTTGTGACGAAAAGCTTCTGGCAGACACTTCTGTAAAGATGATTTTTACAGCGACGATCGGTATGGATCATATTGATCTGGAATTCTGTCAGGCGCATGGCATCCGTGTGGAGAATGCTGCAGGATGCAATGCCGGTGGTGTCATGCAATACGTCTTTTCCGCTATGTATGGGGTTGCAGCACGTAAGGGTATCAAGCTTGACGGTTGTAATTTCGGAATCGTGGGAGTGGGGCATGTAGGAAGCAGGGTAGAGGCGATGGCAAGATATCTTGGACTGAATGTGTTGAGATGTGATCCACCTCGTGAAGAGAAGGAAGGACCGGCAGGATTCTGTTCGCTGGAATACCTGCTTCAGAATTCAGATGTGGTCACAATGCATGTTCCGTTGGAGGATTCGACACGAGGCATGGCTGACGAGACTTTCTTTGCCCTGATGAAGCCCGGTGCGATATTCATAAATGCAGCACGTGGTGAGGTCGTCAATGAGGAAGCACTGATTGCTGCAGCTCCTAAACTTGGTGCTGTAGTTGTCGATACATGGTGCCATGAGCCTGATATTAACCTTGATCTGCTTGAACTTGCTGATATCGCTACACCTCATATCGCAGGTTATTCTTATCAGGGTAAGGAGAATGCAACCATCATGGCAGTACGCTCAGTAGCAGCGTTCTGGGGTATCAAGGAGTTAGCTTTCTTTTACCCGCATGATCTTGATCAAGGACACGAACCTATGCTTCTTGATCTGAAAGGTAAGAATCATGGGGAGATTGCAGCTGTTTTTCAATATAATTATCCTATATTTACTGATGATTTCCGTCTGAGGATGGAGCCGGAGAAGTTTGAGAAACTTCGTTCCAACTATCAATACCGCAGGGATATATATTACATAGAAGATTAACCCAATTATAACACTATATGTTTAGAAAAGAAGATATTGACCAGATCGAGCAGAGAGGCTCATCGGTAAATGTTGTTGAAGGTCAGGTGGAACGCTTCAGGAAGGGATTCCCTTGGCTTAAGATCGTAGCTCCGGCAACTCCGGAGAGAGGCATTCAGGTGCTTGATGAGGAGGCTGTCGCTGCAGCTGTGAAGTATTACGAAACAGCGAAGGTGAACGGCAAATGTAAGTTCGTGCCTGCTTCCGGTGCAGCTTCGCGTATGTTCAAGGACCTTTTCAGCGGTCTCGACGCTTTGAAGGCAGGTAAGGGACTTGCGGACGATGCTCCAGCGGCAAAGTTCGTTGACAGCATTCATGGATTTGCATTCTACACTCCTGAACTTTTCGGAGATAATGTGTGTGCTTGTCCTGAATATCGTCAGGAAGTCCTTTCAAAGACCCTTACAGATGAAGGACTTGGATATGGTGCCAAGCCTAAGGGTGTTCTTAAATTCCATAAGTATGCTGACGGTGAGATCCGTACTGCCTTTGCAGAGCATCTGGTGGAAGCTCAGGATTATATGAGGAACGAAGATGGTTCAGCTAATCTGGTTGTTACTATCTCTCCTGAACATCAGCACCTTTTCGAAGAGGCTTATGCTGAAGTAAAGGCTGCATACGAGCAGAAATATGGTGTGAAGTACAATATCACTTTCACATTCCAGGATAAATCTACTGACACCGTGGCTGTAGATGTAGACAATAAGCCATTCAGAACAGAGACTGATTCTCTTCTTTTCCGTCCTGCCGGTCACGGCGCACTTATCTATAATCTCAACAATATCGCTGAAGAGGTTGTTTCAATCAAGAATATCGACAACGTGGCCAATGAGAGACTCCTTCCTGCAACAGCGACATGGAAGATGGTGCTTTTGGGCAAGGCAGTAGAGCTCAGAGATAAGATCTTTGCATATCTGCGTGCTTTGGATGCATGTGAGGATCCTTGTTCTGAGGAATGTCAGACTCTTTGTGATGGCATCGAGGCTTTCCTTTCGGATACACTGTGTGTGGATATGCCGGCAGCTGAAAACTGTGCAGCACGTGTAGCGGCTCTGAGGTCTAAGCTTGACCGTCCTATCCGTGTGGCTGGTATGGTGAAGAATCAGGGCGAGCCAGGTGGCGGTCCTTTCATTATTGCAGAAAAAGACGGCTCTACTTCTCTTCAGGTCCTCGAAAGCGTTCAGATAAATATGTCCGACGATCATGCTCGTAACGCTCTTGCTTCTGCTACTCACTTCAATCCGGTGGATATCGTATGTTGTCTGCATGATTACAAGGGACAGAGCTTCGATCTCCTGAAGTATGTTGATGAGGACGCCGGATTCATCAGTTCTAAGAGTTACCAGGGACGTGAACTCAAGGCTCTTGAGCTTCCTGGACTTTGGAATGGTGCGATGAGCAATTGGAATACTCTCTTCGTGGAGGTTCCGCTTGAGACATTTAATCCTGTGAAGGTGGTGCTTGACCTCCTCCGTCCGGCTCATCAGTAAACTCTTTCAGCAACAAGGATAAGATTTCCGAGCAGATCGGATTTCAGACCGAAGATATGGGCGTCATCTCCTGAGGTGACGCCTAATTTTTTTCTGAACGTTTCTGTGTCCATCGGGATATTTCTGGCTGTCACTTCTGATTTCGGGTAAGCAGAAGAGGCGGCTTTAATGCTGCGTTTGTCAAGAGTTGCGATATCCTTTATATGGAACACCTTTCCGTAAGATTTCAAGCTTTCTGCTTTGTCCTTGTCGTCTGTAATGTAATAATGTGTTGATTGTCCGAGTTTTACAAGCCCGAATCGGGAGGCTATCAGGTTGAAGCAGCCTGCCTTCATCATTGCTTTTCCCGGCTCGAACAGCCATCCGCGCATGTCTTTGTCCATCTGGTATGACACAGTGGCATGCTTTTCATCATTCATGTTGAAGACAAATGCATCAGGCTCGGCATCTGGATAGTCGGATGGAAGTTCTATTGCTTTAAGTATGCAGCCTGCACTCCATTCCTTGTCCATCCATACCAATATCTCCTTGCAGTCACCCTTGTATGCGACAATGTGGATTTCACGGCATTCCTTGCCTAATCTTGTGTGCAGCATGGTGATGTCGGCCATAGGGGAGAGTTTCAGGAGAATATGCCTGCAGTGCCTGAATATAGGTTCAGTAAGTTTAAGTACGTCAGGTGTGCAGTCTTCCAGAAGAAATACCTTCTTTCCGCTTTCGCTTCTGCGTGCAGGGTCCATATAGACTATGTCAGGCTTTGCTTCAGACAGTATGTCGTCTATGGTCTCTACTGATGTCATGATGTTGCGGACCCGGATGTTGTCAGCATGAAGGACTTTGAAATTATGCTTTGCCGCCATGCAGAGTGCATCCTGCATTTCGTGGTAGAATACCTTTGACGCTTTCTTCGAGAAGAACCATGTGTCGACTCCAAGACCTCCGGTAAGGTCGGCAAGAACTCCATTGGCAACAATCTCATCAGCCAGTCCTGATTTGTATATGCCTGTTGCTGTGCTGCTGCATTGTTCAGCCGACAATGCTATAGGAAAAACAAGTTCAGGATTGGCGTACCATTCCTGAACTTTATTTCGTAGTTTCTTTCTGCTTTCTATACAGGAAACAGCCAGATTGATGTCAATTTCCGGCCACTTGCTGCGTTTCAGGAGCAGTCTGGATACGTCGTCTCCAGAATGTTCCTGTACAAAGTCAGTAAGTTGCTTCATGTCTTCTGCTTTCGCTAGTTGCTTGCTGCACCTGTGTAGAAGATGTCAAGGCTGCTGCCAAACATAGTTGTAGATGTAGCTGTGATTTCGAGATTGATAGTATAATTATCGCCGTCCTTTGATATCTCAATCCAGTCTTCATCGCCAGCATGAGGCTTCTCCTCATTCTCAAACTTGCTTACCTGCATAAGGTCATATGCCAGAGTCCATCCGTCCAAGTCTTTAACGTATGTTTTACCAGCATTTATGATTGATCCTGGAACTGTAAGGATAGGCATATGGGTAGAGTTGCTGCTACCTATGGTGTAGCCTGATGTTGGTGAGAAATAGAATTTGACAGATGAGCCTGAGTTCTGAACCATAAGCTTTACAATGTCATGCCATCCTTCTACTGAGCTATCTCCTTCATAATCATAGATGTATCTGTTCAACTTGGTTCGTACTCCTTTGTATTCTCCAGAATAATAAGCTCTTAGACGATTCTCATCAGTCTTGACATTTATTTCTACCTTAATGCTCTCAGAGTCTGAGTTTAAAGAAATGAATCCAATACCGTTGCTTAATCTGAAGTTCTTGCCGTTATTGTATGTGATGATGATATCGCTGATATCATTATGGGTAGGTAGAGTAACCTTGGTGTTGATACGGCTTGAATCAAACTGAATGTTCATTCCATTTCCATCTTCTGAGTAGAGTGAGATGATGTCCCAGCCTTTTTCATCAATGGTGTATACCGCATTTGAAATCTGCTTACGTTCTCTGTCCAATCCCCATTCATTTGAGTATGCTTCCTCTTTCTCTGTCACATATGCTCCGCTATACTTACCTTTAAGCATGATTGAAGTAGGGGCGGCAGCTCTTGTATAAAGATTTTCAGCCACGAAATCCAATGTAATCTTCTTCTTGTCCATTGTGACTTCTATATATGCATTTCCGATGTCACCCTTTTTGAAACCCTGATTACAAAATCTGATTGAAGAGTTGTTAGATGTAGAACCAGAAAATCTGTCAAGAGTTCCTAAGTATGACTTGTGGGTGTTGAGTACTACATAGTCTCCAGCTGATTCAACTTCCTCTGCAGTCTTGAGACCTTCTGTCGATGAAAGCCAGAATTCCAGAAGATTGTCACCTGCATCGTAGCTGACAACTGACTTGATGTCGAAGGTGTAACCGTCGTAGATAAAGAAATTTGACTCTTTTTCACCATTCTGGTTGGCTTTTTCACATGCGGTGATAGAAATGAATATCGCAAACAGAGTTGCTAATTTAAGCGAAACGTTGTTTCTCATGTCAGATTGTATTATTAAATCGTACAAATATATAGATTTTTTTTGATTTGGT
This sequence comes from Candidatus Cryptobacteroides sp., assembly GCA_045614805.1. GTDB lineage: Bacteria > Bacteroidota > Bacteroidia > Bacteroidales > UBA932 > Cryptobacteroides. The sequence continues at coordinate 30,756 of JAZLDR010000018.1, read as the reverse complement.
CTGAACATTGTCTGACAGATATTGACGTAAGTCGCCGCTCGTCCTCAAAAGTGGTGCTGCAGACCAAACTATGGGGCTTATCATATTGAAAAGGGCTGACCATATGGCCAGCCCTAAATGTACTTAGCTTGAAAACAGGTTTGTTGCTTAACCTTATTTGATGCAAAAATAGATTAATGAGTGTAGCGTGGGAAATAATTGTGATATATGGGATGAAAATGTGATATAAAGCATGGTTTTGTGACTAAAATACAATATTTGTGACTAATAAAATTTATTTGTAATTTTGTCACATCAAAAAAGTGATGAGTATGAGTTCAGTTCCACGCCTTTTCAGACGTTTTATACCGCAGCTTCTTCATATTCTTGTGTTGCCGCTGTTCTTCTTTGCCTTTATATTGATTTATCGTCCGTTTTCAATGCATCATATGGTTGGAACGGAGTTTTTCGGTGTACATGTGACCATAATATCATGTATTATCTTCGCTTCTGCTGTCGTGATGAGGCTCCTGTATTATTATCTGCCTCTACGCCTGAATTATACATTATATATCTTCTGGTGTCTTGCAGAGATAGTTTTCATGTCATTCTTTGTCGCTCTTTATATCTGGCTGGTGTTGGATAAACCTATGCCGTATTTTGACATGATGAAGAATTCCTTTCAATATATATTCCTGACGTTGATCATCCCTTATTCCATTCTAGCCTTATCTGTAAGAGTTTATGATTACAGCAACAAGTCTGCAGGAACCGATGATGCAGCCAGAAGGATGCGCTTTTATGATTCGAGTCATAATCTCAAGTTTGTGATCAATCCCGAAAGTGTGCTGTATATAGGTGCGGAAGAAAACTATATCCGCATATACTATTCTGACGGATCAAAGATAAAGTCATATGTCCTTCGTAATTCCATGAAGGCTGTAGATGAACTTTGTCTGTCAAACGGACTTGTCAGATGTCATAGGTCATACTATGTGAACCCTTCTCATATTAAAGTACTGAGAAAGGACAGAGAGGGGGTCGTCTTTGCGATATTGGATGTGGATGATGTGATCGATATTCCTGTCAGCAGGAAGTATTATAACAGTCTGTCTGATCTGCTTTAGAACAGTCCGTAGAGCTGCGCATCAATTTTATCTGTGATGAGGGCGAAGTCCTCAGGACGATGCTCGTAATCAAGTTCGTCAGCCTCAATTATCAGGACTTTACCCTTGTAGTCTGCAATCCACGCCTCATATCTGTCATTCAGATTGCTCAGATATTCGATACTGATGCTCTTTTCATAGTCGCGACCTCTTTTCTGGATCTGTGAGACTAGGGTAGGGACTGATGTCTTAAGATAAATCAGGAGGTCAGGCTCGCTTACCATTGACATCATCAGGTTGAAAAGCTGCATGTAGGTGTCGTAATCCCTGTCTGAAAGGTTTCCCATTGCCTTGTTGTTGGCTACAAATATATGCACTCCTTCAAGGATAGTTCTGTCCTGGACGATGACATCTTCTGATTTTGCAATATCCAGAAGGTCCTGGAATCTCTGTGCGAGGAAATATGTCTCCAGGTTGTAAGACCATCTCTCGATATCCTTATAATAGTCTTCAAGATATGGATTATATGTGACAGCCTCGAATTTAGGTGTCCATCCGTAATGCTCTGCAAGCATTCTTGTCAGGGTAGTCTTACCGCAGCCGATGTTTCCGGCGATTCCTATATGCATGATTGTCAGTTGATTGTTCGGTTAAAAAAGCAGACCTTATGACTTTTCAGGTCAAAAGGTCTGCTAAATTACTAACTTTTCCGGTACTTTACAAGTACATGAAGTGGCTAGAACAGGAATCCTGTATTGATATAGAACGCTCCTTTACCGTCTTGCCTGTTGAAACAACGGGCATATTCGAATGCTACGATGAAGTTCTGATTCATGATGAAACGAAGTCCTCCACCGGCTGAAGCGTGGAGTCCGTCCTTGCGCGATGTGTCGATATACTTCTTGTAAAGTTCAGGCTTTGCACCTGTCCTGTTTGTCAGGTCATAACCCTTGAATACATGTGCTCCATCGGTGAATCCGCTGACTGCAAATGCAATGTTCTGGTTGAAGAGCTGGAAGTCTATGAATCTGTATCGAAGTTCGATGTTGTAGAATCCTGTGTGGAGTCCCTGTACTCTGTCAAGCATCAGTCCGCGGGTTGTGCGGTAGCCTCCGATGGCGTCGTAGTCTCTTGTATATCCCATGTTCGAGTAGAATGGCATCAGGTACCAAGGTGTGTTCTTGCCGAGAAATCCCTGGTAGGCGAGTCTGTATGCAAATACGAGCTTCTCTGTGCCGAGAGGAATATACTGTCTGAATGTTGCGGAAATCTTATATGAGTCCATTGACGATCCGAGCCATTTTGGAGCTACGATGGCATGTGCCTCTGCCCAGATACCTTTGGTAGGGTTGTTCTGGACGTTTCTTGAGTCATACATGAGACCTGCCTTTATTGCTGAAACAAACTGGTTTTCTCCAGTATCATTAAGGATTCCCCATTCCTTGTATAGATTGTAGAGCGAACCGTCAGCAGGTGCATAACCCTGTGGCTTGAAGTCCTTGTGGTTGATCCAGTAGAAAGTATATCCGGCTTCCCAGAAGAAGTTCTTCGCAATCTCTCCTGTAAGGTCTGCCTTCGCTCTGAATGACTGTCTGCTGTAACGGTAGAATCCGTTAGGGGCCTTTCCTGCTCCATTGTCAAACTTGTCAAATGCCTTCTTGCCTTTCTTTGAGTCGTCGAATGAGAATTCGTTCGGATTCTTCTTGAAGAAGTCGTTCAGTGCATATGTGTAGATGCTCTGGTAACCGTTGAATCCATAGAAGTCCAATGCTGACTCGTTGCTGTAATTGGTGCATATTGAAAGACGGGTATTCTCCCAGATGTCTCTCTTGTCATAGTTGAGATATAGGTTCCAGGTGCCTCCTGTGTATGCTGAAGCTTCAATATACCACCATGATTTAGGGTTTGGATACAGGCTGCCGTCTCCGAAGTTATATATGTTAAGGAGTGCTCCATATTGGAAGCCGCGGTCTGCATCGAATGCTACCACAGGAAGCGGACCGAGGTTTACGCCGGTCTTGATGATTTCACCGTTTTCGTTGTATGTGACGTTCTTCTTTTCTTTCTTTTCTGCTGCATCATTTGCGAAAAGAGTAGTGCATACCAGCATTGCTGCTACGATTGTAATCAGATACCTTTTCATAAGATCAGTTGTTAGAATTAATTTTTTTGAAGTCCTTGTTTATGTGTTTGAATTTCTTCCACAGTTTCTTATTGCCAAGAAGACGTATTTCTGAAAGGAAGCGTCGGAATCCCTCGATATAGTCATAGAAATATCCGTACGATGGAAGGAACAGTGCCAGGAATGCTGTCGCAAACCACCATGGGGCAAGACAGAACGCCAATGCTGCATATATGATGAACATCAGTGGGGTCATTCCCAGCTTTATTCCGAAGCTGACTGTATTGCGGAATGCCTTGTCCCTGACTTTTCCCCTAACGATTTCTCCGGTCGCCCACATAGGGAGGCTGACTATTGCGCTGAAAAGAAAATATGGCAGTCCAATGAGGGCAGCAAAACCTTTTCCTGCTGCGTGCAGGGCAGGGGATTTCATCTTCTTGAATGCGTATATCGATACTTTTCTCCTCTTGCGGTCTCTTTCGAATTCAAGTACATCTTTCAGCAGTTCTGCCATCTCTTCCGGATGCGCGGCACATGCATCCTCGATATTACGGACAATGTCCCGATTTCTTTTCATGTCCTCATAGAGGTGGGTGCCCCATTCGCCATAGCCTTTCCTTCTGTCCGCTATTGCAAGTATCTTGGTAAGTGCCCACTTTGCGTCATAATTTTCATCGTCCTTGATGAATGTGAACAGTTGGGACATCCTTTGTGCAAGTTCCTTGCTGAGAGCATTAAGTAGTTGTGCTTCATTGACTTCAGGATCCGCAGCCTTTATATATTCAGTGACATTTATAGCTTCTCCGTAATTTACTAGAGAGGAACTGTGATATCTGAAATAGTCACCATACTCGATGCCGACAGGTACGATATATACCGGTTTGTCATTACCGAATTTCTGATCAGCTGCAATGGCTATTCTGAATGCCCCCTTTCCAAGCGCCCTGAGAGAGTGCTTTGTCCTATGGGTGCCTTCCGGATACATGCAGAATCTGACATCGTTTTCCAGTGTTTCGACTATTATTTCCTGAGTGTCCTTGTTCTTGAGGACATTGCGGAGTCCGTCTCTCTGGCGCACCATAGGGAGGATTCGCAAGAAAAACATTATTCTGGCTATGAATGGCGAATTGAACAGGTCGGCTCTGGCTCCGAATACGGTCGGTCCTTTGTGTGCACGCAGCATCACCAAGGCATCCATGAGCGTGTTGCAATGGTTGGGCGTCAGCATGAGTACTCCATCTTTCGGGAGTTTTTCTTCGCCATGCACTTCAACTTTGCGATAACTGTACCTGATCCCCCAATCTGCCCAGACTCTCAGAGTGGTGTAGATGGGATCGCTTTCGTAAATTTTCTTTCTGAACATTTTAGTCTTCGTTTGGTTCCTTTCTTCCCCTTATGCGCCATGCATATGCAAGAGTAAGGCCTGAGATGATGTGCCATACACCCCACCATGCGGTGATGACAAGCATTCCGCCGTTATTGGCCCATGCTCCATCTGCAGGGAAGATGTTTGGATTGAGAAGAAGGATAAGTCCAAGTCCTGAATTCTGAATACCGGTCTCGATGGTAAGGGTTCGTCTGTCCTTATATGGTACCTTTAATAAAGTAGAGGTAGAGAATCCGATACCGAGCGCAAGAAGATTGTGCAGGAGGACTACAAGGAAAATATACTGGATACATTTCATGAATGCATCGAAGTTGCTGGCGAATATTGCCACTACCATTACGACAAATACCACGATAGATAGCGACTGAAGAGGCTTGTTGAGCTTCTTTGCAAGGTTTGGAAGGTACTGTGAACAGAGAATTCCGAGTACGAGTGGAATGCCCATGATTATCACAATGCTCTGGAAGATTTCCCAGAATGGAATCTGAAGCTCTGGAAGAATGATATCCTGCTTTGCTGCATATTTAAGGTAAAGGTTACCCCATACTGCAAAGTTTATAGGAGTAGAGAATACACAGAGAACCGTGTTGAATGCTGTAAGTGATACCGACAGCTCTACATTTCCGCGTGACAGGGAAGTAATGAAGTTGGAAATGTTACCTCCTGGGCAAGCTGCTACGAGAATCATTCCCAGTGCAATCATAGGTGAAATCCAGTCTCCCATTGCCATTACCAACAGGAGCGTCAGGGCTGGTAGAAGCACTAACTGGCACACGATGCCGAGAATTATGGATTTCGGACTTTTAAGGATGTCAATGAATGTTCTTGGCTTGATTCCCAACGCTACACCGAACATGACAAACGCCAACACTACATTAAGGACTGTAGATCCTCCTCCCATGGTCACATCAATGGCGTCAAGACTTCTGATAATTTCCTCACTCATTTTTGTTATAGTTTTAGAATTAATCGAACAAATTTACAACTTTTTGCCCAAATGCCAAATGTAAGTATGCAATTACCGGTTATAGTACATAAGTTCCGATATAATGTGGTGAAATTCGCTAAAAATGACTAATATTGCAAAGATATATCTATGTTATCAGGCTATGAAAGACTATAATTACTGCTGTTCCAAAGATGGTCACGGACTCTCATTTCCGTCATTCAGTGTAGTGTTCATCCAGACATTTTCCATTCACGATAATCTGGAATTCGTGCTTCCGCCCAGTGGCGTGAGAAATGACAATTCAAAAGTAAGGGAAGAAATCGAAGTTGAGTTTGCAAAGACCGGAGTATATAGAGAAATTGCAGACCATCTCGGTCTGCCTGTTGTGTTCATGGATCAGAATATCGAGAAACAGATATTCGTGCTCAATGATAAGGATGGTGCTCTGGTCCGAAAGAAGCTTACAGGCAGGAAATTGTTGGATAAGAAGCTGGTTTCCAGAATGTCAGTCAAATCTCTTACAAAGAAAGAGGAGATGACTCTGCTCAAGGACGGTGGTTCTGATTTCGTATGGCGATTCCCAAAGAAGTCGGTATACCGTTTTTCGCTTCGAGGATTTGATTTTCTGATGCCCATCAGGCCGTCTGATGACGAGGACTTTGAGCCTGTGGATCTCGAAGGACACGCGAATGTGGAGATGTCTCTGTTTTTCGGAAATACGGTGTCGATTACCTATCGTTTCTTCTTTGATGGAAGGACTGCCGGAATATATGGACCCGACAGACAGAAGGCAGATGCAGTTACAGACCATATCATAGCTTTGCTTTCCACTTATCTGGGTGCAGAATATTGGAGTGCAGATTCCGAGGACGGGGCAAGCAATATCAATCTGGAAAGTACTTTCATCGCAAAGAATTTTTGGCTTGATGAGGACGGAGCGGAAGTTCCGGAATCAGAACGTACCGACCTGCATATGCATGAAGGAGGAAGGGCTTTTGACAAGATCGCGGTGAGGTACAAGAAGTTCCTTTATAATAATTATTCAGCATACAGGGAGGGATTATCGTTCGAAGATAAGAGAGAACACGAGATGTTCAGAAGAGAGCATGGTGTATCTGTAATCAATGACCATCATTATGCCATGGTGGATATATGGGAGAATGTGAAGCATCTGCATGAGCATGAGGACGGCACTGTCGAAGATATATTCTGCAAGTTCCGCAATCCAAGGCTGTCAGAGGCGGAAATCGTCAACCATATCAGGGAATTCCATAAGCCGGAACTGATAGGTCTAATGACCTTGTATCCGGGTGAATGGCCTTATAGGGACGGTCATGCATATGATGAGGTCTGTGGAGAGAATATAGCAATTGACACCGATGATCATGTGATGTGTGGCAGCAATCTGGCGGTAGTTATCGGAACTTATGGCAGACGAAGCGACGAGGTGAAGAACAATGTCGGACATGAGGTCGCCAATGACGGTACGGATGTCAAAAGACAGGGAGTCAATTGGGAGGAGCATCTTGTGGCCAGAGCTCAGTATCATGTGTCATGGCCGGAGTACCTGATGATTTTGCAGATGGTGCTTGCGAAGAAGCATGTGATCGGTTTTGCAAAGGATCAGATGATTGATGTAGCCCTTACAGCCCGCAGCCATTCTGCTGAAGAACTTATCGGAAAGAATGCAGACCTGGGCATGAGATTGTCACGACAGGTTATACAGCTTGATATGGTGAAGTATTCTAAATTCTCTTCACATCAGGTCATGTTTGACAGAACATCTCGAAGACTGAGGCTGGAGGAAGATCTTGATGCTCTTCGTGAAATCATCGATATGGTTGACAACAGTCTGCACAATCTGAGTGATTACAAGGCGATGAAGTCTGACTTTCTGCTGAATATGATTCTCGTAGTAGTGTCGGTTGCATCTACATTCGAGCTTCTTTTCCAGAATTCAGAACTCCCTTTCCTGACATATTTTGATATTGATTCCAAAGGACTTGCAGCCTGGCTTGTCGCCGTGGTTGCAGCAGTGACTATATTTGCGCTGCTCCTTGTCGTGAAGAGCGGCCTTAAAAAAGTGTGGAACCTGTTTTTTAAAAGTAAGTAATGGCTGATTATATTATTTCAAGGGCAGAAGTCACAGATGAACTGACCCTTTGTGACATGTTTCTGTCACATATCTCGGAAAATACTGCGTATATTTCGCATGGTGAAATCCAGATGGGAGTAGGAGTGGGGCATTTCGAGAATGGTGTACTTGTTACCGCTCCTTCTCCGAAGGCTCGCGAATGCTGGTTGAAATATATTCACGGAAACTTGACCGAACCGGATAGGGCGATGGTGTATAAGGCTGTCGGACCGGATGGTGCTATCGTAGGTTTCTGCGTTGTAGAGATCCAGGAGGATGGTGCAGATCCGTTCGGAATGGTGTGTGATGTTCTTGTTAAAGATGAAGCACGAGGTACAGGTGTCGGTACGACTTTGCTTGAGACCGCTCTCTCCTGGCTTGATTCAATGGGTGTGAAGGATGTGTATCTGGAGTCAGGTCTTAAAAATCACGCGGCACACGAGTATTTCATGCGCCGCGGATTCATAAAAGTCTCGGAAATCTATAAATTACAGAGATAACATTTATGTTAACTATATAAACGTAAATGTTAAATATATTGATATATAGATAATTATTCTACTAGTGTCATCTCGTTAATCAGATGTGTGGCACCAGCAACCTTTTCGATGGTGAAGAGCACATATCTGATGTCAAGTGATATGTTTCTGCATATTTCCGGGTCAAAGACAATGTCGCTCATGGTACCTTCCCATACTCGGTCGAAGTTCAGACCGATGAGGTTTCCGTCAGCATTGATCACGGGGCTTCCGGAGTTTCCGCCTGTGGTGTGATTGGTTGCGATGAAGCATACTGGAACTTCGCCATTCCTGTCAGTCCAGCGTCCGTAGTCCTTGATTTCGTAGATGTCACGGAGTCTCTGAGGGATATTGTAGTCGAATATCTCAGGATTGTCCTTTTCCATTATACCCTTGATGGTTGACGATGGGAGGTAGTATGTGCCGTCTGCAGGAGAATATCCCTTAATATGTCCGTAGGCCACTCGTAATGTCAGGTTGGCGTCAGGGTAGAAAGCCTTTGGTATGCGCTGAGTACGGCAATAGGTCATCTGTCCACGCATGTAGTCGCGATATGCCAGATGAAGGTCCTGGCTGATGGCTTTTACGTTAGGAAGGATGTCGTCCTTGTACCACTTTGCGAATTCAAGTGCGAATTCTGCTGCAGGATCCTTGCGGATTATGGACATAGCCTTGTCAATTGCCTTTTGGGAATGATTTCTGTTCAGCAGTCTTGCAACCTTGGTGCTGTCAGTGAAGATTGTCTTTGAGAAAAGAGCATCTGCCCATTTCTCTGCATTGCCGTATTTCTTCATCTGTTTCCTGAAATATTCGTTCTTAAACTCTTCCGGAATGTTTTTGTCGAATTCGCTCATTAGTGCAGCGAAACATTCCTTGTCGATAGGCATGAACCAGTCCTTGTAGAATGCCTCCATGCGCTCTTTGGGATTCTTGCCATTAAGAATTGCTGCTGCGAATTCAGTGATTTCGATTGCACGTACAGTTTCGTTATAATAGTCGTTAGCAAACTGATATGGAGCAAGTTTGCCGTAAAGTTCCGCTATTCTGTCTACCAGTCCGTCAAATTCTCCGCCTTCAGCCCATTTGTCGAAAGCAACTTCAAATTCGCGTTTTGTCTTGACTGTCTGCATTTTACGGATACCTTTCACTTCTCCCTGCCATTTCTTCCATGCATTTGCCACCTGTGCGTTCTTTGATGAGTATTGGATACGGACTTTCTGGCTCTGTGCCTGGTATCTGTTCATTATGTCCAGACGAAGTGTACGGAGGGCAATCTTATGCGGGTCTCCAGTCTCTTCTATATAACGGACGCCTTCAGAATGGATGTATTCCGATGTCCTTCCGGGGAAACCATAGATGAATGTGAAATCTCCCTCCTGAACGCCAGAAGTTGATATCTTGAAGTATTTCTTAGGCTTGTACGGTACATTTGAAGGGGAGTAAGGAGCAGGGTTGTTGTCTGCGTCTGCATAGATACGGAACATCGAGAAGTCGCCGGTGTGACGTGGCCACATCCAGTTGTCAGTATCGCCTCCGAACTTTCCTATTGCAGAAGCAGGGGCGCCTACAAGGCGTACGTCTTCGTACTGACGATATACGAACAGGAAGTACTGGTTGCCATAATACAGTGCCTCTACAGTGGCTCTGAAGCCTTTTCCTTCCTTAGAAACCTCATCTATAAGTGCTTTTGAGTTCTGTTTTACGATTTCCACACGTTTGTCTTCCGGCATTCCTGTTTCATAGCCTTTCAATACTATGTCAGTAACGTCTTCCATTCTTTCAAGGAAACTCACGTTCAGGCCTTTGTTCGGAAGTTCTTCGCTGCGGTTCATTGCCCAGAAACCGTCTTTGAGATAGTCGTGCTCCACGCTACTGTGCTGCTGGATCTGGGAATATCCGCAATGATGGTTGGTCAGAAGCAGTCCTTCCGGCGAGATAAGTTCTCCTGTACATCCGCGTCCGAAAAGGACTACTGCATCCTTAAGGGAGGCCTCGTTAATGCTGTATATATCTTCGGCGTTCAGTCTGAAGCCTTTTTCCTGCATGTCTCCGATACGCTGGGCAATTAGAGACGGCAGCCACATGCCCTCGTCTGCTTTAGATGTCAATGCGGAGATAATGGTCAAAAGTACGATTCCAATGATACGTTTCATGTTTTATCCTTTTATAATGAGGTGCAAATTTACTAACTTTGTCCGAAATCGGACTAAAATTATGGATAATGCATATAAACTGAGAAATCAGGAGTTTCTCCAGGAATATGCCCAGAGACCGGGCGTAAAGATAATGTTCAACGGTGTGATGTATCGTGAACTGACAAAAGGCAAAGGGCCAAAGCCATCTCCAAAGAGCTTTGTCACAGTGTATTATACCGGTAAACTGATTAATGGTAAAATTTTCGACCAGACCCAGAAGGGACGCCCTGCAACCTTCCGTCTCAACGAACTTATAACAGGATGGATCACGGCAATGCGTGAAATGCCTGTCGGATCGCGCTGGGAGGTGGTCATTCCTTACAATCTGGGCTATGGATCACGTCCTGCAGGAGCCATCAAGGCATTCTCTACTTTGATATTCGATATTACGCTTCTGGATGTCAGATAATTGCGATTTAATGTATATATTCGCTATTTCTTAAAATAACACATGGTATGGTAAATATTTTCTGTGTCAATACTCAGACCAGCAAGACTTTCACGGAAGGAACAACGCTTCTGGAAATGCTTCATGACTTTGCCCCTGAATTCGAGCATCCGTATCCGATACTCTGCGCCAAGGTCAATAATGTCAGTCAGGGACTGAAATACCGTGCCTTCAACAGCAGGCAGGTGGAGTTTATGGATTATACGTCGTATGTCGGCAGAAGTGTTTACTGCAGTTCGTTGTGTTTCTTGTTCTGCAAGGCTGCTGAAGACGTTTTTCCTAAATGCAAGATAGCTCTCCGGCGTCCCATATCCAAGGGATATTTCTGTGCCGTGGATAAGCCTGACGGATCTATGCTGACGCAGGAAGATGTCGACAGGATTGCTGAACGCATGAAGCAGATTGTCGATCGTGATATTCCGTTCCGTAGGCATGAGGTACGTAATGACGAGGCTATCCGTCTTTTTGCAGAGATGGGCTATCAGGATAAGGTGAGACTTTTGCAGACAGCAGGTGACCTGTATGTCAATTATTATACTCTCGAGAATACTCCGGACTATTATTACGAAGCTCTGGTGCCGAGTACAGGTTATCTGAAGGTGTGGAGCCTTTCGATGTACCGTGACGGACTTCTGCTGCGTGTTCCTGACCGTCATAAACCAGAAGATCTTGCTCCATTTACTGAACAGCCGAAGACGTATGAGGTGTTCATGGAGAATCTCAAGTGGAACAGGATCATGCGTCTGGATAATGTCGGAGACGTGAATATGGCTTGTCAGAGGGGAGAGGCCGGTGACCTTATCAAGATAGCGGAGGCATTGCAGGAGAAGAAGATCGTACAGATTGCGGAGGAGATCGAGAGGCGTGTGGAGTCTGAGGATGATCCTGTGAAGCTTGTGCTTATTACAGGGCCATCAAGCAGCGGAAAATCTACATTCTGCAAACGATTGAGCATTCAGCTGAAAGCATGCGGACTTCATCCGATTTCCTTCTCTACAGATGATTATTTTGTCAACCGCCTGGATACTCCGCTTCTTCCGGACGGGTCGTTCGATTTTGACAACTTCGATACAGTGGATCATGAGTATCTGCAGAGCGATGTTCTTAAGCTTCTTGCAGGTGAGACTGTGGAGGTGCCGGAGTATAATTTCGTTACAGGATTGCGTGAGTTCAATGGTAAGAAATTGAAACTCGAGCCAGGTATGGTACTCCTTATAGAAGGTATCCATGCACTTAATCCGCGTCTTACTGATAAAGTTTCTGATTCATTGAAATACAGGATATTCATCAATACTATTACAAGTATTTCTTTAGATGACCACAACTGCATTCCTACCAGCGATAACCGTCTGATCAGACGAATTGTCAGGGATTTCAATAAGGGTGCGTTCAGTGCCCGTGACTCCATCATGAACTGGCCTAATGTCAGAAGGTCTGAAGTGCAGTGGATATATCCATATCAGGAATGCGCCGATGTACTTTTCAACTCTTCATACATCGTTGAATTCCCTGTCATAAGAGCGCATGCCGAGCGTATACTCATGACTGTTCCCAAGAACTGTCCTGAATATGCGGATGTGCATCGTCTTATGAAGTTCCTGAGTTATTTCACTCCTGTTTCCGATAAGGATGTTCCTGCTACATCCCTCTTGAGAGGATTTATCGGAGGCAGCAGTCTTTAGATTATTCCATATAAAGTAATACTTTAACTAAGATTTATAAAATACTATCATGAAAAGGATTGAAAGCGACCTTATCGGGTCGATGGAGGTGCCTGCAGAGGCTCTTTATGGTGTTCAAACTCTTAGAGGAATCGAGAATTTCCCTATCAGTTGTTTTCATTTATCAGATTATCCGTTGTTCATCAATGGTCTTGCTGTGACCAAGCTTGCAGCCGCAAGGGCAAATCATGAGCTCGGACTTCTGACTGATGAACAGTACAATGCAATCAGTCAGGCTTGTAAGGAGATCCTTGAAGGCAAGCATCACGATCAGTTCCCAGTAGATATGATTCAGGGTGGTGCCGGTACTACTACCAATATGAATGCAAATGAGGTCATTGCCAACCGTGCACTTCAGATCATGGGGTATCAGCCAGGTGAATATCAGTATTGCTCACCTAATGACCATGTAAACTGTTCACAGTCTACTAATGACGCATACCCTACAGCTATCCATATGGGTCTATATGCTACTCATCTTGAGTTCTTGAAGCATTATGAGCTTCTTATCGAGTCTTTTGAAAAGAAGGCCGTTGAGTTTGCGGATATAATCAAGATGGGCCGTACCCAGCTTGAGGATGCAGTTCCTATGACATTAGGACAGACTTTCGGTGCATTTGCTTCGATACTCCGCGATGAAATCAAGAACGTCAGGTTTGCTGCCGAGGAGTTCCTTACCGTGAATATGGGTGCTACAGCCATCGGTACCGGCATATGTTCGGAGCCTGGTTATGCTGAAAAATGCGTGGCTGCTTTGAGAGAAATCACAGGATGGGATGTCAAGCTTGCTCCAAACCTCGTTGCAGCAACTTCCGACACCTCATGCATGGTAGGTTATTCTTCTGCTCTGCGTCGTATCTCTACCAAGATGAATAAGATCTGCAATGACCTTCGTCTTCTTGCCTCTGGTCCTAAGTGCGGTCTGCATGAGTTTGATCTTCCTGCACGTCAGCCAGGTTCTTCGATTATGCCGGGCAAGGTCAATCCGGTGATTCCGGAGGTCATGAATCAGATTTCGTACAAGGTGATCGGCAATGATCTTTGTGTTGCGATGTCTTCTGAGGAGGCTCAGATGGAACTTAATGCTATGGAACCTGTGATGGCCCAGTGCTGCTTCGAGTCCGCTTCGATCATGATGAACGGCTTCGATACTCTGCGTGTGAACTGTGTGGAGGGTATTACTGCAAATCCTGAGCAGTGCCGTAAGTATGTCCATGACAGTTTCGGCGTCGTTACTGCCCTCAATCCGATCATCGGTTATAAGAATTCTACAAAGATTGCCAAAGAGGCGATGGCTACCGGCAAGAGTGTGTATGACCTTGTTCTTGAGCATGATATCCTTTCTAAGGAAGATCTTGATACCATTCTTGCTCCTGAGAATATGATTCGTCCGGTTAAACTTGACATCAAGGCGAAGAGGTAATTTGTATATTATTATTGGTGGCAGTAGCTATCAGCGGTCCTCCCCACTGCGTGGGTCCCCTCCCTTTTCGGGAGCCAATGCCGCCTTATAGCTTTCTGCCACCAATGATATTATCTAATGTCCCGATTTATTCTCCCAATGGAATGGAGCGAATTCTGCACCGGGACTCTTCCATGATGGTTTTCTCATTGCATAGATGATGAAAGGAATCACCACCATGATGATACATCCTGCAATCAGTACTGTATACCAGACGGTGTTGCTGCCGGTCGCTATCTGTCCTGGAGGGATGAAGCTCAGTACGAATGCAAGGAGAGAGCCTCCGAATCCGACCATACCCATAATCCACATCAGCCAGTTTCCCTTGCCGAGCCTGAATGGTCTCGGAGTGTCTTTCATTTTGTAGCGAAGTGCAATAGCTGCTGCAAACATCAGCATGTACATTATCAGGTAGAGCAGAATTGTAAGTTGCGAAAGTATCTGATAGAATGACTGTACCGAAGGCATTACCACGAACAGGAGAGCAAGCAGTGTCACTATTCCACCCTGTACGAGGAGAATGTTACGCTGTACGCCCTGGCTGTTGGTCTTCTGGAAGAACGGTGGCAGATATCCGGCCTTGCCCACTGTGAAGATACCCTTGGAAGGACCTGCGACCCATGTAAGTACGCTTGCAAGCACCCCGAACATCAGTGCGACTGCTATTATCGGACCGGCCCATCCTATGTGGAAGTGTCTGAAATAGTTGTCAAAACCGATAAGAAGCGATTGAGTAAGGTTGATATCCTTGGCCGGGATGATGAATCCAAGTGCAAAGGTTCCCATCACGAATATGCAGACTGTCGCCAATGATCCTATGATGATGGCCTTAGGGTAGTTGCGTGAAGGATTATTGACATCCATCACATGAACACCCATCATCTCCATACCTGCATAGAAAAGGAAGATACTGCTCGCCAGAACGAGATTGTCCAGCTTTGTAAGGTCTGGGAAGAAACCCTGTGACATGTCCATATTGTTGTGTCCTCCGCTGAATATGTAGATGGCACCAAGGACGATGAGCAGTGCTGCAGGAATCACAGTTCCTACTATTCCGCCGATCTTGCTGATCTTTCCGACCCAGTTGAGTCCCTTCAATGCAATGAATGTGGCGATCCAGTATATGGCAAGAACGACAATAAGTGTAAATACCTTGTTTGAAGCCAATGCAGCATCAGAGACGTCGTTAAGTCCTATGAATGCAAGCGAGACCGCTCCGAAGGTAAGTACGGTAGGGTACCAGATGGTAGACTCGATCCATTGCAGCCATATGGCCAGGAAGCCAGTGCGGGCTCCGAACGCCTCTCCGACCCATCTGAAGACTCCACCCTGCTTGTCTGAAAACATTGCAGCAAGTTCGGCTGCCACCATTGCAGTCGGGATAAGGAACACGATTGCAGCGAACAGATAATAGAACGCTGACGACGGGCCGTAAATAGCCTCTGCCGGAAGTCCTCTCAGACTGACTACTGCAGTGATGTTCATTATCGCAAGGGTAGTGACACTCAACTTGAATGCCTTGCCCATATTACCTTTATTTGTATCCATAGTCATTCATTCTAATGAGTGTAAACCTTTCCTTTCTGTTTCTCGGCTTTACGTGCTGCCAGACATGTTGGAGTCGGGTATTTCAGAGTCTCAAGTTCCTTGACTGCATTCTTGATGTCTTCTATGAGCATATCCGCCATGTCGCGCGACATGCCCTGACGTACAACAATGCGCATTACCACCATGTCTTCTATGTTCTTGGGCATAGTGTAGGCAGGCACCATCCATCCGCTCTGCATAAGCTTATCCTGCAGGTCGAACAGAGTCCAGTTTGCCTTCTTGGCGTATTCCGGAGTCATTGACCAGATGAACAGAGGATTGACAAGGTCCTTTGAGTAGTTCTCAAAGCAAGACATCTTTCCGATGGCTTCGTGGCAGTATCTTGCGATAGCCATTGAGTTGGAGTGGATCTCTTTGTAACCCTCCATTCCGAGGTGGATGAAGTTATAGTATTGTGCAAGAATCTGTGCGGCCGGACGTGAGAAGTTGAGTCCCACCTGTGTGATGTTTGCTCCCAAATAGTTGACACTGAATGACATGTCTTTTGGAAGATATTTCTTGTCCTTCCAGACGACCCAGCCAAGTCCAGGATATACCAGACCGTACTTATGGCCGGAAGTGGAAATCGAAAGCACCCATTTGAGCCTGAAATCCCATTTCTTCTCAGGGTAAAGGAACGGAAGTATGAAGCCACCTGAAGCCGCGTCTACATGGATAGGAATGTCATATCCTGTCCTGGCATTATAGATATCCAATGCCTTGTCGAGGGCTTCAATGTCATCATTAAGTCCTGTCCATGTGACTCCGGCGATAGGTACTATGCAGATGGTGTTCTCATCGCACATCCTGAGAGCCTCGTCTATATCAAGGGTGATATGTTCGCGTGTGACAGGTACGGTACGCATTTCTATCTGCCATAGTTGGCAGAATTTCTCCCATACTACCTGATAGGCTGTGCTCATGACCAGATTAGGTTTGTCATAAGGCTTACCCTGCGCTTTTCTGCGTTCACGCCATCGCAACCATGCTGCAACTCCTCCCAACATGCAGGCTTCGGATGAACCGATGCCGACAGCACCTGTCTTCCATTCGTCTTCTTCGGGCGAATGCCACATGTTGGCTACCATATTGATGCACCTGCCGCACATGACTGCCACACGAGGATATTCTGTCTCATCTATATAGTTTATGCCGACGGCATCATTCATAAGTCTGGTGCCGTAGTCATCCATATATGTTGTGACAAATGTGGCCAGATTCAGGCGGGGCTGAGTCTGAGGAAATGTCTCGTCCTTGACGATCTGGTATGCTATTTCAGCGGGAGTCTTGTGCTTTGGAATGAATTCAGCAGGAGCTGGCTCCCTCATTTCTTGTGAACCGAAGATGGGATCTGCATCATCTCTCGAGTTCTTGAAAATATTGTCCATATTAGATATATTAATTTGTAATCTGCAGATTTCCGAGTCACAAATTATGCCATATCAATATGGACGAAGGCTAGTATGCTTTTATTGGGTTAAGTCCCTGAGAATCGAATCTGTCGTGCAGTCTGCCGTTCTTGTCGAAGACGTAGACTTCACCGGTTGTCTTGTAATCAGAGCAGCCTACATAGATATATCCGTCTGCTGCAGCAGAAATCGAATAGGCATCCGGTAGGGTGGTGCCGTCAGTGACGAAGACTCCAAGAGGAGAATCAGTCTTCATGTCATGCATATAGATTGTACCGGGGAGAGGGTTCCAGTTCTCATCATAACCGCCGCAGAGGATGTAGAGAGTGTCGTTCTTGCCTTTGGCGATGGCACTGACGGATTGGTAGTCAAGATCGGTCACACTGCTGTCTGATGTCGTAATCATCTGAAGTTTTGCCGGTTGGTCAGCGTAGTTTCCGTAGCTTGAGACATATACGTACGCACCATCTGAAGAGGCTGCCATCATAGCTGGATTGCTGTTCACTTCGATGGTTGAAATCTCTGTGAATGAATCGGTTGAAATAACTGATATGGTATTGTTGTATGTCGGATATGACATTCCTCCGGAGTTTGCTGTATAGAGTTTATCTCCTGCCGCGGACACTCCGTCCGGGTTAGGGCCGACCGTGCACAACCTTACCGAATAGTCGCTGGAGATTTCTCCAAGATACCCCTCGTAGTAAGTCACATATACTTTGCTTCCATGTGTTGCGAACGCTCTGGGGGTCAGTCTAGTTCCCTCTGCTTCTGCATTGATCTGCTTCTTGATTTTCAGGTCAAGATCTGTTATGAAGATGGTCTGTGAGCCATTGACTGAAATGAAGACGTCGTCACCATGTACCAGGATGTCCTGTCCTACATCACCAAGTTTCTGACCGTTTGCGGCATAGAATGCGTTTGCTGCAAGAGTCTTGTCAGAAGGGTTGTATATGGCGATGTTCGCATCGTTGTCTCCCCAGTTGCCGCTGTTAAGGATATATGTTCCGGAACTTCCGGGAACCGGAGTGTCCTCTGCAGGACTTTCGCATGAGAAGAGTGTGAAGGTGAGGCAAATGCTCAGAATAAGTTTTGTCGGTTTCATATTATTGTCGGTTTGTAGATTTCTCCATTCGCTTCGCTCAGTCGAAATGACAGTATGAACTCAGTCGAAATGACAGTATGAAATCAGTCGAAATGACAGAATGAGATCAATCGAAATGACAACGTAGGGTCAGTCTGTACGATCTGCCTGCCATTGGGTAATAATGGATTATTTCATAGTTGTTGTCTGATAGATTCATTCCTTCAAGGCTTATATGAAGCCTCCATGTATTTTTCTTTCCAAGTATGATTTCCCGGTTTACAGATATGTTATGGTCCGCATATCCGGCGATTTCGTTAGATGGGATGTTCTGATTCTTGACGTATCTTTTGCTGCATGCAGTCATTCTGTATGATATATTCACCCATCTTGTTTCGAGGGTGAAATTTCCGTTTCCGCAATGGCGGGGAGTGTACGGAATCTGGTGCATATAGCTCTTGGATGAAGGATCGGTAGTATCCAATGCATATTGCAGGGAGTAATTTGCCGAAGCATGTATATTCATCCAGTCGCATGCTTTCCATAATACGGAAGCGGTAATGTCGGTTCCGTACATTGAGACTTTTCCTACATTCTGCATTTTCCAGATGAACATAGTAGGAACAGCTACAATCTTGTCCTTTATCTGGTTGTGGTATGCATCTGCAGTAAGGTCAATATTTCCCCAAGAATATGTTTCGGAATAAGTGAAGCCCAGATTGAACTGTCTTGCTGCTTCCGGTCTGAGATTGAGATTACCGACGCGTGCGTAGTATAGGTCATTGAATGTCGGAACTCTGAATCCTTCCTTATAGCTTGCTCTAAGCCTCATGTTTTTATAAAACTGCCATGAAATACCAACCATAGGAGATATCCTGCGTCTGTCAGCCGGAGCCTTGCCGGTCTGGAGGGATTCAGTGATATGTGTTCCTGTAAGGCTGGCGGAGGCCTTGATGTTGCGGCCTTCGTATTGTGCGGACATTGCACTGATGCTGCTCAGACGCACAGGGAAGGTGCATTCGGGAATGTTTGACGCAAGTGTGTTGCAGAAGATATCCTCGGCGATTGCAAACCTTAATCCTGGTAGGGGACTATACTGTGCTCTGACTGCGGTTGAGTATTCGTTTTGAGTATATCTGCTATCCTGTGGGGCAGGAAAGGCAGGGTCTGTATCAAGATGTCTGTCGTAAGTACTTGTGAAGCCTGCGTCGGCATGCAATTTCCACTTATTTCCCAAGTCATTGTCATACATTATGTTGGATATGATTGACCTGTTCCATAGACGTTCGTATGCATTCTGGGTATATAGTACGACAGATCCTGGGAGACCTCTTTCAGAACTGTACCAGTTTACTTTGGCCTTAAGTCTTCCTTTGCTCTTCCAATCAGCATAGAAATTTCCTTCTGCACCATAGGACTCGACGTCGCTGTTGATACGGCGTTCGGTTGTGGTGATAAGGCCGTTTTTCAGCTGGAATGGATAATTGCCCTCGGAGAATGTCCCATGCAGGGCTGCCTTCAGAGCATATGAGCGACCGAGATTCTGTTTGAGGGATATGTATGGCATATATGTCCCGAATGATCCGAAGGTCATCCTGGCGTTGATTTCGGTAGGACCGTCAGAGAAGGCAGGTGCCTTGCTTTCGATACGTAAAGTTCCTGCGGAATTCAGGTGGCGAGCACTGCAGAATATATTGTCTTCCTGTCCTATTGACATGGATATGGCAGAGATATCGTCAAGATTGAAACGGGATATGTCCACCTGTCCGTTCTGAGCATCGGAGATGGCAATGCCGTCGTAGATGACAGCTGTATGTGAGGCTCCCATATTTCGTACGGAAACGGTCTTTAGTCCACCGATACCGCCATAATCCTTTATGCTGACGCCTGAAAACTGCTTTACAGCTTCCTGAAGTTCTATAGTCCCAAGTCGTTCAATTGTGTTTTCTGTGATGGTCTGAACAGGGGACAGTGATGCTGCAGCAGCATTCCTGTCGGCGGATACTGTTGCAACGTCAATAGTGTCTACTGCATGAGTGACACAAACAATAGAAATCAATAAATTCAGAAACATTCTGTAAACTCATAGAACACCTGACCCCGGGTGTCATCAGTTCATCCTATCATGGCAGGTCTTCTGACTCGTCCTATCCTGAGCCTTCCCGTCGGAGCGACAGTGGCGTTGATTTCAGGAAACTTGTGCGGACTTACAGCTGCGGGCACAGTTCCGGTCTTTCACCGGATTCCCTTTTCAATTGCACGACCCGGAAGGGTCTGCAATCACCATGACTGGAACAAAGGTAGTTATATTTTCAAATAATCTATAACTTTGTATCAGATATGGATAAATTTCAACCTTACAGTCTGGATTATGATACTCCCGCACAGGGAGAATTGTTGGGTGAAGTGAAAGCAGGCTTTCCTTCGCCGGCAGAGGATATTCGCGAGAAGCTGGATCTTATCAGGCTTCTTGTTCGTCATAAGGCGTCAACTTTCTTTTTCCGTGTCAGCGGTGTGTCCATGGTGGATGCTGATATGGATGAGGGAGATATAATCATTGTAGATAGGGCAGTGCAGCCGTATAATGACTGCAAGGCCGTATGCTTCATAGACGGCGAATATACAGTAAAACGCATTGAGATAGGCGAGGGTTCAGTGCGTCTTATGCCTGCAAATGAGAATAATACAAAGTACCAGCCGATAGAGGTCACTACGGAGAATAATTTCATGGTCTGGGGAGTGGTGACTTATGTGATCAAGAAGATGTAGGTATGTTTGCTCTTGCCGATTGCAATAATTTCTTCGCTTCCTGCGAGAGGGTCTTCCGGCCTGACCTGCAGGGAAAGCCTGTCATTGTTCTTTCGAATAATGACGGCTGTGCAGTGGCGCGAAGCAATGAGGCAAAGGCATTGGGTATCAAGATGGGAGATCCCTATTTCAAGATACGTCATATCGTTGAGAAACATAATGTTGCTGTCTTTTCCGGTAATATGGCTCTATACGGGGATATGTCTCAGAGAGTTCGTTGGGTACTGGAGGATTTTGCACCGGCAATCGAGGTCTATTCCATAGATGAGGCTTTTCTGGATCTGCGTGGCCTCAGCGGAGTGGACTTTGACGCATATGCGAAAAAGATATCAGCAGAATGCTGGAGACTTACTTCAATTCCGGTTTCTGTCGGAATTGCTCCGAGCAAGACCTTGGCGAAGATTGCGTCAAAACTCTGCAAGCAGTATCCTAAGTTACGTGGAGGATGTTATATGCACAGACCTCAGGATATTGAGAAGGTCTTGCGTAAGTTTCCGATAGAGGATGTATGGGGAATCGGGCGCAGGACAGCAGCTAAACTGCATTCTATGGGTGTAAAGACAGCTTGGGATTACACTCAGATTCCGGAGTATGCCGTGCGTAAGATGTTCGCTTTGACCGGATTGCGTACTTGGCGTGAACTCAGAGGCGAGCCGTGTATTGAGTTTGAGGACGGATTTGAAGCCAAGCAGTCGATCTGTGTGTCACGCAGTTTTGCCAAGGAGGTCAGCGATGTGGAGGAACTTGCCGAGCAGATTGCGAATTTCGCGTCATCCATGGCTGAAAAACTTCGCCAGCAGCGTTCAGTGGTCACAGAGATGGCAGTATTTGCATATACAAACAGATTCAAGGAGAATGAACCGCAGACCTATGGAAATTCCCTTGTTCATTTCGAACTACCTACGAACGATCAGCGTGTGATTATAGTGAAGGCGGTTGCGGCGGTCTATGAGTTGTTCAGAAAAGGATATGGCTATAAGAAGGCAGGAGTTGTAGCTACGCATATCGTTCAGGAATGTGATGTGGTACATTCTCTATTTGAGGATAGACAGACTACAGAACGTGAGCAGAGACTGACTTCCGCACTTGATATCATTAATGGTACATTCGGCCGAGGATCCGTAAAACTGGCTGTCCAGGGCAGCGGACGTATCAAGTCATCAAGTGAAAAGCAGTCTCCGCACTATACGACTCTATGGGATGATATCCCAAAGGTTTCTGTCAAGTGATCCGGTCTTCGTTCAGTGTGCGAAGATGAATCCGAAGTAGATTCGTGGGCCCATAGGCATGTTGAGACCGTGTGAATTGAAGGCAAGAAGCCAGTCTGCCTTGAGTGTGAGTCTGAGGGCTTTACCTACCATATATTCCACTCCGACATATGGGTCTATAACGAAGAACGGCTGTTTATGCAGCACTGATTTCTGCTCAATTTCCCAGTCATGCTTATCACCTTCAAACATATAAAACGATGTCTCTACTCCTCCACCTGCTGTTGTTCCGATGTATGGGATGATTTTACCCGTCTGCCAGAACCAGTCAGCCAGAACTCCAGTCCAGAAAAGTTTGTTGTGACTTCCGCTTTGGACGCCGTTGGTTATCGGTGCATTTGAAAAATAACCTTCAAATCCCGTTCTGAAATGGTCTGTAAGGTGGATTTTTGCGCATCCGCCGATACCGAAAGTGGGACTGTTGATATCCAGACCATAGGGATTGTCTCCTCCGAACTGATATCCGGTATGTACCATCATGCCTCCGGAAAAGCCTTTGATTGCTTTCTTTTCTCCGGCATCGGCACCCATGACAAATGATATGAATATCATTATGCTGAATAGAAGCCTGTAAAGTTTAGCTGTCATACTATGCTTTAGAAATTTCTTGTGTATACTTTGCAAAGATACTTATTTTTGACAAGACAGGCATGGTAATCAATGCGTATCTTATCACTTTCCGTTATTTGGATATATTCAATGAAAATATTTATCTTTGAAGAGTGTTTTATTTGTAATTATGAAAATAACAGGAAATATGTGGATAACTGTCTTTGCTCCGGTTCTTATAATTCTCGGAGTTTTATTGTTGGTTCTTGGAAGCATTCCTGTCGAGAATAGGATCAAGGATAATACGCTGACTGTCAAATTTGTAATTGGAAAAAAGGATATAGATATCGCTGGTGCTGAATTTTTGCCTGTTCCTGATGATGTCGAGCATAATATCTGGAGGGTGAACGGTACAAGTATCGGCAGGATCCGTTCAGGACATTTCAAGAATTCAAAGACCGGGAACAGGTATATCTTCTATCTTACCGGAAAAGGAGACAAGGTGTATTTTGAACTCGATGGTAAGAAATATCTTGTAGATAATGTGCTATAACAGAAAGATATGAGTATTCTAAAAAGGCAGGGCGATCCTATGGGGGCCGCCATATACGACTATCATAAATACGGTAAGGCTGATGTCCTGAGGGTGTTTTCTTCTCAGTTTGATGAAGATGAGATACCTGTAGCAGGTCTGTTCCGTGAGTTTGGGGATATGCCTGAATTGGAGCAGACTGCTCTTAAATTGGCTCAGGGTAGAATACTTGATGTTGGTGCAGGAAGCGGATGTCACAGCCTTGAGCTGCAGAGGGCTGGGAAGCCTGTTGTGTCAATTGATATATCTCCACTCTCGGTAGAGGTCATGAAGGAAAAGGGGCTGGATGCCCGTCTTGTCAACTTCTATGACAATAGTTATGCTGATAAGTTCGATACAATTCTTATGCTGATGAACGGTACCGGTATTATCGGTACACTTGAAAACATTCCGAATTTCTTCAGGAGAATTGATGAACTGCTAAATCCTGGCGGCTCTGTGCTTATAGATTCGAGCGATCTCTGTTATCTGTACGAAGAGGAGGATGGCAGTATTGTGATAGATCTTGCGGATGATTATTATGGTCAGCTTGATTGTCAGATGCAGTATAAGGATATATCGGGTGAGCCGTTTGACTGGCTTTATCTTGATTTCAGCACCTTGGCTCACTATGCCGAGAAGGCAGGATTCGCGGCAGAACTGATTGCGGAGGGTGAACATTACGATTATCTTGCAAGATTGTCGCGTGTCGGCGATGTAGTTAAATAAAGAGCAGTGATGGATTATCAGAAATTACTGGAGGATATATATCAGGAAATTCTCCCATATGCACAGAGCGGTAAGCAGGCAGACTATATACATGCTCTAGCCAAGGTTGATCCGAATCAGTTCGGAATCTGTCTGGAAACGGTCTCCGGTGATATTTATACGTATATGCAGGCAGATACGCGGTTCTCGATCCAGAGTATAACCAAGGTGTTTGCTTTGGCGATGTGCCTTTCCATCAAAGGCGAGTCTTTATGGAAGAGGGTAGGCAAGGAACCATCAGGTACGGCCTTCAATTCACTTGTGCAACTTGAGGTGGAGAAGGGAATTCCCCGTAATCCGTTCATCAATGCAGGAGCCATAGTGCTTGCTGATATCCTGATTTCAGAACTGGAGGATCCTGAATCTGAGTTTCTTACATTTGTAAGGAGTTTATGTGGGAGTGATTCGGTAGATTATAATATGGAAGTCGCACAATCGGAACGTGAGACCGGATATCTGAATGCTGCCATTGCAAATATGCTGAAATATCACGGTACAATCGAGAATGATATCGAAAAGGTGCTGATGTTCTATTTCAAGATGTGTTCTATTGAAATGAGCTGCAGGGAACTGGCGAAGTCTTTTCTTCCGTTTACCAATCATACTTCGTTTGAATATGCCGGATATAAGTTAAGCAGGTCACGAATCAAACGACTTAATGCCGTCATGCAGACTTGTGGATTCTATGATGAGGCTGGAGAATTTTCATATCTTGTAGGACTTCCGGGAAAGAGTGGTGTCGGTGGTGGAATCATAGCAGTATGCCCACATTCCTATTCGGTGGCAGTGTGGAGCCCTAGACTCAATTCTAAGGGAAATTCAGTCATGGGTATGAAGGCTTTGGAGCTTCTGACTACCTATACGGAGGAATCAATCTTTTAAGTTCATTTCATTCGTCGGAAATTGCAGATACTTACAGATTGTTATTTATTATACTCTGATTCTTAAATCTTTAAGATTGTAGTAGGGGTATTTTAATGAATTTTAATAAATACAGGGTATTCTGCTTAATGTATCTTAATAGGGCGTACATGCGCTTCATATCCTAAATCGTGCAATTCGTCGAAAAGTTGAAGTATAGGTATTGCAGGTATCAAAAAAAGCAGTACCTTTGCACACGAGTTGATCAGAGAGTTGTTCTGAAACTCTCCCAACTTATTGGTTATTAGTTTTAGTGTTATTAATTATGTGGTTAGTATGAGGCGTCCCCGCGAGAGCGGCGAAGTCTCATTTTTTTATTTGTACCTGACTGATTTTAAACCCCGATGAATTTCACTAATTCCTGATATACCAGATGTACAGGAAGTCCCATTATGGTGAAATACGATCCCTCGATTCTGTCAATTCCGATGTAGCCGATCCATTCCTGAATGCCGTATGCTCCGGCTTTGTCAAATGGTTTGAAAGTATCTACGTAATATTCGATCTCTTTGTCTGACAGATTCTTGAAATGTACGACAGCAGTGTCGCTGGTCGTGCGACAGCAGTTGCAGTCACGTAGAGTAATTGCAGTTATTACCTTATGTTCACGGCCGGACAGCCATTTCAACATATCGACAGCTTCTTCACGTGAATGAGGTTTTCCCATTACGCGATTGTTGCATAGGACAAGGGTATCTGATGTTATGAGTATTTCTCCCTCGTCAAGAGGTCTGTGGAATCCGTATGACTTTCCTTCAGACAATACCTCAGGAATATGCTCCTGAGGTGTGTCAGCGTCGTATACTTCCTCGAATGTATTGCCTGTGTCTACAGTGAAGTCGATATCCAATCCGCCTAAGAGTTCTTTTCTGCGTGGTGAATTGCTTCCAAGTACGATCTTTTTACCTTTTGTGTCCATTATAACAGTTTCTTTACAAGTCCGAACATCTTGTATGGCATGTATCTGAAAGGCAGGTCTATCCAGGTTCCAGTAGATACGATTGTTCTTGTGTGGCTGAATGCTTCAAAGCTTTCTCTGTCGTGGTATCGTCCTATGCCGGAGTTTCCAACGCCGCCAAATGGCGCATTTTCATTTGCGATGTGCATGATGACATCGTTGATGCATCCTCCTCCGGATGATGTCCTTCTGATGATTTCCCAGCCTTCCGATTCTTTTCCGAAATAATAGAATGCGAGAGGCTTTTCGCGAGATGTTATGAAGTCTACTGCTTTGTCGCAGAATAATTTACCAGAGTCATCTAAAGTAATGATCGGGAAGATGGGACCGAAGATTTCCTCTGTCATGAGAGGGGATTCAAGCGGAACGTTTTCCATCAGTGTCGGCTCGATGAAGCGGGTGGCGGCATCATGTCTTCCACCATATATTACATCTCCATCGTTGAGATAGCCTGTAACTCTTTCGAACGCCTTCTCATTTACCATGCGGACATAATGTCTGTCTGCCATGATGTCCTCTCCATGCAGATTCCTGACTTCCTTTGCGAAAGCTTTGATGAACTCTTCCTTGATATCCTTATGAATAAGTATGTAGTCCGGTGCAATGCATGTCTGGCCGCTATTGAGAGTCTTGCCCCATGCAATTCTCCTGGCAGCAACCGCTATGTCGGCAGTCCTGTTGATGATGCATGGACTCTTGCCGCCGAGCTCAAGAATTACCGGTGTCAGGTTCCGGGCAGCAGCAGTCATTACTGTTCTTGCCAATGCAGGGCTTCCCGTAAAGAAGATGAGATCCCATCTCTGTTCCAAAAGAATTGTGTTTACCGTGCGGTTGCCCTGAACTGTTGCGATATACCTTTCGTCGAATGTCTCGGAAATCATATCTTCGATTACCCTGGATACATTAGGGACGTATGGAGATGGTTTCAGAAGGGCAGTGCAGCCTGCTGAAATCGCACCGACGAGCGGATTAAGGAGCAACTGTACCGGGTAGTTCCATGGTGATATGATGAGTGAACATCCGAGAGGCTCCTTTACTACATAGGTTGCGGATGGGAATAACTTAAGTGGGGTGCGGACTTTTTTCCTGCTCGTCCAGCAATCCACCTTCTTGAGGTGAGTCCTGATTTCTCCTTTGACTATGCTGATTTCAGTCAGATATGCTTCTTCGCTGGACTTGTGCAGGTCTGTCCATAAGGCCTCGGAAAGTCGTGTCTCCCATTTCTCAATTGCAGTCAGAAACTTTCTCAACATTGTCTTTCTGAATGAAATGTCCAGAGTGACTCCTGTGCTGAAGAATTCCTTCTGTTTCCGGTGAAGTTCTGTAATTCTATCTGCTGGCGTGTTTTTCATGGCAACTTAAAATTTTTTCTTGTATTCCTGTACATCAAGTTCCCATGTACCTTGCAATTTCATGACCATTGTGAGTGCTTCTCTGACACTTCCTTTGCCACCGGGCTTGACAGTAATGTAGTCGGCTATAGCCAGAACTTCATCTGCAGCGTCGCAGGGGCAGACGCCGCAACCGCAAGACTGCATTACCGGTATATCTGGAAGGTCATCACCGAAATACATCACTTCCTCCGGTTTGATGCCGTGCCTTTTACAGAAGTCTTCGAAATCTTCAATTTTAGCCCTGGATGACAGGTAGATGTCCTCCTGGGCAATACCGCAGGTGGTGAAGCGTCGGGTTATGCTTTCCGAACGTCCGCCGCTGATGATGGCAAGGTGGTAGCCTTTCATGCTTGCCATTCTTAGTGCCATGGAATCCTTGGCGTCAAATGTGCGGTATAGCTCACCGTTGGTATCGGCAAGTATACCGCCATCAGTAAAGACGCCATCGACGTCAAAGACGAATGCCTTTATCTTTCTGAGCTTGTCTTCCATGAATCTTTATGACTTAGCGCCTCCACCGAAGCCTCCCATAGGAAAACCCGGTTTATTCTCGCCACCGATAGATATCGGGCCATGCTGGCTTTCATATTTGTTGATGTTGTCCTGAAGTGCAAGGAAAAGCCTTTTGGCATGTTCCGGATTCATGATGATTCTATTGTGGACCTCAGGTTTAGGTAGTCCGGGGAGCATGGATGCGAAGTCAAGTACGAATTCGCTGCGCGAGTGTGTGATGATTGCAAGGTTTGAGTATGAACCTTTTGCTACATCCGGTTTCAGTTCAATGCTGAATTCTTTTTCGTTTGCCATCGTATAAATGTTTAGTTGTGCAAATTTAATGAATTTAACTAACTTTGTGGGCCTTAAAAAGAAAAAGAATGACTAACTGGTTTAAGAATGCACGTCCTATTTCGCTTCCTCAAAGCTTGTTGCCGGCGTTGACAGCAGTGGCGTTATCTTATGGCAATAATGAATTTTCCTGGCTTGCAGCTATTGCATGTATAATTGGTGTGGCGTTTCTGCACCTTGCAATGAACCTGCTCGATGACTGGTTTGACTATAAGGTCGGATCTGCAGAAGCAAGACAGGCTGTGACAAATGAAGGTTTCCGCGGACGAATGGTCAAATATCCTTATCTTACTTCAGGAGAAGCTACTCCGGGGCAGCTCATGAAGGCAACGATGGGATTTCTTGCAGTCGCAGCAGTAATGGGTGCGGTTGTAGTATATCTTAGAGGATGGATGGTGTTGGGATGGGTAGCCGCTGGTCTTCTGATTGGAGTTTCATACTCCGGTGGTCCTCTTAAGCTTGGTTTCAGAGGTCTTGGGGAGCTTGTTGTTTTCCTTATGTTCGGCCCTATGATGATGACAGGAGTTTATTATGCCGTAACAGGTACTGTGGACTGGAAGATTACCTGGCTTTCCATCGCAGTGGGCCTTCTTGTCACCAATATCGTTTATTCTCATTCAGTCCTTGATGCAATTCCCGATAAGAAGATGGGAAAAAAGACAATGGCTCATCTTATGGGATCCGGTAAAGGTCAGATTGCGCTATCTGCGTTCCTGAATGTAGTTCCTTATCTTATGGTTGTGATAGGAGTTGTGCTCGGCCAGCTGCATCCTGCATATCTTGCCGTGCTTGTGCTTCTTCCTGTATCAATGTGGCTCGTGAAGTCGCTTGATGATCATGTCAAGGGAAAGGAAGTGGAATTGGAACCTAAGAAATGGATGGGCAATATGGGGGATTGGGAAAAATATAAGGAGGCCGGTGTGGCATGGTTCCTTCTGCGTTGGCTTACAGCCCGTAATATCGTATCCAGATTCTGTCTGATCATAATTATTGTAAATATTTTTACTAAGTAATCATGAAGAAACTCTTTTATCTTGGCTGGTGGTTCATCAGAGCTCGTTTTTTCGGACGTCGTGCTCCGCTGCAGACAGTGCTTTTCATTTCAGATATCTGCAATCTCAGATGTAAGCACTGCAGTGTCTATGAGTTGAAGAATCCTCATAATATGACTTACGAGGAAGTACGTCAGCATCTGCAGTATTCCTATGACCAGGGATCGCGTTTCGTTGACTTTGAGGGTGGCGAGGTTACAATCTGGAAAGATGGAGACAAGCGTATCAATGACTTGATCGATCTTGCGAAGGAGATAGGATTCTTTTCGTGCACCATCACAACCAATGCTCAGCTTCCGTTTGCCGGATCGAAGGCTGATTCCATCTGGGTTAGTCTGGATGGAGCCGGTGGCTATCATGAGGAGGTCAGGGGTAAAGGTACCTTTGCAAAGTTGGAGAAGAATATCGCCGAGTGCGGTCATAAGCATTTGAGCGTGAACATGGTTGTGAACACTCTTAATTATACGGATGTTGAGAACACAATCGAATATGCAAAGAACAATCCTGCGATTGAGCAGATTTCAATAAACTTTCATACACCTTTCGAAGGGACGGAGTACTTGTCGCTTGATATGGCAAAACGAGCTGAAATCATCGACAAAGTGCTTGAGTATAAGAAGAAAGGCTATCCTATCATGAATTCAAAGTCCGGACTTAAACTTATGAAGGACAACAAGTTCACCAAGCGTTGTTGGGTGACGAACTTTATCTATCCTGATGGCAGCAGGGGATTGTGTGTAGGACATGGCACAGATAAATGTGAACAGTGCGGATTCTGTATGTCAGGTGAAATGGCCTCGGTATTTTCTTTCAAGCCGGATACAATCTTTGCAGGACTTAAATTGAGGGCGTAATCGCTGCTGATAAATTATTAGAATCATCAAAATTATTGCTATCTTTGTACGATATTGTGCGCTGATGTGTGTGCGATATCGTACAAATTTTATGTTATGCCATATCGAACAGTTGTGGCGTTGATGCGATTGATAATTAAATAAAGAATATATAAGACGTATGGAACTTCCTGCTAAGTATGATCCTGCCTTGACGGAGGATAAATGGTATGCCTATTGGCTTGAAAATAAGTTTTTTCACTCAGAGCCAGATGAAAGAGAACCTTACACAGTGGTGATTCCACCACCTAATGTGACAGGTATCCTTCATATGGGACACGTTTTGAATAACACACTCAATGATGTCCTTGTTCGTAAGGCAAGAATGGACGGTAAGAATGCATGCTGGGTGCCAGGTACCGACCATGCTGCAATCGCTACTGAAAATAAGGTGGTGCAGAAGCTTGCTGCTGAAGGAATCAAGAAGGAGGATCTCACACGTGAACAGTTCCTTGAGCACGCTTGGGAGTGGAAGGAGAAACATGGTGGTATCATTCTCAGTCAGCTCCGTAAACTCGGTGCGTCTTGTGACTGGGACAGGACAAAGTTTACAATGGATCCTGACCTGAGCGATGCCGTGATCAGCACTTTCGTATATTTCTACAATAAAGGATATATCTACAGAGGTGT
>JAZLDR010000017.1:0-2474 GCA_045614805.1 Candidatus Cryptobacteroides sp. | reverse complement strand
CGAGGGTAATCCTGATTGGGTGCATATCGTCAAGACAAAGGATTCCGGCATGAGAAAGTTCTATATAACCGTGGATCCTAACTTCGGGAAAACACGATGGGCTTATGTCGTAGCGGAGTCTCTCGACGGCACTGCAAGGGTTGTGTACAGCATTTATCAGAGCTTCGATCCTGAGTCTCAGGATCTGGATAAGGTCAGACAGGCTCTCGTTGACCTGTATAACAGCACAGACGGTGACAACTGGAAAAACAACGCAAACTGGTGTTCGGACAAGCCTCTCTCCGAGTGGTATGGAATCTATACATACGATGAAATGGACTATCAGAATAGTGGGGACAAGGTATACGCAGTATCTTTGGCCAGAAACAATCTCAAAGGCAGTCTGCCAAAGTCCATAGGGGATTTGGCGGAAGTGCAGAGTCTTTCTCTTTATGGTAATCCTATATCAGGCACGGTTCCTTCTGGAATATTCCGTCTGAATCATGTTGAACTTTATGATTGTCAATTGGAGGCCATTGAACTTCCAAAGTCTGTGGAAGACATTCGTTCGTCAGTCATCGATCTTTCAGACAATAATATTTCCGGTGACCTTCCTGAACTGTTTGCGTATGCGAAGAATCTTAGATCTCTGCGTCTGTACAACAATCAGTTTACCGGCACTATACCTGCTTCGTATACTAATCTGATCAGCCAATCCAAGTCAGTGTTCATGCATGGCAACCAGCTGTCGGGCAGGATACCTGACGAACTTTGCGACAATCCTTTCTTTGAGTTGTATATGAGATACATCCTTCCGCAGGAAGGTGAAGGATTTGATCTTACCGGTTCAAGACTCGATGCTCCGAACATGGTTTATATATATGAGAAAGGAACGCAGACTCAGAGTTATACCAAAAGCCTATATCAGTCCAACAGCTATACTCTTATATACAGATGCGGTGCAGATGAACCTGATCCGGAGATAGTCAGGTGGTATGAGAACTACAAGGATCATGGTCTGGGTGTGTTGGTCTGCTATCCCCGTAAACCATACAATTTCCTTCATCTGGGACTGGATTGGCCTTGTGTATATAGTTTAGCGTACGCCAATCAGTCGGTATCTGACTTCACCAACAGCAATGTGGCACTCGTCGGTCCTGACGGATATTATGTCGTTAATCCAGTGACCGGTACAGAAGCGGAAGTACTTGAAGTATTGGAGAATGCATTCGGAAAACTGACGCCGCTGCCTGATCCGGACCCTGAGCCTCCTGTGGAATATCCTGATGTAGTTGATGGGGATGTGACAGTCCTGCAGGCTGCCTCTGAAGGAAATGGAATCGATATCGTGCTTCTGGGAGATTCCTACGATGCACAGTCTATTTCCGATGGCACATATGAGGCCGTGATGCGCGAGGCCATGGAGTATTTCTTTGAGGTAGAGCCTTTCAGCAGCTATAGAGATCTTTTCAATGTATATTCCGTCAATGTCGTTTCAGGACAGGACAATGCACTCGGCACATACTATGGTGAGGGTACTTCGATAATTGGAGACGATGAGAAATGCTTTGAATATGCTGCCAAGGCCCTGTCAGCGGACAGAATGGACGACGCTTTGGTCATCGTAGTGATCAATTCTACGGAATTTGGAGGCTCCTCATATATGTATGTCCCAAGGGCTGATGGGGACTGGGCAGGTGGCAGAAGTGTGTCATACATTCCTAAGGTCCAGAAGAAGATGGACTTCCGTGGTCTGATCCAGCATGAGGCCGGCGGACATGGCTTTGCAAAGCTTGCAGATGAGTATGTTGGCGGTTCGGATGACATGATTTCGCAATCCGAAAAGGATCTTAAAAGAGCGAATGAAAAATTCGGCTGGTATAGAAATGTTGACTTTACGGAAGACCCATCGAAAGTGAAATGGGCCCACATCCTTTCTGATGAACGATATGTACCCGAGCCTGAAGGCTTGTATGAAGGAGCGCTGGGCTATGGCAGCGGAGTATGGCGCCCGACATACACCAGCATAATGAAGGACAATCAGGGTGTTTTCAATGCCCCGTCCCGAGAAGCCATCTGGTACCGTATCCATAAGCTGGCATATGGCCCAGATTGGCTATACGACTTCAACTCCTTCGCCGAATATGATACAAAAAACCGCCTTTAGGTGGCCCCTAATCTCCTCACTATCAGTCTTTTCTTGTACTCTCCGTGCTCCCCGATGGCGGCACGGAGAGTACAAGAAAAGACTGATTAGCAAACTCTTACGCGCCACCGTGCTCGTGCCTCAGTGCACGAATTATAAAAAATGTAAACGCAGATTTTTCTTTTTTTTAAACAAGTTTTTATTTTTCTTAAAATCATAGCATTTTTCTTTAACAGATTATCCGCCACTTAGTCATAGATTTGCAAAGACACAAATAATGCTTATCATGAGAAAAAGAAGGCGATTTTACGATGGAAAAATGAATCATGTTTATCAACGAACTGAGGGG
>JAZLDR010000016.1:0-2195 GCA_045614805.1 Candidatus Cryptobacteroides sp. | reverse complement strand
AAGGCTGCGATGTATATGGCAGGGGAGTTGTCTATACGCTCGGGATAGTTCTGTAGCCAACGTCCCATGTAGTGCCATGAAAGCGGAAGAGCGACTGCTGCTCCGATGAGCACCGGAAAGACGAATCCCCATACAGTATTCCAGAATATCCTCCTGCTGGAGATACCGAAGACTTTGCGCACAGCGGTGTCGTGGATTCTGGTCTGTCCGTAATAGCTGCTCAACGCTACAATAGCCAGTGCTGTCAGCAACAGACTCATGAATGAGAATACGACCATCAGCCTCTTCAACTTTCTTTCCTCTTCGTAATTCATCAGGTTGAGCTCCTCCAAAGTATTGATCTGAATCTGTTCAGTGTATTCACCCTTTTCCATGAAGAAATTTCTGATATGTTCCTTGGCCTCATTCTGGTCGCCTGTAACCTTGATCAGAAGAGTACCACTATAGTACTTTGAGTAGTCATTGACGATCTGGACATCGATGATCGTATTCCCCTTAGATACTTCCTTTACGCTTCCCGGATGGAAATCTTCAATAATTCCGATGTACTTGTTTTCCCAATAAGGCATGTCTTTCAATGTACTGACCAATTCCAGAGCAGTTGCAGTCGTGTAGGCATTGAAACGTGATTCTCCGGATAACTCCAGGTATTCCTTTACTTTCAATCCCAAAATGTCAAAAGCATTCTGATCTACATTGAGAGGAGACCATTTCAGTCCCTGAAGGTCTTGCATCAGCGGATATCTTACAAATTCATTTGATGCTATGCCTATCTTTTCGACAAAATGCATCTGATTGAGTTCGCCGATATATTCTTTATAGTCGTCACCAGTTACTGAGATAATGTTATGTCTGTTGTAACCGACAGGATAGTCTGTCATCTTACGTGTCTGCAGACTTATGACAAGTCCTATGACGATCGTCGCAAGACAGATCGCGCTCTGAATGCCGATGAATATCTTTCCGATGAATGACTTGTCCTGATAGCGGCTTTCTCCTCTGACGACATCGATCGGTCGATATCGGCTGTTCATCAATGTATTGATTCCTCCTACGATAAGGGCGGTTACGAATGCTGCCAGCAATGTGGCTGCAAATACTGAGATGTCGCCAAGCAGACTGATATTGATGCTTAGATACGAAGATATCTCATTCCTTAGTGCCATTACGATCAATGTCGCCAGAGCATATGAACTGAGCACAAGGATAAACGCTTCTGAAATGCACCTGATGAAAGTTTCTGCTCTTGAGGTTCCAAGAATCGATCTTGTGGCGGCCTCCTTCAGACGGAAACGTGAGAATGCAAGTGTGAGCGAAATGTAATTCAGAAGCGAGAACGCAAGGATCACAACGCAGATCAGCACAAATACCTTGAAAAGGACCGGATCCGCAATGTGACGATACCTCGAACATTTGATTTCTCCATCTTTGATGTCTTCAAAAGGAATGATGCCGATTTCCTGTAGCGTTTTCCTGTAAAATTCATCGGCGACAGGATAGTTTTTGATTGAATGAAGGATCTGGTCTATGTTGTCAGGTGAGTCTGTACGGAACATGCAGCTCTGGCTTCCGGTTGCATTGGCATCTGCCTTCAGATAGATGTCTCCTTCCGGCAGTACACATTTGCCGAGCCCGTCGATTACTCCTGTAATCCTGTATGTGACGTATTCTGGCTCTTCGACTGTTCCGACCAGAACGAAGGCGTTGCCATATTCTTCTGGCTTCGGAAGTGTGATGGTTTTACCTACCGGATCTTCGAGTGGAAAGAGTTCATCTGCGAGTTTCCTTGACAATACCACGGCATCATTACCCTGCAATGCATTGTCTGGGCTGCCAGATGCAAGTTCAAAGCCGAAAAATGTGAAATAATTCGGTGATACATACATCGGAACCACATAGGTACTGTCATTTCTTTCGCTCTTGAGTGTGATCTGTCTTGTGTCATAAAACAGACACCATTCCTCTATCTGTGGGATGGCAGGCATTATTTCATTAAGATTGCCGGATGCACCGATCCACTTGCCCCACTCCTTTGTATCTGTAGTCAGCGCATATATCTCATCAGCATCCTTGATGTTGTCATTCACCTGGCTCTTGTCTATAAGAATAGAACCAAGTATTATCGCAAATCCGAGTGCGATACTCAATCCCACCACCTCAATTGCGGTGTACAGTTTGTTTCGGCTTAAAAATCT
>JAZLDR010000015.1:0-6824 GCA_045614805.1 Candidatus Cryptobacteroides sp. | reverse complement strand
CGAGCATGCACCGAGTATCAGGCACGCTGTCAGAACTAAACTGATCCTTTTCATCTTGTGTAAATTTCAAGTTTGTTTCCAGTAACAAGATCAGAATGTCGTACTCTGTAG
The DNA here is from genome assembly GCA_045614805.1 of Candidatus Cryptobacteroides sp. Lineage (GTDB taxonomy): Bacteria > Bacteroidota > Bacteroidia > Bacteroidales > UBA932 > Cryptobacteroides. The sequence goes on along the minus strand of JAZLDR010000015.1, from coordinate 6,713 downwards.
GATGACATCCTTTTATCATTCAGGGTCATGGCCTTTATCATTTCTCCTTCGCCTACCCTCACGATTTCCAGGCTCTCACCGCCATGGACTTCAGGATCCAGGTCCAAAGTCACCTTGCTGAAACGAGGAGTCGTCAGAGTATAAGAAGGACTTCCCGGACAGTCCGGATAAAAGCCCATCATAGAGAACACTGCCCATGCCGACATCGTTCCTGCATCGTCATTGCCGGGGATGCCGTCAGGACGGGTCGTGTAGTATTTGTCAAGGAGTGCAGTCACAGTCCTCTGAGTCCTCCATTCCTCTCCCTTGAAGTAACTGAACAGATACGGATATGCTATGTCCGGCTCGTTTGCAGGATCATACAGACCTTCGTCAAACACCTTTTGCAGCTTGGTTACGAAAGCCTTCTTTCCGCCCATCAGTCTTGCAAGTCCAAGCACATCATGAGGCACGTAGAAAGTGTAGTTCCACGCACTTCCTTCATGGAACCCTGGTACCGGCTCGAAGTTCTCTCCCTGACGAGGATTGAACGGATCAAGGAATGAACCGTCCTTGTTTATCGGACGGAATGTGCTGTATTCCGGGCAATAGTATGATTTATATCTCAGCGACTGTTCACGGAATCTGTCTGCATCTTCTTCCTTGCCCAGATCATCAGCAAGCAGCGACAATGCATAGTCTGCGATATAGTATTCAAGCGCATGCGACACGGAGTTGTCTCCGGAAAGGTCTGCCGCATACATTCCCAGAGGGACATAACCGTTCTTCAGATAAGGATCATTGTCGGGACGCATAAGGTTGTCCTTACCCTGTGTTGTCGCAGATTTGATGAAGGCCTCATATGCCGTCCCGATATCGAAGTCACGGATACCTTTCAGCCATGTGTCTGTGATTACCGGGATGGCCGGATCTCCTTCCATCGTGAACGTCTCCCTTCCGAAGAGTTCCCATTTAGGCATCCAGCCCCATTCCTTGTACATATCTACCATGGAACGGACCATATCCAGCTGCTTTTCCGGGTAGACAAGGCTCATCAGCTGATGAAGATTACGATACGTGTCCCATAGAGAGAACACGCTGTATCTGTTCTGTCCGGCAGGCACGCGACCTACTCCGTCCGACTCCATCAGAGGATATTCCCCATTGACGTCATTGAGGATGCTCGGATGGATGAGAGTATGGTATAGTGCGGTATAGAACACCTCCTTATCACGTTCCGTACCGCCTTCCACCCGTATGCGTGACAGATCGGACCTCCATGCAGCACAAGCCTCAGAGCGTACCTTGTCAAAATTGGCGACTCCCGGTGCCATCGGTGTCTGTTCTGCATCAAGGTTCTCCCATGCATTCTCACAACTCACGAACGACACACCCATCTGCAGCTCCACCTGCTCTCCTTCAGCAGTCTCGAAAGTGAACCAGTATCCTATGTCATCGCCTGCAATCTCGCGGCCATATTTCCTGTATATCTTATATGTGCCGTCATCCGGTGTCCACTGTGCTTCAACACCCGTCATCAGAGGCTGCTTCTTCCAGAAGCCGCATTCAAGCGGAGTCTTGTTTATGCGTATGGCAAAATACACCGGGAACACAGCCTGAGGGTTATAACAGAATGTTCCCGCCAGTCTCATGCCTTCTATCTCCGTCCCGCTGACCTTGCGTATCCATGCTCCGGTCTCGTTGGTCAATCCCTGACCGAAATTCACAAGTATGTTGCCTGTGCCTTCATGAAAGGTATAACGCTCGACACTTGTACGAAGGGTCGCACTCGCTTCCGCCTTTATGTCGTATGCGGAAAGCACGCATCCATAATATCCCGGCTCAGACGTTTCCGAATGACATTCCGACCCGTAGATATGGTAATCCACATTCAGGGCCCCGCTTGTGGGCATCGTCAGGGCAAGCCCCACCTCCGGACAGCCGACTCCGCTCAGGTTCACATGAGAAAAGCCGGTCATGAACTTGTTGTCCGAACTGTAAGGTGTGCTCCACCACCGACTGTCCTTATCCCAGACATTACTGTCAGACCCCATCACATTGAACGGAGTCACTGACATCATACCGTTCGGGCATAGTGCCCCCGGATTCGTCGTACCGAAATTGCTGGTGCCGACAAAGGCATTGACATAATCGGTAACATCCCGGCCACCCGCATAGGAATACGCCGAACTTAAGAGTACCGATAGAAATATATACTTAAGGCGATTCATCTAAACAATCGATGTCTTCTTCGTAAACTCAATGATCTCATCTATATAGCCGAAGGCGAGACCAACGACGGTATCTGCCGCACCATAATATATGGCTATCCGTCCTGTCTGCGGATCGTGGACCGCCGCACATGGGAAGCATACGTTAGGCACATCCCCGGTACATTCATAGAGTGTCTCCGGATGCAGGAGATAAGGGCCTGTGCGTGCCAGCACCTTCCAAGGCTGTTCAAGGTCCAGGAGAGCGGCTCCGAACGAATAGTTATATCCCTGACAGGTATGGTGTACTCCATGATAGAACATCAGCCATCCTTCCGATGTCTCGATCGGGACAGGGCCGGCTCCGGTCTTGCAGCACTGCCATGCACTGTCATTGAAATCCGAAGGACCCATCACGAAGCGGTGTCTGCCCCAGAACTCCATGTCTGGAGACTCGGAATAGAAGATGTCACCGAAAGGGGTATGCCCGGTGTCCGACGGACGTGAGAGCATTGCATAATTGCCGTTTATCTTTCGAGGGAACAGCACCCCGTTGCGGTTGTACGGCAGGAAGGCATTCTCGATCTGATGGAAAGTCTTGAAGTCTGTCGTCCATGCTATGCCTATCGTAGGACCGTGATATCCGTTGCACCAAGTCACGAAATACCTGTCTCCTATCTTGCAGACACGAGGGTCATAGCCATACACCCATTCTCCGACCTCAGGGATGTCACAGTCAAACTTTATGGTCTCCGGATCCAGTTCCCAGTTGATGCCGTCCTTTGAGAATCCGGCATGGAGAGTCATCCTGATGTTGGTGTCATCCACACGGAACACTCCTGCATAGCCGTCCTTGAAAGGGACGACAGCAGAATTGAATATACTGTTGGAGTCCGGCAGCAGGTCACGTGGAATGACAGGATTCCCCGAATATCTCCACATCACTTTACCGTATCCTTCCGGACGGTCTTCCCATGGCATGTCCGGCATGGGGTCACCGATGATTTTAAGTTCTTTATTCATAATTACATTAGCTGTTTGTTTTGTCATCTCTGAAAGGAACTACCCTGCTGAGTATGAAAATCGGCACCGTAGCAAGCATCACCACAATGAAGAAAAGCTTATACCCCAGTGCATCGCTCAGGAAGCCTGAGACCGCTCCTGTCACCATCACGGAAAGGTTCATTATCGCACTTGCAAAAGCATAATGTGCCATCTGATGCTTGCCTGGGGCCACCTGCTGCATCATGAACAGCGTCAGTCCGACAAAGCCGAAGCCGTAGCCGAAATACTCCAGCACTATTCCGCTGCCTATCAGCAAAGCTGATGACGGCTGGACCCATGCGAACCAGGCATATACCAGGAACGGCAGATTGAAGATGCACACCAGAGAAAAGAGTGTCTTCTTCAGACCGAAATGCGAAATATAATATCCGGCCAGAAGAGAACCTAGAACGAAAGCACCGGCTCCGAATGTACCGTAATACAGACCGATCTGCTGCTCGCTCAGCCCCAGTCCTCCGACTGCGACATCAGCCTTGAGAAAAAGAGGGACTATCTTCATCACGAACCCTTCCCCAAGTCTGTAAAGTATGATGAAGGCTATATATAGCCATATATGTTTCTTTATAAAGAAATCACCGATTACAGCCTTCAGTTCCTCTCCGGCAGACTTCCTCACGGAGTCATCCCTCCGGAGGCCGGCGGGCAGAATTAAACGGTGATAAATGCCAAGGATGACAAGCAGCACTGCCGCTGCAGCCATTATGACAGTCCATGCATGAAGAGCCGCCTCATGCGAAGTTGCACCGGCAGCCTCGCTCTTGTCGATGAGGACTCCTGCAAGATAGACAAGAAGTCCGGTAGCCACCAGTTTGGCTATATTGTAGAAAGCGCCCTGCCAGCCTATATACTTAGCCTGATCCTGTTCCGACAGTTCGGCCATATACAGTCCGTCAAGGGCTATGTCATGTGTCGCGCCGCTGAAGGCTACCACCCCGAGAATTCCTATGCACACTGCAAAGAACGAAGGCAGATGCAGGGCAAGAGCGACACACGCAAATCCGACACCGCACACGATCTGAGTGGTGACGACTATGATTCTTTTGTTTGACACAAGTTCCAGCAGCGGGCTCCACAGAAACTTCAGAGTCCAAGGGAACATTATTATTGAAGTCCAGAGTGCAATCTGGCTGTCAGCAATGCCGAGTCCCTTGAACATCAGCACGCAGACCATATTGAGGATTACAAATGGAAGCCCCATTGCGAAATATGCAGAAGGCACCCATTTCAAAGGTGATTTGACTCCCATGTTATATCAAAGATTGTTTCTTGAAAAAAGGGCGGCCCGGATATCGGGTCGCCCGGTCATGTATAGTTCGGTTTCAGATCCCCAGACGGACCGGGGATTGAGGTTTAAGATTATTCTGAATAGCCGGTCCAGTCTACGTCAATGACAAACATAGTATCTGAGGCATTGCTAGTTTGAGTATCGTTGGCCTCATAATTCTGGTTAGTAATCACAACTACGAAATCACCAGCAACATTCATATTAAATGTAGATACATTAATTACATGCTGAGCCGCCTCTGCTTCAACGTGAGTCTCTGACTTCAATACTGTTCCTTCTGAATTCTTGATTTCTACAAGATACTGGCTTCCGACTTTTGTCGAAGCACGAGCCCAAGTAATAGTCAAAGTGCCACATCCACCCGACAGCACAGGACTTGTTAGTGTACCATCTATATTAAGTTTTGGTCTGCATGGTGCATCCTGATAATCCGGATACTTTGATGCTGAGAGTTTATTCACTACCGCCGTAGATGAATACCAGCCATTTGTTGTAGTATATGTTTGAGATTTATCCGTTCCAAGCTCGCCACCATTGATAGTCTCAAGGTCAGCAGAACCACCGCCTGTCACTACAGGAGGGGTGTCAGACATTCCTTCCTGAACAATCACATAATTAGCAGGCATTCCCATTCCCATTGGAGGCATGATTATTACCTTACCGCTTCTCTCCTCTGTTGATGTGTTTGCCTCGACTGAGAATACAAGAGTCTCGGTCTTTACTGCCTTTGTCTCCACATGCTGGATCCACTGGTTACCTGGGTCAACCATTACCATATATCCAGATACATTAGTTCTTACAGGCACCTCTATATTACCACCAGCCGCAGGAACCTTGGCTGCGAATGCAGTCTCATCAACTGAGAAAACACCTTCCTCACAAGAGAAGATACGCGCCGCTGTAGAGCCGTCGCTCTTGACTGCCATCAGATATACCTTTCCGTCAGTCATCGGATCAGGAACTGTGATGGTGAGAGATCCTGTAGAAGCATTCATCATCATAACTGAAGCCTCATAGCCCTTTGTTCCGAAAGCATCCACTACTGTATTCTCATCTGCACCTGAAACAGTGAAGCTAACAGAAGCCTGCTGACCAGCTGATGCAATGACATCAGTCGATTCAACATTGATCACAAACTGCTGGGTCTTTGGGATCTCGATCTGTGTTCCGTCAGAGAGAACGAAAAGAACAGATGCAGGACCGTCAATAACCTGCTTGAAGACAACGTCATCAGATGCGCCTGCATTACCGATGACTTCCCAAGTCAGACCCTCGTTGTATGAGATTTCAAAGTTACCCTCGTTGATACGGATCTGAGGTGTGGCGATATGAGCAGTAGCAGGAATCTTCTTGCCTTCGGCATCAGTGAGATACTCGCCATCCACAGTCCAGTAGTACTGGCCGTCAGTATCAAGTTTGACACTGATCACTGGAGTATGGCCGTCAATACCATTCTGACCATTAGAACCATTGGTTCCATTTGTTCCATCTACACCATTCTTTCCGTTGTAGATTGTAATTGTACCTGACTTCGAGAATGTGATGGTGTAACCGCTGCCGTCTGAGAGCGGAGTCACAGATGTGATCTGGTCAGAATTCTTGAGGGCATCCACAACAGTGACAAGACTGCTGATGTTAGTATTGATGTCCTTTACAAGCTGCTGGAGTTCTGCGATATCTGCCTCGGCCTGATCCATACGTGTCTGGAGGTCAGAGTCATCATAACATCCTGTGAATGTCATCATCGCCGCTATTGCTACGGCTAATGATCTTGTTAAAAAGTTTTGTTTCATTGTTTTGTGTATTAAGTGGTTAAACAATTACCATGATTTTTTCCATTTGTTGTAGCCGGAAGGGGTGTCGGACAGGGATTGAAAATCAAGCATATACGGATTGTTCCATCCAAGAAAATCCATCAAGAAGGCTTGCAGCAGACATCCTGCTCCCTCATATTCATCCTGAGTATTCGACCTTACATCATAATGAACAGACATATTGTTCTGACGGAGTCCTGCACCAAACCATTGCTGAACTGCGTCAGCATCAACATTCGGCATATCGCTCTTTGTATAAGGACGTCCCATCACGCAACAATATCGTTTGCTGTTAAGGCCGGCGATCGGTTTTCTTATATGCTCGGTCGAGACACCTGTACCTCCAGGATTATAAGGGTC
>JAZLDR010000014.1:0-84432 GCA_045614805.1 Candidatus Cryptobacteroides sp. | reverse complement strand
GAGGAGTGGTACTTTTCTGTCAAGGATGTTGTCACAATATTGACAGAAACGACTAATGCCAAGGACTATATTTCCAAAATGAGAAGAAGGGATGAGGAGTTATCCAAAGGGTGGGGACAAATTGTCCACCCCCTTACAGTTCAGACGTCAGGAGGACCTCAAAAAGAGAACTGTGCCACACTGGAAGGAATATTCCGTATTATCCAGTCTATCCCATCAAAGAAGGCAGAGCCGTTCAAGCAGTGGATGGCTACAGTAGCAGCTGAGAGAATCAACCAAATGATTGATCCGGAGCGAAGCATAGACCAGGCGATAGCAGATTACAGGCGTCTTGGCTATTCTGAAGTTTGGATTACACGTCGTATTAAAACCATAGAGATCCGCAAGGGGCTGACAGATGAATGGAAGCGAGGCGGTATCACAAAGGAGATTGACTTTGCGATGCTGACTGACTTGATGTCAAAGACCTGGAGTGGACTGAGTACTAGGGAATATAAGAAGCATAAGGGATTGACAAAAGAGAATCTTCGTGACAATATGACGAATATGGAACTGCTTCTGAATGCCCTGGCAGAGGAAACTGCCACTGAAATCAGCAAGGAACGAAATCCTCAGGGATTGACAGAAAATGCGCGGATTGCCAAGGAAGGTGCAGATGTCGCAAAGGCCGCTCGCGAAGATGTGGAGAAACGTCTCGGAAGAAGCGTCGTTTCATCTGAGAAAGCCATCGACTACATCCAATCTCCCGAAGAACTGCCTTTTGAAAAGACAGACGAACAATAATTGCAGATTTTTACAAAAATCCTCCTTTACCGCTTGTAAGTAAGGTAATACATTGATAATCATATATAATTCGATTCCCGTCCGAAGCACTCAAATAAGCCTCTCAGACATCTGAGAGGCTTATTTTTTTAAATTTGCTCCAAAACTTCCCGAAGTATATTCTATCTACTGATATTTAGATTCACTTAAAACCAATAAAAATAGTTAATATTGCAACGGGGATACGAATAGACTCCCAACTTCTTGTAAAAACTAGTGAATTACTCATAATTAAAACATGCGGTGCTTGATGAAAAGTCGTATTATCGAAACACTGATACCCTTTCTACTTACTACTTTTATCCTTGTAATATCTGTACCTGCGTTCGCTATTGAGGACAATCTTCATTTCATCCAAATAAACGCGCAGAATAATGGTTTGGCATACGATGGCGTGCGCTGTATGATAAGAGACAGCAGAGGTTTAGTTTGGATAGGAACACCAAAAGGACTGAGCCGGTATGATGGCGCCCGTTTCAAGACATTTGACAGAAAAGCGCTCGGCGTAGATTCCGATTATATTAATTCACTTTACGAGGACATCCATGGAAACATCCTCATTGGCACAGATAGAGGACTCGTTCTTTACAATCCAATTTCGGACACAATGCATCCATTAGATGGATTATCATGCCGCGTATATACAATGTGTGGAATATCCGAGGGAAGGGTTTGTCTTGGTGTCAAGTCGGAAGGTCTATATGTTTACGACGCATTGTCAGGGAAAATAACAAAAACCGAACTATTCGACCCAGATAAAAAGCCTTTAAAGGACATATACAGAATGGTTACAAGTACGGACAATAACACACTGTACCTTGCCACATACTGTGATAATCTATACAAAATATCCATAAGGAACCTTAAAACAGGAAGTGTAGATATTGTTAATTCACGATTTGCCCATGATGACATAGAAGGCCTTGCTATTGATGAAAGAAATCCGACTACACTATATATTCTGTGTCAGGGGCAAGGACTTGTAGAATTGAACACTTTAACCTCAGCATCCAAGACATTGTTACATCTCCCTGAGAATGTCTTTTCTACACAATTGAAATACTACAATGGATGTCTTTGGATAACATCCAGTCATGGTCTATATATTTTTGACAAAGCCAAAGGGCAATATAAAAGATATCATAGCGACAAGGACGATAGATATTCCCTATCTGACAGTTACACGACATGTGTCATGCACTCAGATGAGGGTAAATCTTTATGGGTCGGCACTATCGGTGGAGGTATATGCGTATATAATTCCACATTCAACAGTTTCAGAAAGTTTTATAACCCAATTGGCGGAGGTAATCTTGAGGGAAGTAATGTAAGATGTTTTGCAGAAGATTGTCACGGGCGTCTTTGGGTAGGAACTGAAAACGAAGGGTTGCTTTATATAGATGAAGATAAACTATATAAGTATCATAAAACGGATAAGCTAGGAGCAATCAAGTCATTATTGGCAGATGGAGAAAGTATTTGGATAGGCACAAATAATGGATTATGGCATTTATCCATAAACAATGGTACTCTGTATCAGCCAGAAGTATCAGTTGCTGATGCACCCTTACACAACAGAAGAATCCTTGATATTATGAAAGGAAGCGACGGATTGCTATATGTTGGCACAGCCGTAGGTGCATATATTTACAATCCGAAATCAGGCAAGGTGTCTAAAATCGACGAAACAGGAATTGATGCCATTGAAGACATTGTTGAGGATTATAATGGTATTATATGGATGGCCACATATAGCAATGGTATCTACTCATACAATCCAAAGAAAGAACAGGCACTGACTCACTATTGCTCTAAATATGATGATAGTCCTGTTCCAGAGATGATATCATCACTGAATCTTGACAAGGACGGCAATCTTTGGATTATAGGTTTTTCATCTGGAATTATTGTAAGGAACTCTGCAACGGGAGAATTCAAATCATATAACATGGCAAATGTCCCATCATTTCCATCTAACCTCTTCTATTCCTGTCTTCATGATGAATTGGGGAATCTATGGCTTGCCAGTGATGCCGGGCTAGTCCTTTTTAACCCCAAAAGAGGAACAACAAAGGTTTATGAAGAATCCTCTGGAATCCTTGACAATTGCATGAAACAAGGCCATTTAAGACGTTCTAACGGAGATTTGGTCTTTGGCTTTAATTCAGGAGCTATCATCTTTGACCCGAACGTTGTCCTTCAGAATGAACCTGTCCAAATGCCGGTCATCACGGATTTCTACATACATGGGAAACGCTTAGACCAGAGTCAATACATGATTGATACAGGACTTGACCTTTCTTCGCAGCAACGTTCTTTTGCTTTCGATTTTGCAGTTCCGTCATCTGAACTACTGGTAAAGTACAATCTATTCTGTCGCCTTGAAGGATATGACAAAAGTTGGTGCGATGTGACAGTTCCAAAATCTATAAGTTATCATAATGTTCCTCCTGGTGATTATTGCCTACAGATAAAGACGATATCAGTCACTAGCGGAAAGGAACTGATGCACACCCCCGTTCACATACGAATCAGACCTCCTTTCCTTCAGTCACCGACAGGAATACTAACACTTGTAATTGTAGTTATCCTTGCGTGTCTGGCACTCATTTATGTAATAAGTAGGATTGAGCAAAAGATGACAGAACAGAAAAGGAAGGAGTATGAGAAGAGAAGAGAGGAACAGATGCTTTCTGAAAAGATGGAGTTTCTGTCCAATATTGCCAATGAAATAAAGACTCCTCTGACTATCATAAAGACCCCTTTAGCTAATTTGAGTATGATGGAGGCACTAGTAGGCAATCCGGACCTACAAACTGTGGTTTCGGAGATAGATACCCTTGACTGTATGACTGGTGACTTGCTCGATTATATCCGAGCTGAAGAAAAGGGTTATATCCTTCAAAAAAGAAGCATTGATATAGTTGAGAAGATTGAGTTTGCATGCATTAACTTCAAGGATGTATTCAAAGACAAGAGTATAAAGCTCAAATTCACTCACAGTGACAAGCAAATAGTGATATCCGTAGACTCCAAGGCTATAGGAAAGATCATTACGGCAATTCTTAACTATGTTTCAGGTTATGCAGTAAGTTATGTTGAGGTAAATCTCAAAAAAGGTGACGCGGACTTAACTTTGCTGGTAATGTATGATACATATCCTATAGGAGATCGCCATATAGATTATATGTTCAAACCTTTTTCACAATATACATCAACACGAAGCATAGGCATCGGACTTTCTTATGCCAAGACCTTGGCACAAATCCACAGCGGCGATCTAGAGTTCTCTCTTGACGGCACAAAAAGAAAAGCCTCATTCATGCTCAAGCTACCAATCGAACAGTCTTATAAGGAGACAGAGAACCTAAAGGTGGATGATATCATCATTAATTCATCTCAACCATTGATCCTTATTGTAGAGGCCAACCCTAAACTTCTAACATATTTCAAAAGGCATCTCAAGACATCATTCAATGTTCTGGCTTGTTCTTCTGCAGAAGAAGCGCTACAATATATAATAACATGGAATGTTGACCTTATTATCGCAGACCTTGGATTGTCCGGGATGAATGGTATGGAACTCTGTTCAAAAATCAAGACTAATGAGGCTACATCCCATATTCCTTTTGTCATAATAGCATCTTCAATGAATGCTGATATCAAGCTTGACTGCATAAAGAATGGCGCTAACCAGTGCATAGAGATGCCATTCTCGATGGATTATATGAAGGCTTGCCTCGACAATATCTTAGAAAACAGATCTAGACTTAAGACTCATGTAGTACATTCACGACGCAATCTGGTAGAGAGAGCTGTAAATATTGTAGATAGAGATGAAGCTTTCCTTGAGAAGTTTGAAACTCTAATAATGGAAAACATTTCTAATTCTGACTTCTCTGTCAAAGACATGGAAATCAAACTAGGTTTTAGTAGAAGTTCGTTCAACAGAAAGGTCAATGCACTGCTTGGAATGTCTCCTAACGAATATCTGCGCAAACGAAGGCTAAACCTTGCTGCGCAGATGCTTGAAAGAAAAAATGGTAGCGTAAGTGATATCTGCTACAAGGTGGGCTTCAATTCTCCTTCATATTTTGCTAAATGCTTCAGAGAACAGTTTGGCGTTTTACCCGCAGAATACACCCAGCATACATCATAGTCTGATTTATAAAATCCTTAACCTGTGCCATGTTGGTAATGAGGACTCATCGGAGGAAGTAAATGTCTTGCCTCCTACTGTAGCGTTTACATATATTGTACTTCCGGTTGACACATTAAGTGTATTCAGCGGAATTTGAGTCTCAATACAGAAACCTTTACGAGAATCATTTGTCTTTCCCTTTCGGACAATAGTTACAGCACCACCAGTTGTTGATAGTTCTCCATATCCAGACAGAGTCACTGACGCTTGTTTTTGCCCATACGAGTATAACTTTGTCTTAACCTGGATATCTATATTTTCATTCTCGCTATTGTAACATGTCTCTGCCAATATATAGAGATTGTCTGCATCGTGAGCAAATCTGAGAATCATCTCCGTACCGTTTTCTGAGCAGACAAACAGCGCCTTTGTCACATTTACCCAATCAACGTTATCCCCATCTGTAATAATGGCCTGAGAGCTCGCCTTCTGCTGTTGATTGAGATAAAAGAGTCCTAAATCAAGACCATCTTTACCATCAGAAGCTGTCACCATGAGAATATTATCATTGAATCTTTCTATTGAGCCCCATACACCTGTACCGGAGAATGGCTGAAACCATTTCTCCGCGTCCCAAGTATTGCCGATATTTGCTATGCCATCCGAGGTCGTGCATTTACTATCCAGAAGTTTAATCAAGAACGGCCCGTTCGAAGAACATGAGATAGCTGTTTCACCTGAGGGGAATGTTTCTATATATCCTCCGGTTCCACTCATTTTATTGGTCGCACGAGTACTTGGGAGCGCATTTTGTGACTCTGATGTGATTGCAGTCCACTCGGTGCTGCTGTTTGTAACCAGAGACATCTTATGGTAACTTGTGTATGAACCTGCTAAGCTATTCTCTTTCTCATGTCTTCCTTCAAGAAAACCTGCAATTGTTTTCCCGTCATTTAATAGCCTAAAGCATGGCATCTGGTCCGTATAGACATTCTGGCCATAATATTCAGCATTTGATCCATCGTAAGGGTATTTATACTGTCTTGCCACAATCTTCTTTTCCGACCACGACAAGCCTTTATCAACAGATGTCATCAATGATGTCTGAGAACTATACAAGAACGGATTGGAATCCGTGAAATACAGATGCAGTGTACCATTAGGTAAAAGGAGCAGATATGGTTCCCAGGAAGTGCCGTTATAAATCTCCTTCGGAGTACTCCAAGTATTTCCTCCATCAGAAGAGCGCATCAGAACCAGAGCAGTACCCTCATCCTGATAATACCCGACCTCACGATAGTCCCAAGCATGATGCTGAGCTACCGCTACAATTTCTCCATCAGGCATAACCACAGCATCCATATTCATATATCTCTGGTATACAGTTGCATTTTTCCCTGTTACAGCAGTATATTTTGCCGTAAGGTCATTATCCTTGTATGGAGTCAGAATTATTTTGGGGGTCGCTAACTGGAGAGCATTGAAGTTAGCTGCATTCATAGTGAAGATTCTTGAAGACTGCGTTCCTCCCTGATAGAAGAGAATTAATCCTCCATCCTTTCGTCTCTTCAATCTTGGGTAATGGGCTTTCTGCTGTTCACTTGGCACTCCTGCAGTAAGAGTAGTATTTGGAAGTTTGAAAATATTATTGTACATCGGCTGGAGAGCACTTGACTTTTCAACTCCCGAATGCGAGTTAATCGTAGTGGCTTCAGTGTTCATTTCAAATACCGTATTCAAAAGAACCTCACCCTCCTCAAGAACTGGTGGCTGTGTCACTCCACTATCAGAGCCCGCACCAGAGGTTGTCTCTTTAATACACCTTATTGGATACGCGTCGCACATGAAACCAAAAATCTGGTCGCCTCGACCTGTTCCATTAGCATCGGTCGCGCTTCCGTTATTATTGTCGATAACTTTATCCTTGTTATATTTTAATATATATGCACCCTGTTCATTACTACCTCCGTTTCTGCAGACCGAAGACCATAGGTAACCTCTAGTATCTGTCATCCAGCCAGTTTTTCCTGTAGTCAGATACGACTCTTCAAGCCTGATAAATCCACCATATGGGAAATAATTCCCATCTATGGTTTTTCCTTTGACAGCAGTACTTATAGTTCCTGTTGCACAAGTTGCAAGATCACCATAAGTAGGCACTTTATACCCTTTTGGACATGGGTCATAGATTGTTTTTATGCTTGTGCCCTTTGTCTTGGCATCAGATGAACTACTATAAGACTGCTTGCATCCCCATAAGCCAGTATTCTTTCCAGATGCAAACCAATGGTCTCCATTCTGACATGTTATCGCCTTACTTGAGGTGATGCGCGTATCAGGATTCTTGATGGTGTAGGCTATCGTGCCGCCTGTGGATTTGTTTACTGTCTTGAGCAGATCACCATGCGACTTGTAGCTGCTTACATCTGTGTCTACATCTGTCAGAATGCGAGGAAATGGATCTTTACGTCCCCATTGGTAGCAAAGGCCATATGCATCCCGATCCCCAGGAGTAATGGAAGTCGCTCCAAGATTTCTATCAAGGAATATCCTTCCTCCGACAGAAACATCATTATAGTCGCTTACCCAAATGTGATATGACCAGGCCACTGTGCTGCCGTAGCAGATAGAGACGACAGCATTTCCCGTATTACCGGTAAGTGGAACGGTCAGTGTAGCTATACCATGGGCATCATTAAATGTCACTACCGGTTCATCCGATACTATTGTTCCACTTGTTGATGAAGCCGTAAGATCTGCTTCCGGACTATTTTCTTCTTGTTGCCATACTACTTTTGCTGTACCGCCATAATGACTTAAATTTCCATTTTCAACCCTGATAGGCTTACCATCTGTTACATCATAGTCATTTCTGTAAGTATATCTAGGAGTAACATCAATGTTGACGGATGTAGTTCCGGGTTCAACACGGATGCTATTGGCATTACCGTAATAAATGCTTAGTGGAACCTCCGGCATACTCTTGATCTTTCCAGGGCTTATGGTAATGGCCCCTGTCGAGATCGGGAACTTTCGATTCAGATTATCCAGAATAGTAATAGTAAGACCTTGGGGGTATTCTCCTGCAGGTAGATATGCTGTAAAACTTTTGCCAGACTTGGAAATATCTGTTGCTGGGAAAGAATATGTAAGAACCGTTTCACTTCCTACAAATGAATCTATCGCTCCAGTTGCTATATTAACTTTTGCTGTGCCAGCAATTGCTCTTCCATCATTGGAACTTACACTTATCCTGTTAATCTTTAATCCTGTACCCATATAGTCATACGGGCTGAAGGAGACACCTCCAAATAGATTATCAAAGGACAATGTACCGTTTGATGGGATTGCTACCAAAGGTAACACGGAAACATCGGTATCCTGAGAAATGCTTTCATTTCCACCACTTACAGCTGTCACTCCGCCAAGATAAATCTGAAATGTATCCCCGTCATAGGAATTCTCCACATAAGCTGATGCAGGATATATGGCAGACCTCTCTCCTTGAATACTCTCCGCATCACTACACTCAAAAATAGCCACACGCTGTTCATTCTCAAGTGGGTATGACTGGAAACTATATATAGCCGTATTTCCTCCGCCAAACACCCTTATTTTGTCATCATTATTCCACACTACATTTAAGGAAGCGTCTAATGATGTCTTTGTCGAAGGTGTTCCACAAAGAATCTGATTACTTTCGAGATTTATATTATCAAGACTTCCTATGCCATTATCAGAATCCTTTTCTTCAAACTTATTACAGGCCGAGAATGTGACCAATAGGAATAGGAACGTAAATAGTTTTTTCATCGTCATTGTCATTATTCAAGTCGTATTCTTTGCCAAGAATCTGTATCTTCACGAGATGAATCGGTAAATGTTTCACCTTCGGTCTCTACATATATTCTTATGTAGTCTCCGACTTCAGCTTCAAGCAGAGATAACGGAATTGAAATCTCTGCAGCAAATCCACTAATATCATCCTCGCTTTTACCTGAACAGGTCTTTACATTGATTTGCGAAGATGTACTTGAGATTGCTCCTGATGCATTAATACTAATTGTCTGAATCTTTGAACTTCCTGTATTGCAAAGACATATTTCATAGAATGCGGCCTGATGTGAGGGACTGATAGTCTCTGACAGAAGATAGAGGTTTTTTTCATCTCGCGATGCTCTAAAAACAGTCTCACAGCCGTCTTTCGCTCCAATATAGAGAGCGTCATCGGATGTCCATTCACTGGTATCGCCATCAACATGCACTGTAGAAGACTTTGCTGTGATCCTATTGTTAAGGTACATAAGACCTAAGTGAATACCGCCTTTACCTTCACCGGCAGTGCCGAGAATCATATTATCATTGATGCACTCAAGAGCTCCCCATCCTCCTCGACCATTAAATGGAGAGAACCATCCTTCTAACCAATTGATATTGGCATATCTTCCACCATTATGGTCAACAAGTTTTATTGACCAACCTCCATAGTTACGGCCACATGCAAGCGCAACCTCTCCGGATGGAAATGTCTCAACATATCCTGCACCGCCACCTATTACATATGTAAGTCTATGCTCCGGACCTTCACTATCTTCCCCAAGATCTTTCCATTCAAAGCCATCGTTATAAACAACAGACATCCTATGATACATTTTACCACTATTATTAAGTGGTGTTGCGAGGCGCCCCTCAAGGAATCCGACAAGGGTTTTGCCATCATTCAGGACTCTGAAAGAAGGCATCTGGTCTGTATATATACTCTTTTCCTTCGTTGTTTCCTTATCGTATTCATACTTGTAATTTCTGCAGACACGCTTCTTTGTACTCCAAGTATATCCATTGTCTTCTGAAACCATAACAGATGTACCAGAATTCCATGTTTCGGGAGTAGAATCGGTAAAGTAACAATGAATCCTGCCGTCAGGCAAAACAAGAAGGTAAGGCTCCCAGTTTGAACCCTCATAAATTACCTGTGGTGTAGACCAGGTCTTTCCGTTGTCCTGGCTGCGAAGAGTAACCAGACCTGTTCCGAGTTCTGCCTTGTAATGCTCGGTACACCAGAATTGACATACTCCCAGCAGATCACCATTAGGAAGGACTGCGGCATCCATATTAACATATCTGATGAGTACATCCTTACCTGCTATATTGGTCTGGTAATTTTCTAATAGAAGGATTGGGTCTGCCCAATTCTTTAAATCCTTACTGATAGTATAGAAAATACTGGTTCCATGAGATGTCGGCATATAGAACAGTATATATTCTCCATTGGACATCTTCTTGATACGAGGATAGCTGCATACATGTTTCTTAGCATCAAAATCCGCCATAGCACCTAAAAGAAACGTGTTTGATATAAGCTGGGTATACCCATGAACAGGTTGAAGTCTGCTCCACATTTCTTCTCCTGCATGTGAGTTTACTACAGCAGGCAAGGTGTTCATTTCAAAGATACTGTGCAACCTTGTCTGCGCGTTAAGGGTCAGTCCAACGAAGACAGCTATCAATATTATTGCAATTTTATTCTTTGCCATGTTTGGGTCTTTTTAGCTTGAACATTGGTAAAACCGTCCGAGAGTCCATTACCCTCTACCACGGCATAGAATCTTATATTATCACCAGATGATACTCCAAGGCTGGAAATTGGTATACATATTTCACACACATATCCACGCTCTCCGTTTCTTGTTTTAGCCTTAGTAGTGACAGCATGCACACCTGCTGCTGAACCAGACTTGCTCCAATCACTGGAACTCTCTAATCCTTCTGGACCTATAACTAAGCTGACAGTATTTCTAGCAGAAAATTTCTTGGCACCTTCGTTGTGCAGAACAATTGACACCTTTGAAGCTGGAGTCACACCAGAATCCTTACGGTCGATTGCAATGTATATGTTTTTGTCATCGTATGCCGCACGGAATACAGCCTGAACATCAGAATCCGAGCCTATAAACAGAGCGTCACTGAGATGCCACTCATTTGAGTTTCCGTCAACTATGATATCTGACTTGCGTGCAAAAATTCTATGATTCAGCCACGCAACTCCATAATGTATAGCAGATTTTGAGTCCTGCGAATACACGATTCTGTTTCTGTCCGTTACTTCTGCGCATCCCCAGGTGCCACTTTCCTTGAATGGGGTAAACCATCCTGATTCCCAGCCCTTTCCTTGGAACTTTTCGGCCGTCACATCTCCCAGTTTAATACCTAAGTAGCCTTCCCTCACAGCCGAAAACAATGTCTCACCAGTTATGAATGTATCAAAATATGCTCCTCTGCCTAAGAAGACATTACTCTGTCTTCCTACAGCCGGTCCATCTTCTTCTCCGACAACTGGCTCCCATCTTAAACCATTATTTTTCATGATTGAGATATTATAGACACTTCTCGTTCCTGGCCCGTCAGGCTGAAGGCGGTCTTCCACTGTGCCGAAGACAGTCTTTCCATCATTCAAGAGTCTGAAGCAAGGCAGCATATCCGTATATGAACGATAACCGTCCTTAAAGAATTTAAACTGTCGTGCTATTATTGTCTTGGCACCCCAAGTATATCCGCCGTCAAATGATTCAATCATTGCTACGCTGTAACTGTCTGCCTTTGGTCTCCAGTCACTGAAATAACATTGGAGACGTCCGTCAGGGAGTTCTATTGCATTGGGCTGCGCACAGGGTTGATTGTAGATAACTTCTGATTTAGCCCAATGTTCGCCACAGTCCCTACTCCTTTTCATTACAATTCCGCTACCTTTGCCCTCATAAGATGCCTGATCACATCTGAAGGCAGCCAGACACACCAGTTCACCGGTCTTTAACTGAAGAATATCAGCACAAGAATATCTCTTATGCTGAGTCTTACCTCCGATATTGACCTGTTCTGGCCCCCATAGCTGCTGTTTGCCATACCACTTCTTCAGATCATTGCTGAAAACCGCATAAATCCTCGAAGAATTCTCTCCTCCCTGATATACCATAATCCATCTGCCATCACGCATGTGCTTTATACGCGGATAATGAGGCGCGCGCTGTTCTGACGGAACATGTTTCGGATCGAGAAGCGTTGCAGACTCAACCTTGTTTCTATAACTATAAATATCTTCGAGTGAGCTCAGGTATTCTTCGCCAACATGGGAGTTGAGCTGAGGATAGAACTCAACCATATCCTCATGAGTATGCAGCAGCACTGGTTGTGCTGCTGCAATGCTCATTGAGAACAGGAATACTGATATAATTGTAATGAATCTCATTTATGCCGTTATTCTTTTATACAACGTACTGGGATAGCTTGAGCTGTGGTCTCGCAAAAGCCATTCAGATATTCTGTAGTGTTCTTATTGATTGCTGAGTTATTGAACCAGAACAGATAGCATCCCTGATCGGTATTTCGAGGTGTTGAACTCCAAACATAACCTCTATGTTTAGGGTAACTGAGAGAGTATTCTGATTCGCTTACAGGTCCGACAAAGCCTCTCGATCTAAGGACACCACATTGAGGGATAAAGGTTTTATTATCACCACTACCTGTCTTCAGATATATACCGAAATTTGTGTTGACTGAATTTCCAGTAGCATTTCCTGAGACTGTACCAATATAGTGCAAATAGCCGGCAGGTGGCACCCTATACCCCTGAGGACATGGGTCATAAACAGTCTTGACAGTTGAGCTTAGATTGACAGCGTACGCAGCAGTAGAACCACCACAAGCTGTTCCATATCCCCAGAGTGCGTTATTTACACTTTGTAACCAGTTCAAACGATCTTTACCGGATTCAGTAATTCGAGTATCAGGATTCTGAATGGTATACGCGATGTTGTTGGTAATATCCTGTCTTCTTGCTGCATTAAGCAAATTGCTCTTATAGTGATATGTATTGGATACACTTCCTAAGTCTGTACTTAAACAGTGAGGGAATGGATCTTTTCTTCCCCACTGGTAGAATAGACCGAAACTATTCGGGTATCCGCTTGCATCCTGATCTTTACCCACGCAGTTTGTAGCACCTATATTTCTATCAAGGATAGAATAAGATCCCTTTGTTGTACTGCAAGCAATATCATTTACCTCACTTACCCAGATATGGAATGACCACACAATAGGAGTACCTTCCAATACTGAACGAAGCGCAATTACAGCATTACCTTTCTTTCCTGTAAGTGGTACAGTAACAATTGTTATTTTGTGGTCTGTCAACTGGCGATCAACTTTAATATCACCGTTAATGATTGGACCTTCGTTGGTATTAGTTCCAGTAAGGTTTGTAAGTATACTGCCTTCTTCCTGCTGCCAGAGTACTGTAGCTCCTCCGCCAAGTCCAGACATATTTCCGTTTTCAACTAGGATTTTATTACCCTTTGTTACATCATAATCGCTTCTCCAAGAGTAGTATGGAGTTGCATCAATCTCGACTGATGTTGCACCAGGAGCGACAACATAACAGTTTGTTGTTCCATACCATATTGTGAGTGGAAGCTCTGGAAGCTTCTTTACCACTCCTGCATTAATGGTAATCGGCTGAGTTGTTACTGGGAATTTTCGTCCCATGTTGTCAATAGCTGTAATTACAAGTCCAGGATAATTACCTGCTGGAAGATATGCTACGAAGCCTTTCTTAGAGGTAATATCAGTTGCTGAGCAAGTATATGTCAATTCAGTCTCTGTTCCTTCAAAAGAGGTTACTTCGCCTGTCTCAACATTAATTGTCGCCACACCACCTATCGCTTTTCCGTCGGTAGAAGCAACAGAAAGCTTTGATATCTTCACTCCCATACCCATATAGTCGTAAGGACGGAACATGATACCTCCAAAAAGGTTATCGAATGAGAGTGTCTCATCTGATGGAGTAGACACCAAAGGAAGGGCAGAAACACCAGTGGATGAAGAAAGAACTGACGCAACGGCTCCTACAGGCATAGAGAGTTTTTCTACACCACCAAGGTTAATCTTCGCAGTTTCTCCATTGTAAGAATCTGCTACATACGCAGATGCCGGGTAGATAGCGGTGCGAGTACCAACAACCTTAGGATCCACATTCTCGAAAACCGCTGCTTTCTTATCATCTGTGGCAAATGAAGAGAAAGCGTACTTAGCAACCTGGTTACCTTCTCCAAGGACCATGATTTCATCCTTGTCAGTCCAAATCACATTAAGGTCGCCATCAAGCGCTGTCTTTGTCTGAGGAGGAATCGCACAGAGAATCTGGCCATCAGTCAATGTGACATTAATATCAGTCTGACCACCATTGTCAGTAGCATCAATTTCTGCCTTGCTGCATGATGCAAAAATTGCGAGAGATGCAAAAGCGAATACAAAAATCCTTTTCATGTCTGTTCCTCCTTATAAAATAAATCCTTCTCCGGATTCAGCCTCTTCAAATCCCCAAAAGGCTCCCGTTCCAACATTTACTCTGTCCGAAGCACAGATAATTCCTTCCTGTTCAAATCGTAAGACGTTGATTTCAGGTGATAGATAATTTGTTTTAGCCATAATTTAGTTAATTTGTTATTTATTGTATCTTATTGCAAAATAGTTAAGAGCTGACTTGCTGGTTGAATTCACAGACCCGCCGTCATAGCTATCCATAGTTCCCGCTTTTGTCGATGCCGGGATTAGTCGAACCATCACTTTATCCTTGCCAAGAAGTTCAACATCCTGTGGCAGAGTGCAGGTAACCATCTTAAATCCAGGGCACTGCCATACTCGCTTTTTGTAGAGCACTGAAAAATCCGGAACCGTATATTCATAGGCTTGTATCCAATTGACACCGTTGTCAGTTGAATACTCGACTTTCCAATGGCGAGGCGCACCAACTCCATTTGCACCCTCTCCTTCACCTTGACCGTTTACAGCTCCAAATTGTACCGAAATCGGGAAGTTTGAGCTCGTAAGTTCAGTTGTAGGGAATGTTGCCACCCAATATTTATTTGTTCCCCATCCAGAAGCATACCAGGCAGATCCGTTATCTTGATAAATAAGGGCTGTGCTTGCCAGCGAGAACTGGTTATTTTCGATAAGCCAATGGCACGATGTTCCGTTAGCGTCATATGCCCCGTTTCCTGTAGTCTTATCTGTTATTACACCATTTTCAAGTGGTCCCAGGTGTGTCCAATCTCTAAATTCTGCGATACCTGTGGTAGGACCCATAACCCGGAATGAACTCTTGATCTTCGGGTCATCCAATGGATTTTGAGAAAGCGGGTAAGTCGGATATATGATATTACCAGATGTATTGATAATGATTTCTGAGTGACTCTTATTTGTGTAGAGTATCTCCATTATCATTTCAGAGAAGCCATTCTCAAACTTCTCTTCTAAGGCAATATCTTCCTTTGTAATAGGGCGAATCTGATAATCTGAGATATGACCGATATCTGATATGTATCCTATGTTTACACCATTTTCTAATCTTTCAGATGCAATTTCATTGTTCCAAGAGAAGTTGTCACATGTTTCAGATACGAGCACTCCTGTAATATTGCCAGATCCTTGAGGCATACCCTTGCCATCTCGCTCCCACGCTGCTCCGACATTTGTCATCATATACATTGATGCACCCTGCCTATCACGTATCGGCATAGGATATCTATTGATTACATCTCTATGTCTTAAGTCTATAGGCACAAATGGACCTTTGCGGAATGGTATTTCACAATCCTGAATAGTTACCAAGGTATATATATCCTCGGGAATCAGCGCGCTGATGGTCTTGATCTTAGGTTGCGCATCATAAGCACTACCAGAGACAGATGAGATTAGACCTGTCTCAGCTGTTTTTACAATATATCTTACAGGATTATCTTTTCGAGTCAATTCGGCACCTTTGAGATATATCTTCACATTGTCATATCTATGTGTGTTATTTTCATCCTTGCTACTAAGGATAACACAGATACCGGAACTTGCATCCTCCGCTTGTACATACAATGTCCTATCTGCCAATGTCATATCCTGTATTGAACCCGAAACATTCAAATTAGCTGCTCCATTACCCTGAAGATTATCGTTTATTACGATTCCTTCAAGTATCAGATCTTCTTCAATGATGGTCGTTCCGCTTTCAGAAAGCATCGTTTTAATGTCTGCATGTGTTACTGTCTGCATGCTTTCTGATCCTTTTTGGCACACTTTCAGTTCGTCACAAATAGAAGCATCCTCGACTGAAGACACCTTTATGACAGCCTGACGCAAGTTCTCCGGATTATCTGTAGTCGTAAACAACAGAAAATTGTTCTCTTTGCGTAGATTGTATATCCAATCAGAAGACCCTTCTGCATATTCCACTTCAATATTTAATTTATCTAATGGAAGGACAGTCAAAAGCTTTGCAGAATTCTCGCCACCAACATTATCACATAGGATATTGTTACCCTTGAATTCTAAATTGATATCAAAAAGTCCTTTCTGGCTTAAATTTATCTCAACCTTCTTATGCTCTCTTTCCAGAATTATTTGGGCTGTCCTTAAAAGGCTCTTGTTGCTGGTAAAAGAAAGTTCTACTTCACAATCTGAATTGCCGTGATAGGTATACCCTTCCGGAAAAGAAATCCAATCTGCACCACTTGTAATTGTTGCAGTAAAGTGACCATTTGCAAAAATCTTTAACTGATAGCAGCCGCCCTCTGGTTCAAGGACGATATCTGTTGCTTTCGCTCCGAGTTCAATAAGAGGAATCTCAACGGGTCCTCTTTCACAGGAAGACAACAGCATAACCATTGTTGCCAATATGCTGAAAATATATCTCATGGTCTTATTTATTATATTCATCATTGTTCAACGCTCCTCCAGAATAAGTTATCTGATCCTCCGGTATCGGAAGATATTCGTGACATCTACGAATATATCCTTTAAGGTAATAGCCATCATTATACGCTACTGTCCTCTCGTACCATATACCCCAACGTACCAAGTCAAATTTTCTCTGATACTCACCAAACAGTTCCTTCGCTCTTTCCATACGGATTTCCTCCATAAAGGCTTCAGGACTACCTCCTACATAATTAAGGTTTACATAGTCTGTTAATCCGGCTCTTGCACGTGTTATATTCAGATATTTCGCTGCCTTATCATAGTCTTTAAGGTTGTAATATGCTTCTGAGAGCATCAGCAGAGCATCAGCATAACGGAAAATCTTGTAATTATTGAAGTCGCTGTTGGAATTCATACCAAAGCACCAGAACTTATTACCAAGCCATGGGCGGTCATTAGCCCTCTTGCATGAAGAAAACCAGCCGCTTTCCCACCTCCATGCCAGATTGCCAGAGCCCTTGCGGCTTACCGACGAATCATTAGAATAGTCGCCGGCTCTCTTATCTTGAGAATAATAAGGAAGCAGAGTCTGGAATACCCATGTTGTTGGACGCATTTGAATGCTTATGACAGCATTGCTACCAAGTGCCGGTATCTCAAGTCCGTCATATTTACATCCAGTTCCTTTGCTTGGTGTTGTATACGCAGCTAGATTACCCACAGCCTGTATACCGTATAGTTCGTATGAGTTGGAAATTTCAAAGATAGACTCCTTAGTGTACTTATTGCTGTATGGGATATCTGTCAGGGGATAATCAGCGCTGAATTCCTCCGGGTTGTTCACATAACTTCCATATATCTGCTCAAGGTGGTTGAGTACATCAATGGCATCCTCCCATCTTTCATTCCAAAGACAAAATTTGGCAGCGAGAACAAGACCTACAGCTGCTCCCATTCGGTTGGAATGATTGCCATCATAAGTGCGTTTTAATTCAAGTGCACCAAGACCTCCAGCAGACTCAGGGTAAATATAACTGCGCAACTGTTCTATCAACTTGTCGCGAGTTCCTGTCGCAGACATTCTCGGGAGTTTTGCAATGGCTTTTCTATTCTCATCAGTCACTCTTTCCTCGTAATAAGGGACATCACCAAAAGAGGAAGTAAGGAGATAATAAAAGAATGCTCGCAGTACAACGGCTTCTCCTTGCAGGGATAACGCATCCTCATGAGTAAAGGTCCCCTTCTTGACTCCTAGATCAAGATAGTAAAGGATGTTATTAGCCTTCATGATTCCTGAGTAACAATTGCTCCAGAGATTTGACGCAAAGCCAGGATTTGCAGGAGATATATCCAGAATAGCATTTTGAGAAGTCGACAGATTCATTATCATCAGATCCGACGCACACTCTGTCGTATGGAACATACCTGTACCATTGAGCAGTGCTCTGACGTTGCTATATAGAGCATTTACGCCTGTCTGACATTTAATAATAGTGTCATAATACTCATCCGCCTCAGATGCTGACACTGGGTCTTCTATTAGAGAGCAACTGTTGAAGCTGAGTATTAATGTAAAGAATATGATAAATACTTTTTTCATCAGAAATTCAGTTGGAGGTTAAGGGTATAAGTTCTTGGTTTAGGGAATGAGCCCGCATCTAGTCGCCTTACCGTCGAGCTAGTGGACACATCCGGATCAAATCCGTTGTACCTCTTCCATAGGGCAAGATTCTCTCCTGTTACTCCTATCTTGAGCGTCTTGAATATCTTAGACCATTTTGCCAGATTGAGATTGTAATTCAGAGATACTGTCTTCAGTCGTATAAATGAAGCATCATGAGTATACCTGTCTGACCATATTCCATCAGATGAATTTGGCATAGGTATATCAGAATCTGGATTTCGCGTAGGATGCCATGCATTCAGCATATATCTATATTTATTATGATATGCTCCAGAGCTTCCAAGAACACTTTCCTGCAGATTATACATCCTTCCTCCAAATGACCATGAGACAAATGTGCTGAGGGTGAGTTTTCCAAAGAATGTAAAATCATTCTGGAAACCGCCATGAATCACAGGGTCGGTATTTCCAAGATAAACCACATCATCTTCATTAAGGTTGCCATCGCCATTAATGTCGTAATATCTTGCCCTACCGACATTTGAACCATTTGCTCCATCTTTTATGGTTGATGCATAAACATGTGTATATTTATTGCGATCTACCTCTTCTTGATTATGCCACACTCCACCATATTTATATCCCCAAATTGAGTTGACTGGGTACCCGGTCTTATATCCATACAAATACTGAGTTCCTCGTGTATATGTTGGAACGACTTCGTCTCCTGCACCTGAATCTGTGACAATCTGTGTATTGTGTGATACAATCAAGTCTGTTGACCATCTGAAATTCTTTTTACGGAAATTATCTGATGATATGGTAACCTCAACACCATAATTCTCAGTATTTCCAAAATTATCAAGATATGTGTCATATCCTGTAACTTGTGACTGTTTTACAGTAAGCAACAAATCGCTGGTGCGTGACCAATACAACTCAGTTTCTATAGAGAGTCTTGATTTGAATGCCTCAAAATTCAATCCGACATTCACAGCATCTGTCGTTTCCCAAGTCAACTCCTTGTTTGCAATCTGTTGAGGATAAGATGTGAGGTTGTACTGATGTCCGAAGACCCAAGATCCACGTCCAGTATCTACTAGATTAAGTGACTTATATGAACTGATTGCATCATTTCCTGAGCGTCCGGCACTGATTCTTAACGAGAGGTCATTCAACCATGTCGCTCCAAGAAGAAAGTCTTCATTCTTTATTGTCCAACGAAATGCCGCAGCCGGGAAGAATCCCCATTTGTGGTTTGCCGAAAAGTTAGATGCACCATCGGCTCTCGCTGTGAATGTGAGATAGTATCTTCTGTCGTAATTATAGTTGATACGTCCGAAAGCAGACATTGTTGTCTTTACAGTCCTACCGGTTCCCATCTGATAGTTGATAGGATTCATCATACCCGCCATATCTTCGAACTTCACATTATCATCTATAAATCCCGTTCCATAATATACAGCGGTAGAATTCTGATTCATACCAGCAGAAAAACCTGCCACGAGATCGATATTACTCTTTTTAACAGAGCGTTTCCATTGCAAAGTCGTTTCGTTACGATATCTCTGATAATCATCATATGCTCGTGATGCAAACGCTCCACTTTGAGCTGCCTGAGCTACCGGCATATAAGATGGCGAGTATCTGTCTGTAAAGTGGTTTTCATGACTGAACGAAAATATTGACTTTAAAGTGAATCCTTTACGAAAGTTCAGAGTTATATACGGATTTATACCCAAGATCCATTTGTCCGCTCCATTGGTTACATGCATAGCCCTCTGGTATGGATTATTGAATATCTGTCCGTCACTCTCCTGTTCCCCATATCTATTATATATGGATTCCTTATTGAGCAGTGGATTGAGATAGACGGCAGCATTTGTATCAGTACCAGTAATGAGCGCACCTGTCCTTTTTACATCAAAATATATATAACTTGCCTTTACACCTAGGGTAAGCAATCTCGAGATCTTGCTATCAACATTTATACGAGCAGTGTATCTTTTATAATCGGATCCTAGTATAACTCCTTTTGTCCAGTTGTATCCAAGACTTGCAGATACAGTAGTATTGCCGTGTGTCCCTTTGATTAATGCATACTGATCGTTATATAAACCAACCTGAGAGAGCGTTTTTATCCAATCTGTTCCTTTACCCTCGGCTGAAGGATTTTCAAAAGGAAGTCCATGACCAGGGCCTGGATTTGCTGGGTCGACATCTGGATAAGAGCTGCCTGCCTGATATTTTTTAATGATATTAACCATATTCCACCAGGTTGCATAATCAGAGGCGTCCATGATATCGAGCGTTCCTGCCACATTAGATATACCTGTGACACTTTTTATGACAACATCAATTTTTGAATCATTCTTCTTAAGGTTATCTGTTGTCACAAGTATGACTCCATTTGCTCCGCGTGCTCCATAGATAGCAGTAGAAGACACATCCTTAAGAACAGAAATAGATACGATGTCGGAAGGGTTAAGGTCACTTAAGCTGGAAACAGCATCCATAACGCCATCAACAATTATAAGAGGTTCATTTCCAGCTGTAATTGATCGCGAACCACGAATAAGAATACTTGCAGATTCTCCAAGTTCTCCTGATCCGCTCATAATATCTGCCCCTGCAACTCGACCTTGAAGCATCTGTCCTATATCTTGTAACGGTGCATCCTGAGCAGACTGTACATCTACGACAGTGACTGCACCAGTAAGGTCTGCCTTTTTTGCTGTACCATATCCGATTGCCACGGCAGTCTCAAGTTGCACGGCATCAGGTTCCATTTTAACATTTACCACAGGCCTTCCATTTACTTTTACAACCTGTGTCTTGTAACTCATGAATGAAATCTGAAGATCTCCTTTAGATTTCATTGTGATACTATAGACGCCATCAGCATCTGATACGACTCCATTTCCACCAGCACCTGTTTCCATAACGAATGCACCTGCAAGTGGAGCATCATTTTCATCTGTGATACGTCCTTTTACAATATTCTGAGCAAGCATGTGTGAGCCTGCTGCAAGAAAAAGTATTATTGTCAGTATGTATCTGATTCTACTCATCTCTTAATATTTGATTTTGATAAGAATAGGCTTATGTGTCAAGTTTTCGTCTTCAAGTACACGCACATCTACAATGCTGTTCCATGCAGACTTGGATGCATATACATAATCTGCTCTCCAAGAATTTCCGTTTGCAGCAGTATATGTAGGGTTAAATGTCTTAGAAGTCATCCATACACAGTCAATCAGATTATTTGTCCATGCATATCTATCTGCTTCGAAAGCCTGATCCTTGAGTCGTGAAGGATACCACAGCGGAGTCGTCGGATATCCAAATTCTGCTGAACTGAGATAGTAGAACGATCCTCCTATGAGCCAAAGAGCTGAAGATGAAGGTACATTATATCCCTCATCCAACATGGAAACGATTTGACGGAAACGACTGTTTGATTCCTCAGAGGTAAAATCTGCTAATTGCACATTAAGTCCTGACACATTTACAATCAGAGACTCATTCGAAGGCAAGGTTTCATCCACATCTCCTACCACCATAAGATTCGCATAGCGCGTGACGGACCTACCTTCGCAAGTAAATGATCCAACTTCCTCATTGGTCCATACTGCGGCAATAAGATCCTCTTGCCTTCTCCTTATCCACTCTTCGGCTGTTGACGCATCAAGTCCCTGCAGATTGCAATAAAGTATAGTCTTTACTGTCAAAGGCTCCTGTTGTAGCTCTATTAAGCTGCTTGTTATATTCGTAACATAGTCTTTCCCATCAGGAATACCTCTCTGAATAACCCAGAGTGTGTCACTTATATATTTATCCAGACGTGTCAATACAACAGGTGCTTTTCTGGCTGCCCTAGACTCTGTCATATCCGACTCGTTTGATGTTGCAGAAAAACTGAATGCAGAACTGCCGCTTCGACCTTCCACATCAGTAGATATCCAATCTGCAGGAGTATGAACCCTCCATATGCAATCATAATCTACCGATACCGACACAGAGCATTCAGAAACTTCAAGGACTATTTCTCCGAGAGATTGTCCTGATTTATAATCAGCCATTTTCTCTTGGCATGATATGGCCATAAAGAGCATGCCAATGGTTAATATATTTATTGATCTCATTTATCTTCCTCCCAATATCCATCCTCCTGATCCAATGACGGAAGGTCTGATGTTGAAATAGTTATATGTCCTGCTGTAAAATTCTCTGAAGTGATTCTTTGTATTGTAACAGGCGGAACATTCAGTTTTATCTTATCATTATCTGCAAGCGTTATGACAACCTCAAGATCTTCATATGTGCCTGGTCGTATGACGGTATAAGTTGCCAAGACATCACTTTGATAATTTTTCCCTTCGAAATCGAACATAATTGTATTTGAACTGGCTCCTGTTTCCATAAGGTCTGTTCCGTCGTACATCATTCGTCCCGAAAGAGGTTGTGTCCTGTCGCTGATACTAAGGCCTGATATTGTCACTGGATAAGCCAGATTGAAGTCTATTTTGAGTAATCCGTAGGCATAGTGAAAATCAATTTCGCCA
Organism: Candidatus Cryptobacteroides sp.; assembly: GCA_045614805.1. Lineage (GTDB taxonomy): Bacteria > Bacteroidota > Bacteroidia > Bacteroidales > UBA932 > Cryptobacteroides. The sequence continues at coordinate 61,541 of JAZLDR010000014.1, read as the reverse complement.
TCTGCTACCATGCCGTATACGTATGGATTATACTCAATAAAATGTTCAGAAACCGATTTTTCCAAACTTATTTTCTGTACAGCCGCCAGTTCACAGACTACGCTTATTCCATTATATTCGAGAGACGAATCATATGGAAACACTCCAAATATCTTCTTTCCTGTTACAAGCGGGCCATAGAACACAGCATCAGCTTTTCCGTCTGAAGACAATCTAACATTCCATAATACTGCTTTAGCACTTTGGTCAGAAAATAAAGCGACCTGATCGTACTTGCTCCATAGTGCTACGGAAGGATTGTATCCGGGTAGCTCAAGATTCTCGATGTAGGCTTTTAGCGTCGTATAGCCGCTCATGTCAATGTCGGATCCATCATCCTTGACTGCCTTGGTACACCCAGTACCTAAAAAACATATTGCTAAAAAAAACAACGATATATTCTTCATGATTATTCCTCCCAGAATGTATTATCCTCAAGAACGACAGGTGTAGTTCCGGATGTCTGCGATATTATATAAGTTTGGAACGTATCAGCTGTGAGCGTATTTGTTGTTGCAGTCACGGCTGCTGTATTGTTTGCATTTGCAAGCGTACTATTTGTTGTAATTGAACCTTTAAACTTACATCCAGAAATTTTTGAATCATTCAAGTTAAGGCCATATTTGCTATCTACATTTCCACTCTTCGATGTCTTTGTTGCGCAGAACGCTAACGAATAACTACCTTCAGTAAAGTCGGTACATCTGATAGCCTGTACACCCGCATCAAATTTGCAGTCTTTAATCGTAAAAGACTTGATTGCCAAACCAATACCAGCACTAACTGAGTAAGTGCGTCCTTTCACCGTACCTATCTGCTCGCTTATCACATCACATTTTGAGAAATCAGCCCAGCCGCCTATACCACATAAACCTCCGCAAACATTAACATATGTAGCTCGTTTGAATGAAGTGCCTTCATATGTCTTCACTATTCCATAGTTAGCGCACTTGTCAATCTTGACATGCAAATCTGAGGTCCCGATCATTATACCGGCAAGGCCGCCTGCACAAACGTCATCAAGCAGTGTTGATGATGCGTTGCTTGCCAATCCGTTATAAACATTTCCTCGATTGGTACATTCCGACATCTCCATGTAAAATCCGAGCGGAGTAGTTGGGAAATTTCCGTCTCCGTTGAATGTTGTATTCAATCCGATGATACCGCCGGCTCCAGAGAGATTAAAGTTGGCAGCACTCGACGGATCCGTTGCAAATGAAACTGAAACATTGCCCATGTTGGTACATCTTGCGAGCTCGAGGAATTTTTCAGCATCTCCGTCAAGAACCACTCCCACAACACCACCATAGCCAGCTTTGTTCGGCCTTGTTGTGCCAGCAGCGGGTTTTTCTATTTTCACAGAAATATCTGCATTATTCGAACAATCCGTAATAACGGCCTTTGATTTAAGGTCTCTAATTATTCCCACAATACCTCCCGCTATAACCTCCTTAGAAGTTGACAGACCTGTCTGTATATCGATTTTTCCTTCATTTGAGCAGTTAGCGATGATTCCTCCATTCATTTCTGCTGCAAACACTCCTGCTTTTACGGCTTTGTCCTTGTGATCCTCGTTTACAGTAATGTGCATCTTGCTCAAGCAATCAGATATGGCACCACCCGCAAGAAGAGAACAAAAAGCAGATGCTCCACTGGTATATGGATCCACTGCATTCATATTTCCTAAAAGCGTAAGATTCTTCACGCATCCTTCAACAGTACCGAACAAAGGTTTTTCTGCATGGGTCAGCGTGATCTGATGCCCTCTTCCGTCTATCACGACATCTGCGCCTACGGACTCAATTCTTGTCAATTTTTCTGCAGAAAAGTCTCCACCGATAATTACGGCGCCACTTTTACTAAGCCATAGATTTTGCCTATCATCTCCGCTATTGAAAGCAGTTGCAAATTCATCCCAATCTTCTGCACTGCATATTTCACGGGAATCAGTATCAAAGGTCTGATTATCGAAACTTGTTATCTTACCGGGAGTTACTGTGACGCCTTTATCCGAATCCTGCGTATGTCTTAACCACATACGTCTCATAACCTTTTTGTCAGAATCGAGCAACTTTATCTCAAAACCTTCAGGATAAACACCGGCAGGAATCGTAGCAATAATATATTTGCACTCTTCATTGAGTTCTAGCCCTTCATTAGGGAATGAAATCGATATAGTTTTACCACCATTCTCTCCAGGGACTATAGTTCCCTCTTTCGGATTTATCTTGAACTTACCGGTAATATTTTGGTTCGAGGTCACACTTGTGATTGTCATTGAGCTCACAAGGCTAGAAGAACTGCCAATCAAACCGATTTTAATAGCACCACAAGCATACTGGCAATTTATAGTCTCATCGTCAGAATATCCGTACATGACCATAGAACCAACAGCAAAGCTATTCGGTGTATAATCCTGAACCGAAGGGATCTCCACATTGATTGTTCCGTCAGCATTATCCCCCTTGTGGTAAGTATGAGGATATAATACCCTGTACGGCGGAAACACATTATTGATTTTGAAGTCAGCACACGTGCTGCCACCTTGACCTTCATATTCTGAAGATTTTTGACCATTGACATTTATCACATCACCGACACTCCACCACACTGGTATACTGCTCGCTGATGATGACCCATCAATAAAGGTCTTAGTTGAGCAGCTGCCAATCTGCAAGTTTAGAATACTTTCGTTGCTGATCGGAACATTTTCGTCCTCCTGCTTCACACAGGACAGGAGGCACGTAATTGCCAGAAGGAAAAAATGTAATTTTCTCATTTGTTTGAGCATTTTGTTTCAAAAGCAAATATTTAAATAAAATCACTTCATTATGCATAGGCGCAAGGCTAATGGGAAGTATATGGCGTATTTTGGGAAATTTGTTGTATTTGGGAATATTCTTGCATAGGTTGGGAAATGTGTTGTTTTTCCCTATATATATAATGTGTTCCTTTGCATTAGAAATCAATTAATCAAACATATGAAACTGGCAACTTTTCTTATTTCACTATTTTTTTCAACAACCCTAATTGCCGTTAACGGACCTGTTAAGATGTGGGAAGGACACGAAAATCTTCCTACTTACAGAGTGAACGCTCCTGAGAAGGCTCCTCTTTTTGAAAGAGACTTTGCATATCAGAGAGCAAAACGTGGCGTTTATCCATACGCGATGAACGACAATCCTACAATTGAGAAGGTAGATTCAAGCCATCACGCTCTTTACCTTGAGAACGACTATGTAAAGGTGTGTGTTCTTCCAGGTATCGGTGGACGTCTTTTCTATGCAACAGACAAGACTAACGGTTATGAGATCTTCTATCGCCAGAGCGTAATCAAGCCTGCTAACGTAGGTATGCTCGGAGCGTGGATTTCTGGTGGCGTTGAGTGGAACGTGTTCCACCACCATCGTGCAACTTCACAGTATCCGATCGACTATAAGCTCGTTGATAATGGCGACGGCTCAAAGACAATCTGGGTTGGTGAGGTGGAGAACCGTCACAGAATGAGCTGGGCAGTGGGTCTTACCCTTCATCCAGACAAGTCATACATTGAGGTAACTGGACGTTTCTTCAATAATTCTATTGACAGAAACTCTATGCTTCATTGGAACAATGTGGCAACTCACGCTAATGAGAACTACCAGATCATCTTCCCAGAGAATACAGAGTTCGGTATGTTCCATCACAAACTAAGTCATATTCACTGGCCAGTTCCTCAGACTCCTTACAAGAACAATCCAGCATATGTAGGCACGGATATCAGCTGGTGGAAGAACCTTCCGTCACTCACTGGTGACTCTGTGTTCATTCACGATCTCCAGGATGACTTCGTAGGAGGTTACGACCATGGTGTGGACGCAGGTACAATGCTTGCCGGCAATCATAACATCAACAAAGGTGGTAAGTTCTGGACATGGGGACCTCACGCATACGGACATGCATGGGACTGTGAGACTCTTACTGACTCTGACGGTCCATATGTAGAGCTTATGACTGCTGCTTATTCTGACAACCAGCCTGATTACTGCTGGATCAACCCACAGGAGTCTAAGGAGTTTACTGCTTACTGGTACGGTATCCGCAACCTCAATAATGTAAACCGTGGTAATGAGAAGGCTACTGTAAATATGGACATCAACCCTTCAGGTGATATCCATGTTGCAGCTAACGTGACTCAGATCCGTCGCAATGCCAAGGTTGTTGTTTCTCACAACGGTAAGGTACTTTACAGCAAGGTGGCTACAATGTCTCCAGACAAGCCGTTTGCTGATGACTTCAAGGTGGATGCATCAGAGGTTGCAGAGCCTACAGAGGTACTTATGAGCCTTTATTCTGTTGAGGGTGATCTTCTTATTGACTATCATCCGTACAAGCACGACCTCAGCAAGCCACATCCAGAGGATCTTCTTCCTGTTAACCCGGATCCAAAGAGCATCGAGAACACAGAAGAACTCTTCTACGTAGGTATGCGTAACCTTCAGTTCCACCAGGCTCATACAGATCCTATGGACTACTTCAATGAAGTTCTTCGTCGCGATCCAGGTGATGTACGTACAAATACTCAGGTAGGTATCCTTCTCCGCAAGGCAGGTAACTATGCTAAGGCCGCAGAGCATCTCCGCAAGGCTATCAGCCGTCAGAGTGCAAACTATACAAGAGTGGCAGATGGTGAGGCTATGTACAACCTCGGTCTCATCCTTAAGGCAGAGCAGAAGTGGGAGGCAGCAATTGATACTCTCTACAGATCTGCATGGGATTATGAGTATGCTTCAGCTTCATACTATCAGCTTGCTCAGATTTCAGCTACTCTCGGAAACTACAAGCAGGCTCTTCAGGAGGCTGAGATGGCTGTAAACTACAACGGAATGAACATCGATGCAAAGAACCTCAAGACAACTCTCCTTCGCAAGGCAGGCAAGAAGGCTGAGGCAACTGCTCTTGCTAAGGAAGTTGTGAAGTTCGACCCACTCAATTACTATGCAACTAACGAGCTTGTACTCATGGGTGCTAAGTCGGCATCAGAGCTCAAGACTCTTCTTCGTGGAGTTCCTGAGTCATACCTTGAACTTGCGATGTACTATTATAACAATGGTTTTGCTTCAGATGCAAAGGCTGTACTTACTACATCTGAGTCTGCTAAGCCTTACCCTACTGTAGAGTACTGGCTTGGTTACCTTGCAGATGCTGCTGGCGACAAGGATGCTGCATTGGCATGGTTCAAGAAGGCGGAGGCCGCTGACATTGACTATGTGTTCCCATTCCGTCTTGAGACAATCACTGTTCTCAATAAGGCATTGGAGTATCTCCCTACAAGCTACAACACTTGGTACTATCTTGGAAATATCTACTACCACAAGCAGCCTGATCAGGCACTTGTATGCTGGGAGAAGGCCGTAGAGGCTAAGGCTGACTTTGCTATGGCACTCCGCAACCTTGGATGGTACTGGAGATTCAAGAACGAGAACAAGGCCAAGGATGTCAAGGACTATGATAGGGCTATCGAGTACTATCTTGCTGCAATCGACGCTGACACTGAGGGCAATGCTCTCTTCCTCGCTGAGTGCGACGAGATTATGGAACTTATCAAGGCTCCACTTGAAGATAGATACAACCTCTTCAATGGCAAGGAGGCTCTTTATGAGAAGAGATATGACTCTGAGACTAAGGCTATCAAGCAGAGAATCCTTAAGGGAGAGTATGCAGATGTTCTTGAGAAACTTCAGACTCGTTTCTACAGCCGTCGTGAGCACATCGAGGACCTCCACGATATCTATGTAGACGTATGTCTCCTTTCAGGTTTCGAGGCTTGGAACAATGGAAATAATGAAGATGCTCTTAAGTTCATGCTTCTTGCAAACGAGTACCCTCAGAATCATGGCTATGCTCACCTTGAGTACTATGCACGTGACGCGCAGGTATACTACAATATCGGTCTTGCATACGAGAAGGTAGGTGATGCTGAGAATGCTCAGAAGTACTATCAGATGGCTTCAAAGGTGGAGGTTAAAGACAAGGACAGCAAATATAACTATGAGAAAGGTCTTGCCATAAAGAAACTTAACCCTAAGGCTTCTGTAAAGGCAATGTATAAGAATATTGTCAAGAACGGCAAGGCGAGCCTTACCACATATGTTCAGAGATTCTGGGAAAGTTTCGACAGAGGACCATATGAGCAGGATATCAATTCTGAGGCCTACTACACTCAGGCTATCGGATATAAGGCTCTTGGCCGCAAGATCAAGGCTAAGAGAATGTTCAAGAAGGCATTAAAGGAAAGAAATGATAACCTTTGGGCAATATATTATATGGAGATATAAATGAATAGACGATATTTCACTTTTATACAATCAGCATCAAGGCACATCTTAGGAGCGTTTATGTTAATTTTTCTTACAGCATGCTCTGCAGATAGTCTTGCCATTAAAGAGGATTTCTTTGGAATTACCTCACAAGGCGATACAACTATTCTCTATACCATGACAAACTCCTCTGGTGCTTATGTCACAGTAACTGATTATGGATGTAAACTTGTAAGTGTAAATGTACCCGACTGTACTGGAATCATTGATGATGTCATCGTTGGATACGGAAATATTTATGACTTGGAACATGGTGGAGAACGATTTGCCGGCGCTGTGGTCGGAAGGTATGGCAATCGGATTTACCCAGCCGAGATAGAAATTGAAGGTATAAAATATCAGTTGACTACAAACGAGCGTCTCGGAGGGCAAGAAGGCCATATCCATGGAGGTAGAAATGGCTTTGACCGGTTTGTCTGGAAAGGAGAGATGATTACCCAAACTGATGCTGACACCTCAGGAGCACGAGTCGGAGTGCGATTCAGAAGGCTCAGTCCCGATGGTGAAGAGGGATATCCAGGAAACCTTATGGCTGAAGTCACATATTGGTGGAATGAAGACAATACACTTAAAATAGAGTATAAGGCAACAACTGACAAGCCTACGATAGTGAATATGCTCAATCACGCATACTTCAATCTTAAAGGCAGCGCGGGTGGCTATGTCATGGACCATCGTCTCCAAGTAAATGCAGACACATATAGCCTAAACGATTCGCGTTTTGTTCAAAAGGGAGAACCACAGCCTGTGGACAAGACTCCTTTTGATATGAGAAAGCCCCGCAGGGTAGATTACGCCATTGACATCCCTAGCGAGCAGATAGTGACTATGAGGGGATTTTCAGTATGTTGGCAGTTAAGGGACTATAAAGCTGGAAGACTTCATCATGCAGCCACCCTATCACAACCTAAGAACGGCCGCATAATGGAAGTGTGGACTACCGAGCCAGGCCTCCTGACATATACAGGGCGTGGATTCAATGACAAAGTCATAGGTAAGTATGGACCGATTGAGAAATTTGGAGGGATGCTCATGGAAACTCTCCATTTCCCAAACTCTCCTCACATGCCGGAGTGTCCGACAACCATCCTTCATCCAGGTGAGACTTATTATTCTACTACAGAATTCAGATTTTCGACAAATAAATAACATTATAAAATGAACAGTTTCGCAATCAAAACTCTGGTGGCCTCAGCAATATTCGCAGCCCCATTTCTTTCGGCCAGTGCACAGATAACAATTAATGTTGATGAGCCAGTTGGAAAGATCAAGATGATGAACTCAGTGAATAATGGTCCAGAAGTTCCTAAAAAATCTCAGAAGAGAGGAAATTTCGAAGCATATAAAGGTGCAGAATTCCCATATGCACGTCTTCATGATGCCCCAATCAGATGGGGCTGGGGACATACTGTTGATATCAGCTGCGTATTCCCTGATTTTGAGGCAGATGTAAATAATCCAAAATCATACGATTTTACTTTGACAGATAAACTTCTTGGCGAAATTCACGCTTCAGGCACGAAGGTATTCTATCGTCTGGGACAGTCTATCGAGCATTGGCCAAAGAAATATGAAGTAATTCCGCCCAAGGATTTCAAGAAATGGGCGAAGATTTGTGAGCATATAATCCGCCACTACAATGAAGGATGGGCTGATGGATATCACTATAATATCGAGTACTGGGAAATCTGGAACGAACCGGATCTCGGATTCAAGGCAGGAAGGCATCTTAAATGTGATTCTCCGACATGGAATGGAACAGATAAAGAATTCTTTAAGTTCTATGAGATTGCTGCCAACCACCTGAATAAATGTTTTCCTGATTTGAAGATTGGTGGACCTGCTCTTTGTGAAGACAACGAGTGGGCGGACAGATTTCTTGCCTACATGTCCGATCATAAAGTCGACATGGACTTCTTTTCATATCACCTGTATGCAGGCACTGTTGAACAGTTCCAAGTCAAGAACAACCTCATCAAGGAATTGCTTGACAAACACGGTTATTCTGATGTAGAAATGATTCTGGACGAATGGAATTATCTATCAAATTGGACTGACGAGTTTGTTTATACCATAGAAGCAATTAACTCCTACAAAGGAGCTGCATATACAGCTGCAATCATGCAGGCATGCCAGGATGGTCCGGTGGATATGCTGATGTACTATGATGCACGCCCTGGAACTGGTTTCAATGGATTATTTAATCATTACAACGCATCTACAATGCCGGCATATTATGCCATGTACTCATGGAAAAAACTCAGAGCCTTAGGAACTCAGGTAAAGACTTCTGTTGGTGATCTGAAAGATATCTATGCCACAGCAGCAAAGTCAGATGATGGCAAAATGGCAATACTCGTGACATATTATACAGATGACAAGGAGAGGGTTGCTCCGATACCGGTAACAATTGATTTTAACGGATTTGATATCAAAGAAGCAATATCTCATGTGACTGACAAGTACAAGACTCATACTGAAACTCCTATCGAAATAGTTGATTCCAAGGCCGAGATTTTCATGGAGGCTAACTCATATATCTTGATTGAAATAAGATAAGTATGAAGAAAACTATATTTCTTTTGTCAATAGTCCTGTTGTCTGCCTGCACAACAGAGAAGAGCCCCGTGGATGAGCTGATGTCTCAGATGACACTAGAGGAAAAACTTGGTCAGCTCAATGTTCTTGTTGCTCCAAAAGGAGCGGTCACTGGCGAGCAACAGAGTACTGGTGTAAAGGAGAAGGTCCGCGCTGGGGAGGTGGGAAGCCTTTTCGGTAGACATGATAGAGATGAACTTATGGAATGGCAACGCCTGGCTATTGAAGAATCGCGTCTTGGAATTCCTCTGCTATTTGGAGCAGATATCATTCATGGCTATAGAACTACGTTTCCAGTTCCTCTTGCATTAGCGGCGACATGGGATCCGCAGGTGATGGAGATGGTGGGAAGGATTAGTGCGGACGAAGCATCGTCTGATGGTCTTAATTGGCTATATAACCCGATGGTGGATATAAGCCGTGATCCTAGGTGGGGACGTTGTGTGGAAGGTGCAGGTGAAGATCCTTACATATCTTCAATTTATGCTGAAGCTATGGTGAAAGGTATCCAGGGTGACCTCAGGAATGATAACGAAATCCTGGCATGTGTAAAGCATTTTGCATTGTACGGAGATTCGGAAGCTGGACGAGACTACCGAGAAGTTGATATGTCTCCGGCAAGAATGTATAATGAGTTTTTCCCTCCTTATAAGGCTGCTATAGATGCTGGAGTTGCTACTGTTATGACCTCCTTCAATGATGTAAACGGCCTGCCTGCTACCGGAAATCAATGGCTGATGACAGAGGTGTTAAGGAATCAGTGGGGCTTTGATGGCTTTGTCGTATCTGATTATAATGCTGTGGGTGAGATGACTCGTCATGGCATCGGCGACAGAAAGACAGTCAGCGAGATCGCTGTGAATGCTGGTGTAGATGCTGACATGATGACTGAAGGATATATCAATGAGTTGAAGGCATCCGTGCAAGAGGGCAAAGTCTCAATGAAGACAATTGATCAGGCATGCCGAAGAGTTCTTGAGGCAAAGCATAAGTTGGGCCTGTTGGAAGACCCATATAAGTTCCTTCGGTGTGAAGAAAATAAGGTTTACACGGAAGCTAACCGTAATGCGGCTCGTGAAATTGCTGCAGAATCTTTTGTTCTTTTGAAAAATGAGGGAATCCTGCCGCTGAAATCTGGCGCTAAGGTCGCTTTGGTTGGTCCTCTTGCAGATGCAGGTGCTCAATATACCGGTTCTTGGCAGGGAGCAGCGTATGAGAATTGCAAGTCTCTTATTGACGCTATGACTCAGACAGGATGTAATTTTATCTTTGCAAAAGGCAGCAATATGCTTGAGGATCCGGAACTTGAAAAGGCTGCTTGCCGCACACGTAAGTATGTCAGAGATCCGCGTCGTGAAGATGACATGATTCGTGAGGCAGTATTGGCTGCAAAGTCTGCAGATGTCGTGCTGGCTGCAGTTGGAGAGCCGGCTTGGATGACAGGCGAGGCTTCCAGCAGAACTTCTCTCGATATTCCGCAGCCGCAGAAAAAATTGCTGGAAGCATTAGTAAAGACAGGCAAGCCAGTAGTTCTTCTGCTTTTCTCAGGTCGTCCTATGACTCTTGAGTGGGAGAATGAAAATATGGCGGCTATTCTTGATGTCTGGTATGGTGGTAGCGAGGCTGCTGGTGCCATTGTGGATGTACTATACGGCAGTGTGTGTCCTTCTGGAAAGTTGACTATGACTTTCCCTCGCAATGTCGGACAGATACCTATATATTATAATATGAAGAACGGAGGCCGTCCATCAAAGACTGATTCATATAAGAGATTTACAAGCTGTTATATGGATAGTCCTAACAGTCCATTATATCCTTTCGGATATGGTATGAGCTATACTTCGTTTGAATACACTGACTTCAAGCTTAGTGCTGACACCATGTCATTAGATGGCCAAGCTAAAGCTTCTGTCAAGGTAACCAATACAGGCAAGTACGATGGCAAAGAAACCGTACAGCTGTATATCCACGATGTATACTCAAGCATGACACGCCCAATCAAGGAACTTAAGGCATTCAAGAAGGTTTATATTCCTAAAGGTAAAACTGTAGAAGTCTCATTTGACATAACCCCAGAGATGCTTTCGTGGTATTATATTGATCCTTTGGGACAGAACTTAAGTTCCCCACAGAAAACCTTGGAGGCAGGAGATTTCGAAATCATGGTTGGTCCTGATAGCAGAGCTTTACAGGTATTAACACTTCAAGTACTCGAAAAATAAATACACTTATGATACGCAGACTTACATTTATTATTGCCACATTGCTCATATCCTGGAGCATATCAGCAAAGACATATGAAGTAGCATCACCGGATGGTTCATTAAAAGCTGAGGTGTCACTTGCCGATGGAAAAATTCTCTACTCTGTAATGAAGGATGGCAAAGTAATGCTATCTCCTTCTCTGATCGGAATGCAGTTGACCGATGGCACATCATATGACGGTTCTGTCAGATTTTTAAAGGCAGATAGATCTTCTACGGATAGAGTTCTTGACGCAAGGTTCTACAAGAAGTCTCAGGTACAGGAGAAATATAATCAGTTGACATTGCGATTCAAGACTTATGATTTGCTGTTCCGTGTTTATGACGCCGGTGTAGCATATCGTTTTGTGTCAAAGTCAAAGGATCCATTCAAAGTGGTCGGAGAAACTGCTCAATTCGTTTTCCCTGCAGACTGGAAAATGTTTGTGCCGTATGTATGCCAGAACACTCAGACACTTGAGTCTCAATATTTCAACTCGTTTGAGAATATGTATGAATACACTTCTCTTTCAGAGTGGAACAAGGAAAGGCTAGCCTTTGTGCCACTTATGGTAGAGTCTTCAGAAGGATACAAAATCAACATTATGGAGTCTGCATTGATGAATTATCCTGGAATGTTCCTTTATAATTCAGACGCAGATTCTTCACTTGAGGCTCGTTTTGCTCCATACCCCAAAGATATAGAACAGGGTGGATATAACAATCTTCAAGGTATGGTAAAATCACGTGAGGACTATATAGCTGCATATGATGGTGCTACTGCCTTCCCTTGGAGAATCATCAATGTGAGTTCACAGGATAAGGAGATGCTGGATAATGACTTGGTATGGCTATTAGGAGAGCCTGCTGATTCAAGCATTGACTGGTCTTGGATCAAGCCAGGAAAAGTAGCATGGGAGTGGTGGAACAACTGGCATATTACAGATGTTGATTTCAAGGTCGGAATTAATAATGATACATACAAGTATTATATAGACTTTGCATCTAAGTATGGAATCGAATATGTGATTCTTGATGAGGGGTGGGCAGTAAAGGGTATGGCGGACCTGTTCAATGTCGTACCAGAAATCAATATTGCCGAACTTGTTGCCTATGGAGTAGAAAGGAATGTAGGAATTGTGCTCTGGGCAGGCTACTGGGCCTTTGACAAGGATATGGAGAAGATCTGTTCATATTACGCTGATCTTGGTGTGAAAGGATGGAAGATTGATTTCATGGATCGCGATGATCAGATGATGGTGGATTTTTATCGCAGAGCAGCTGAAACAGCAGCAAAATATCATCAGTTCGTTGATTTCCATGGAGGATTCAAGCCGTGCGGACTGAACAGGACCTATCCTAATGTCCTGAACTATGAAGGTGTTCACGGTCTGGAACAGATGAAGTGGTCAAAGGTCGGCACAGATCAGCTGACCTATGATGTAACCTTCCCATTTATACGTATGGCGTGCGGTCCGGTGGATTACACACAAGGAGCAATGAGAAACTATAACTTCAGATGGTACAAGCCATGCTATGTGGATCCAGTAAGCCAGGGCACGCGTTGTCATCAGCTTGGAATGTATGTGATCTTCGAATCTCCGTTCAATATGCTCTGTGATTCTCCTCAGCATTACGAGCAGGAGAAGGAATGTACCGAGTTTATAGCCAAAATTCCTACTGTATGGGACGAGACCGTTGCACTTGATGGAAAGGTCGGAGACTATATCATAGTAGCTCGCAGAAGCGGAGATAAGTGGTATGTCGGCGGTCTTGTAGGCCAGCAGGCGCGTACAGTTACCTTTAATCTCGACTTCCTTGGAGAGGGAGATTGGACAATCGAGCTCTTTAAGGATGGTGTCAATGCGACACGACACGCAGAAGACTATAAGAAGACTATCACTGCTGCAGATAAAACAATGACAGTAGAAATGGCACCTGGTGGAGGTTTTGCGGCAATTTTTACAAAATAAACAGCTACACAATGAGATATTTATTTACTCTAGTCCTGTTGATTTGCTTCAATCTATTGAATGCACAGACACTAAAGAGTCCGAACGAAAGTCTTGAAATGACATTCAGACTTTCTGATGATGGCACTCCTACATATTCCCTAAAATATGAAGGCAGGGATGTTGTCCTCGACAGTAAGTTGGGTTATATTCTAAGAGGCGATCCCTACGGTAATACACCGGAGAATTATATGCATAAGAAATATGATTATGTAGATTTCAACAGCGGCTTCACTCTTGTTAATGAGTCTTCTTTGAGTTTCGACGAGACATGGACTCCTGTCTGGGGTGAGGAATCTCATATCCGTAATCACTATAACGAACTTGCTATTACCTTGGAGAAAAAGAACTTCAAGGGTAAGGAAGCGGCTGACGTACAGATGATTGTGCGTTTTAGACTTTATGACGACGGACTGGGATTCAGATACGAATTTCCCGCACAGCAGAATCTAAAGTATTTTACTGTCGCTGATGAACTTACAGAATTCAGGATGACGGGCGATCACAAAGCATTCTGGGTACCTGGTGATTATGATACCCAGGAATATAATTATGCTGAATGTAAGCTTTCTGAAGTACGCGAGACTCTTCCTAAGACGATTTTTTCCAATGCCTCCCAATATGTTGCAGGGCCTACTGCCATGCAGACATCTCTACAGATGAAAACCGACGATGGCCTCTACATAAATATCCATGAAGCCGCTTTGGTCAATTATCCAACTATGACACTAATTCTTGATGACAAGGATTATAGCTTTAAAGCAGATTTAACCCCAGATGCAGTTGGTTGGAGAGGACGTCTGTGTGCACCATGTACATCACCATGGAGAACAATTATGGTAGTAGATGATGCCCGCAAGGTTCTCGCATCACGCCTTATCCTTAATCTGAATGAGCCATGCGCTCTTGAAGATGTATCATGGATTCATCCGGTTAAATTTATGGGAGTATGGTGGGAAATGATTACAGGAAAACGTTCTTGGGCCTATGGTTCCAGACTTGGACACGGAGCTAATACAGAGAATGTAAAGAAATACATAGACTTTGCTTCAGAACATGGCTTCGACGCTCTTCTAGTGGAAGGATGGAACGAAGGCTGGAGAGACTGGTTTGGAAACCAGAAAGATGAAGTCTTCGATTTTGTAACACCGTTTCCTGACTTTGATATTAAAGCATTGAATGAGTATGCCCATTCAAAAGGAATCAAACTCATGATGCACCATGAAACCTCAAGTTCCGTGGTCAATTATGAACGCTGCCTCGACAATGCATTTGCTCTAATGAAGGAATACGGATATGATGCGGTCAAGACTGGTTATGTTGGTGATATCATCCCATATGGAGAGCACCACTATGGCCAATTCATGATCAACCACTATAACCGCGTCCTTAAAAAAGCCGCTGAATATAAAATTATGGTAAATGGTCATGAAGCAGTACGTCCTACCGGACTCTGCCGTACATATCCTAATCTTGTAGGCAATGAGTCTGCAATGGGAATGGAGTTTAGAGGTCGAGTGCTTCCTCATCATGTGACAATTCTTCCATTTACGAGGTTACAAGGTGGTCCAATGGATTTTACTCCTGGAATCTTTGAGATGGATATGAGTAAGATTAATCCAAAATCAAAGGCGCAGATCCACTCGACTATCTGTAAGCAGTTAGCCCTATATGTAACTCAAGCCTCACCGATTCAGATGGCAGGTGATATTCCGGAAAATTATCAGAAGCATATAGATGCTTTTCAGTTCATAAAGGATGTGGCTCTTGATTGGGAAAAGAGCTTGTATCTTGCAGCGGAGCCGGGAGATTATCTCGTTGTGGCTCGCAAGGCAAAAGGGACTGACAGATGGTTTGTCGGTGGTGTGACCGATGAGGAGGCACGAGAGATGACAGTCACGTTTGACTTCCTTGAACCAGGTAGGAAATATGTGGCAAAGATATATGCCGATGCCCCGGAAGCTAACGGTGTCTCAAATACGTTTGAGACCGGATCGGAGTCCTGTGCGAAATATGTGATCAGTGAAAAGAAGATAACCTCAAAGGCTAAAATAAAGATGCGGATGGCGCCGTCTGGCGGATTCGCGATATCGATTGAATAATGAAGAAAATGCTTTTAATATTCCCGCTGATTCTGGCGGGAATTCTCATGAGAGCCCAGGAGGCTGATTCCCTTGTCGTGGGAGAAACGAAAAGTGAGAGAAACATGATGCTCAATGCAGAGTCGGCGACAGTCCCTCGTGAAATCAATATTGGATTGCCTGAGGGCGGTAGCGGAGCGATTGTATATGTGGATGGGGCCAAACATGCTCTTGGTCTGCCTCGCAGTCAGTTCCACTGGTCGGGAGGCAATGCGTATGAGCCACAAGGCTCTATCAGTCTGATGGAGGCAGTGATTACGTCAGGAGAAATAGGAGTTCTCGTAGATTCCCGCACAAAACTAGGGACAGATGTGCTTCGTGGTGCCTTTACTATGGGAACTTCCACCAATGGTCTTATTCGTTTCGACGGATCCGTGAATGGCATGCTGAAAGGAACAAAAGGCTTGTATTTCGCCATTGGAGCATATGTCAATAATGATCCTACCAATGTCAATGCCCCAAACCGCCAGTTTGTAGATCAGAAACAGATCTATAGTCTGGCTCTATCCAAAAGATGGAAGTCCACTACACTTGATGCTATCTATCGTTTCTCTATGTGCAGCGACAATGTGGACGGAGGCTATAGCTTTGCTCCGTTCGTATATAGAGGGGACGGCACGATAGAGGCTTTCAATGGTTTTCGCCTTGGCAGAGACTGTTATTTCACAGCTGATGATGCGGTTGCATATATGGATATCCGAGACGGCAGCATGAAGAGCGGAAACTTGAGCAACATGGATAGACGATATATTCATGATTTCTCTCTCAAAACCCATCACAATCATCATTCCGGTTGGGAATTAGGAGCTAACTTACATGTGATGTACATGCAACCTAGTCAGTATGTGAAGACGGCTTTGGCTGGAATAGATAGTGTTGCTGAGGATAAAGGATTCTTTAATGCCTCAGGCAGTCCCTTTAGCGGATATATACAGAACCGCCTAGTGACTGTTGAGGATCAGGAAGAACTCGACCTTAACCTGGTTTTATCCGCGGTCAGACGATTCAATAGCCGTCACAAGCTCCGCCTGGGAATGGAACTTGCGTATTCTAAGCAAGACAATTACGCTTCTACATTCTATTATGCCCATACAGTAGAAGCGAATCCCGAGCGTATCTCTAAAGGAGGCCAGTCGACGTGGGGCATGAACACAAGTGGCCTGTTTTATGATGCATATAGGTGCTATACCCCGATTTATGCAATTTATGAAGCGAACCCAACTGAACGTCTACTTATGCGCACCGGCGCACGCGTACGCCCGCTATATCAGAATATCTGTACGGCAGCAAGACTTAACGGAGAGGCTAAGAACGTAAGGGTGGACGGTTTCAATCTTGCAGATAGAGATCTGTGTGAAATTCACAATCTCAGTATCCCAGCAGTAGACTATGCTTTTTCCGAACACGTCAACCTACGGCTTGTAGACAGGCTTTTCTTCATGGCTGAGGGTTTCTACAGCATGACCACCAAGAGCGCATCATATTATAAGAATGCCACTATACCGAGTACCAATCCTATAGGCAATGCTCTTGGACGAGGTGGTTTCACCTATGATAACAAATGGATGGATATCACAGTCCTCATGTCATATATAACCAGCTGGAACAATGCAAAAGTCATGACTGTCACTAAACAGATAGGTGGAATAAGCGAAACCATTCCATGGACAGCTCAATACGGCATTGGGACTCTGGGCTTCACTTTAGACGGAAATCTACATGTAGGGAGATTTAATATGCACCTTCTTGGAACATGGCAGGATCCTAAATACAAGAACTACAAGAATGAATTTGTCTTCAGCGATGGTACTTCAGAAGTGATTGACTATACTGGCAACCATGTTACCGGCATCTCCCAGTGGATGTTCGAGATTGACCCTTCATACTCGTGGAACAAGGTCAAGGTATGGGCTAGCGCAAGATATTATAGCAGACAGTATGTCAGTCGTA
Organism: Candidatus Cryptobacteroides sp.; assembly: GCA_045614805.1. Lineage (GTDB taxonomy): Bacteria > Bacteroidota > Bacteroidia > Bacteroidales > UBA932 > Cryptobacteroides. The sequence goes on along the minus strand of JAZLDR010000014.1, from coordinate 44,199 downwards.
CAAATCTGGCATATTTTGCTGGACATTGGGAAACCTTTGCTGGAGTGGATTGGAAGTTACATAATCAACTGAAAATATCCATTAACTTTGTGAACCTACTTTGGCAGAATGGATCGAAAGGTAGTATTGATGTAGCTGACACCATTACTGATGCTTCTCTACTACAAGACTATGTTATGTCTGGTTCTTATATCCGACCTCTTACAATTGACTTCCTTCTTACATACAGTTTTTAAATAGTAAGATGTAAACAGATAAATTTAAAATTGAACGCCGTCACTCACTATTACCAAAGTGACGGCGCTTTGATTTATTTCAAATGACACCACCTTTACTCATTGCTTACTTGCTTCAACTCCATCCACACACTCTTCCCCTTGACCTTCTTTTCGACTTCCACCTTTGTTACTATCCCTTCGGTCGTAGTGTGGATGCGATAGTTGACCATCTGATCAGTTGAAGGATGGTAGCAGACAAGGCGGGCCATCTGCTCGGCCTTGATACTGATTTTGTGTTTTCGGACTTCTAACTCTTCCTCTGTGTAATCAGCAAGAATATTTTCAATATCCTTAATTCGATTAGCCTCTGACTCCATTCCCTTGATTCGGCCCTTGCAGTCTTTCCTTGATTTCCAGCCGTTTCTCATCTCAACGAAGGCTTTGGAATACTCGTCCAAAGGATTTTCCATATGAGATTCGTGCTTTGTCTCCCGAAGAGATTTCTGTCGTTCAGCCTCCATTGCTTGAATCTCTTCCAAAGACACAAATCGACAGAGCGTATGCGGCTCTTCGCGCCGAATCTTATTGGAACGAGGGAGACTTTTCATAATCCTGATAAGACTTAGGCTGCGATCCAGTTTGGAGCCCTTGATGGAATAGCCGTCTCTCTTGAATGTGATTCCTTGCAACTCGCCGCTCTTACTTGATCTTTTAAAGACGGTCTTTATTCCAAAACTATCCAAACGGTTTTGAAAGTCAGTAAAAGACGTTGCTTCAGCCAAAGCGTTCTTTACATCATAATACATCTCGTACCGCCTCCTGTCGTCAGGACGGAGGCGGTCAAGATTCACACAACTCGACCATCAGTTCATTTGTCAATCTTGGTGTATCATCCGGATGGAAAGAGATGCAGATATGCCCAACCGGACTTTTGATCTCCGGACGAAGCATTGCCTGCACTTTGAAGCTGGCAGCCGCCGACAAAGGGTCGGTCGCCATGATCCCTTTATTGGCGATAACTTCAGATCGGCCGTCTTTAAAGACATAGTTAGTGGCCCTGGAGAAGGATTGCCTGGTAAGAATCTTTGCCGTCATAGTCTTCTGCTTATTGCCTGTACAACTTCGCTGATTTGCTCGATGATGAGCTGGTCCGGATCATCTGCCGACACTGAAAGAGAAGATGATTGTGTTGACCTTTGGTTCTGCTGGAGTCTCTCCTCGATCCTGCTGCAGATTCTTTCCGCCACTCTTTCGGAGACGGAGTCGATGAAAGCGCTGAACATATCGTCGCCGCATCTGTCTGTATAGAAATCTGAATTTCTCATAATTTATCAAGTTTTAATCGTTAATCTTTCCAGCCACTGCAGTTAGCTGTCGCAAACCTAGATAAATTATTATAGGTCAGAAAGTTATGTGCGGATTTGTGCAAAGACGTGCAGATTTGTGCATAATTGTGCATTTAGCCCCTCCTGCATATAAAAAAAGAGAACTCAATCCGAGTTCTCAATCTCATAAGCCATCTTTGAATTTATGCCACTATTGCAAAGCCCTTAATTTTGTCTCAAGAGTATCTTTTGCCTTTACAAATGTCAGCACGTCGGGTGCTAGAATTTTTCCCTGTTCCCTTAATTGCATATTATCATAAAAATCTTTCACCCCTCTTGATACAGACGTTCGGTCAACCTTTAAATTATATATGAGGCTTTTTAAAAGTATGGTAAAACGCGAAACCTACATAGGAACAAAAAGGTCACAATCCATGCAGGCTGCATATATAACGCCCCAACGCATCAATATATGAGTATCTTTCTGATATAAATAGATGAGCCTGCCGACTTCTGATGTGTCAACATTTTTTGCTTGCATGTATTGGAGTAAGTTCAAATGGTTTATGCACTTTTGCTCACAATACAACGCCTCAGCATACTGTTGATTAGCAGATTCATTTATAGTTTTCTTGGTCCCCATAATTCTGCTAATAAAGTTCGACATTGTCTGATGGATCATCTATCTCGCTATAGGACTTCATCAGGTCCTCCCACTTGGATAAAATTCTAAGATGTTCCTCAAATGTAAATTTTTCCAGACCGAAATTCTCCTCTATAAATCGAGGGTTAGATAATATACCAACGAAGATATTTCGTCCCTCATCATCTAGGGTCTTCCACATCCCATGAAAACCCTGTGACAAGTATGACTTGTTGAAATAAATTATAAAGTCTATAGTAGAAAGGCCAAGAGCTTTCTTCTGTCTATATCTCCAATTCAATATAGACAGAGCCCAGAACTTACTATTGTATCTGAATCGGATAAAATCCCAAGTTCTGGTAATTTGGCGACAATTTATAATAAGAATTATAGGAAAGCTCAAAAGCCAGATAATCAAAAGATAAATCCAAGCTTTATCTAATATTTCATTAAGTCCTACCATTTGTTATGTAATTTATAGCAATACAAACTCACCTAAAAGAAACGGAATGGCGCCAACGTATGTAATTCCATCTTCGTCTGTCCACTCTTTCCTATTTCCGTCAAGTATCACCACTTTCCTAAAGAAATCACCAGAATTTTTCAATGAGAATGTCTCCTGCCTCTTCTTTTCATCAGTATCAACATTCAACGCACACTGAATATATATTTTTTGTGCTCCTTGGTTGACAACGAAGTCTATTTCATATTGAGATTGAACTCTTTTGCCTTCTTTTTCCCTTACTACTTCAACGACGCCCACATCTACAGCGTACCCTCTGATGATAAGTTCATTGTAAATAAGGTTTTCCATCATGTGCGATCTTTCCTGCTGTCTGAAGTTCAGTTTGGCATTTCTAAGTCCAATGTCGGTTGCATAGTATTTCAGAGGCGTGCCGTAATACTTTCTTCCCTTCACATCATATCTTTTGGCTTTTCTGAACAGATAAGCATCTTCAAGAAAGTCCAGATATTTCTTGATTGTATGGTCTGAAGTATTCCCTCCAAGTTTGGAGTTTGCAGTATTAGCCTGAGTATGAGTGTTTGTCAAAGAGCCGACAGCAGAATACAGCGAATCTGTCAGGGCTTCCAAAACTGTGTCAACCTTTAGTTTGTAACGTTCCACTATGTCTTTAAGATACACACTCTTGTGAAGACCCTGCAGATATTTCATCTTTTCTGCAACATCCGTTTCCAATACAGCTAACGGCATACCTCCGTATGTCATATATTCTTCAAATGCATCTGATTTATCTTGAGGTACAGCTGCATAGAACTCAGCAAACGAGAGAGGGAATACCTGAATTTCCGAACCTCGGTCGCGAAAATTTGTAACGATGTCAGAAGATAGCATCTTGGAGTTGCTGCCGGTAACATATACATCCAGGTTCTTCTTTGCAATCAAACCATTAAGTATATCATAAAATGTAGTGTATAATAGATCTCGGTCCTCCGGAGCAACATCTTCCTCCCTCACCTCAGGATTTCTAACCTTATAGGAAAGTTGAATCTCATCAATAAAAATGTAGTACTGCTGATTGGCATCAGGAGTCTTAGATATCACATAATCGTAAAGATTGTAGGGATTTCTAAGGTCAATAAACTCCTGCTGATCCAATGCAATCTCAACAAACTGAGACGGAGCAGCGCCTTCAGATATAAGTCTTTCCTTATATAACTGGAATAGAAGATAGGACTTTCCGCACCTTCGTATTCCGGTTATGATCTTTACTTTTCCGTTGCCTTTCTTCGAATAAATCTTTTGAAGGTAACTATCTCTTTTGATTGCCATACTAGCTCACTTTTACATTAACCACTGCAAATTTAGTCGTTTTGTGGACTTTTTTTGCAGTAAATACTATATTTTTAGTGATTTCTCTCTATTTCTTCTTCGCGAATTGCAAATTCAGTCGTTTTGTTGACCTTTTTTGCAGTCTGACTAATCCAACAGATTCACCGCATTGGTCTTGATTTCGCGGTCGATCTCTCGGTAACGGCTGAATGCGCGGCTGTTCTCTGCGTGTCCGGACATGTGATCAGTCAGTCTCTTTTCTATATATGGTTGCACCAGCCGTTTCATATCTACGCGCATTGTGGTGGCAGTTAACTTACTGATAGCAAAGAAGTTAAGCACTTGTTGTTCCCTCCAAAACGAGAATAAAGAACGCTTAATTAACTGATATTCAAGGCATTAAGCGCCACCCCTTGTCTAGCCACCCACAGCGTTTGACCTGTAGTCGCCGGAGATCGTATATTCCGGCGACGGTCCGAGGATTGAAGAGGTTTTAGTAACTTTGGACGACAATTGACATGACTATGGAAACTTATGCTGCATTGATGGTCATCTTGCTGTGCTGGGTGATGCTGCTGGTGACAGACCTTGCGGTGAGCGGGGTGCTGCGGCTTGTGGCGAAGGTGCCTTTGCGGAAAGCATTCAGGTGGGGGCTGGTGGCGCTGCTGGTGCCGCCGGTGGTGGTAGCATATGGAACCATCATTGAGAGGAACAGGTTCGAGGTCAAGGAGGTAGTGCTGGAGTTCGACGACCTGCCGCAGAGTTTTGACGGATATCGGATTGTCCATATTTCAGACATTCATGCCAGATCGTTCAGAAAGCGTGCGAAGCAGATGCAAAAGGCGGTGGATATGATCAATGGCACTGACCCTGACCTGGTTGCGTTTACCGGGGATCTGATATCGCTGGTTCCTGATGAACTGGATTGCATTGCTCCTGCGCTCTCTGCTATCAAGGCAAAGGACGGTGTGGTTTCAGTACTGGGAAACCATGATTATGGCACCTACGCTGACACTTCAGGCGTGCTTGTGGATGACCTGATTGCCAAGGAACGTGAAATGGGATGGTCACTGCTGATGAATGAGCACAAGGTTCTGCACAGAGGCCTTGATTCCATCATGGTGATCGGAGTAGAAAACACGTCCTCTTCTCATTTCTTCCCTTCGAACGGAGACCTGACCAAAGCCTCGGAAGGCACGGAAGGAGCATTCAGAATAGTCCTGACACACGACCCTCTGCACTGGGAGTCCGAAATCCTCGGCCAGGACTACCCTCTCACTTTATCAGGCCACACCCACGCCATGCAGCTGTCCCTATTCGGCTGGAGTCCGAGCAGCCTGATGTTCAAGCACAGTGACGGGCTGTACACCTCCGACTCGGGTAGTCAACACCTGTATGTAAACGTCGGTCTGGGCGAGACGATCTTCCCTGCCCGCATCGGTGCACGTCCCGAAATCACCCTCATCACCTTGAAGAAACGGGCACAAAACTAGCCCACTTGTTCCTTAACACATGTCGGCCTCCCCGAATGGGAACGAATTCGCCGATGCTGTTCCCGGAACGGTCAACCAGCGACCTGGTCGGAACAAATTCCCAGATATTGTTCCCAGAACTGTCAACTAGCCACCGAGTGGGAACAGATTCGTGAATTCTGTGCCCGAAATGTTCGACAACAGACCGAATGGGAACAAAAACAGAGGAAACGTTCCCGAAACGAGGAAAATGCAGACGCATAAGCACAAAAACTGAAGAATTGTGTCGGTAATCAATATCGTTTGCCTATATTTGACGCACATAATGCGAATCCATAAAGATTAATGTATTAGCAAGCTCTGCAGGCCACTCTGGCCGGGTATCTGACACCCTTTCTTAAGGAACGCATTTCAATGATCCATATCGTATAACCTCGGAGGGACACCTGTCCTGTCCGACATATTGATGCTATTGAAATGAACAGCAGGGCAAACTTTTACGACATTGAGAAATTATGTCAGCACTACTTTGACAAGATCGGGACCGCATATCATTTGTGCACACCGGAAAATCATTCTATCATATTCCGCAACTCTGATGACTTCAAGAGGGGCATGAGCATTATGGGGATTGTTGCCAAAGCACACAGGAAAGTACGGATCCTGACCTTCGAACTGATGAACAACCACCTCCACCTGATCATTACCGGCTGTCCGGAAGACATAGAGGAGTTTTTCAGATGTCTGAAAAAAATTCTTGAAAGGAACTTGTATATTGACGGGACAAGACCCGATCTTAGTGGCTTGACCATGCAGCTTTATGAAATAACTTCTCTGGAGAACCTTAGAAATGCCATAGCCTACACAAACCGCAACGGGTCAGTGGTAGACCAACATGTTTCGCCTTACACTTATCCATGGGGAGCAAACAAGTACTTCTTCAATACGGAAGCGAAGTGCAGATTTGAGGAAAGGAAGCGCGAAATCACTGTAAGAGAGAAAAGGTCATTGACAAAAAGTCACAAATTCGATTGCGTGAAAGACCTGTATCTGGTTGACGGATATGGGTGTCCCCTGTCATTCTGCGACGTAACTTATGCTGAGAATCTGTTCCGTGACACGAGACACTACTTCACTAAAGTATCGAGACATGTTGAAAGCTATGATGAAATCGCAAAGATGATCGGTGAGCAGATCTATTACACAGATGATGACCTCTACTCGATCGTATGCTCCTGGGCGGCAAAAAAATACGATTGCAAAGCTCCGTCCCAGCTACAGAAGGATCAGAAGCTGGAGATGGCAAGAATGCTCCGATGGGAGTACAATGCCGACATCAAAAAGATCGGCAGGCTGCTCAAAATGGACATGGCAGTTCTGGCTGCATTGTTCGGTAACACTACGCAGTAAAGCGCCACAACTGCCTCAACGGGAACAAAAACCGGGAAAGTGTGCCAGAAACTCACCCTCCTAGGCACGGCGGGAACAAAAACCAGCAAAACGTGCCAGAAACTCACCAAGACGACATCAACGGGAACAAAAAAACGTAATTTGTTCCCAAAATAAAGGGAACAATATACATGTTTACACCAGTTGTCATTCCGACCGAACGAAGTGAGTGGAGGAATCTTTTTAAGGATGTCTCGACTGCGCTAGACATGACAGGTGGAATACGATAGACATGACAGGTGGAATATGATAGACATGACAAGTGGAATACGCTCGACATGACAAGTGGAATACGATAGACATGACAGGTGGAATATGATAGACATGACAGGTGGAATACGCTCGACATGACAAGTGTACTGCGCTAGACATGACAGGTGTAAACTGATGTATCATTACCAAAAATAAAAATTGCCGAAGTGGAGAAGAAAATTAACGGTAAAAAGTTATATTTGTAGGGCCAGGCCAGCCTGGAAGACTATCAATGACCATAAAACGATAAACATGAAGACTTGGAAGATCATTATTGTGGTGCTGTGCATGATATTGGCGGCAGCCTGCGCCCCAAAGACACAGAACACCACTGAGACACAGAACACTCAGCAGGCAGAGGGCGAGAATGCCGTCATCGGGACCATCATGTCACGCCGAAGCATCCGCAATTACAAGCAGATTCCTGTCAGTCGCGACACACTGAACACTATAATGGAGTGCGGCATCAATGCTCCGAACGGACAGAACAAGCAGTCGTGGGAGGTGAGAGTCGTGGATAACCCTGAACTTCTGGCACAGATGTCACAGGCGATGGCAGACTCGCACGACGGAATGGAATTCGCAAAGAACTGCTTCAGAGGCGCTCCTGTAATGGTATTCATCGCACGAGATCCTTCATACGACTTTTCAGCATACGACTGCGGACTGCTTGCTGAGAACGTAATGCTTTCTGCATGGTCACTCGGAGTCGGCTCTATCTGCCTCGGCAGTCCTGTGCGCTTCCTCACAGACAACGACATATGCAAACCTTACGTTAAAAAGCTGGGATTCAGCGAAGGGTATGAACTTTGCCTCTGCATCGGTCTGGGATATGCAGACGAATCACCCGAAGCAAAGCCACGCGACATGGGAAAAGTCAAATTCATAAATTAACATATCATGAGCTATCTACTTATTCTTCTGGCGGTATCACTCGCAGTTTCAGCACTCGGATGGATATATTTCATCTACTTCTTCAGCATCGGATACGGATTCGGAATTTCTGCCTTGGCAGTAACCTTGGCCATCCTGTTCCGTGATGTACTCACAATCCCTACTGCAATACTTTGCGCCGTGATGTTCATCTTCGGTTGTCGTCTGGGACTCTACCTCCTCACTCGAGAGAAGAGGTCACCGGAATATAAGAAGATCCTTTATGGACCTGATGCAGCAAAGAAGAAACCCCTCCCGGTTGTTATCGTAGTCTGGCTGTTCTGTGCACTGCTTTATGTCGGACAGGTAAGTCCAGTTGCATTCTATCTCGCCAATAAGGCAGCCGGAGCACCTGTAAGCGAGGTGTTGCCATGGGTTGGAGCTGCTCTGATGGCAGTAGGAGTGATGCTCGAATCTGTCGCTGACGCTCAGAAGAAAGCTGCAAAGAAGATCAACAAGAACAGATTTGTGGACACAGGAGTATATAAGCTCGTACGTTGCCCTAACTACCTCGGCGAACTCGTAATCTGGACAGGAGCGTTCATCGTATGCTTCGGAGCATGCTGCACATTCTGGCAGTGGGTGATCGCCGCAATCGGATACATCGGAATCGTGTATGTGATGTTCAGCGGAGCACGCAGACTTGAAATCCGTCAGAACAAAGTCTACGGAGAGGATCCTGAATATCAGGCATATATCAAGAAGACGCCTATCCTGCTGCCTTTCGTACCGATTTACAGTGTAGAAAAGCACAAGTGGCTCCAGGCATAAGACTTATCGAAGAATAGCACCATGCGACTCCAGCATGTTCCTCAATTCATCCAGAGGGACATCAGCTGGAGTCGTATTTTTATGTACTGCAAGCGCTGCAGCTGCACCGGCAGCCTGACCCGTAGCCATGCATGTAGCCTGAACTCTGAGGGCTGAATTTGCCAGCTGGTCGCTGGACAGACAACGTCCTGCAACAAGAAGATGCCTGCTTCCTGCCGGAATCAGAGCCCTGAGAGGAACTGAGGCAAAAGTACCCTCATCCAGCTGCTGAGGCTGAACACCGGAAGCATTATGCAAGTCTATAGGATAAAAAGAAAAGGCAACAAGGACATTAAACCTTTTCATATAAAGACGTTAAAATTTAAAACAACACCTTTTCCAACGCCTCGATGACTATGTGGATGACTTTGATGTGGATTTCCTGGATACGGTCAGAATGCGGAGTGCGAGGTGCACAGAGGCACACATCCGAGAGCTTCTTCAGCAAAGTCTCGCCTTCTGCAGTGAGTCCGATGACCTTCATCCCCATACTGCGGGCCTGCTCTGCAGCCATCGCTACATTCTTACTGTTTCCGCTGGTACTGATTGCCAGAAGCACATCACCTTCCTTACCGAAAGCCTCCACCCAACGGGCGAAGATGTCATTGAAATCGAAGTCGTTTCCCGTACATGTCATATATGCCGGATCATTTACTGCCATTGCAGGAAGCGGACGACGGTTTTCGCGGAATCGTCCGGTCAGTTCCTCGGCAAAATGAGTGGCGTCACAAAGAGAGCCGCCGTTGCCGCAGCAGATCACCTTACCGCCATTTCTATAACACTCTGCAAGAACCTCCACCATGGCGTTCATTACAGGGACTGTATTTTCAGAAGAAAGAAAGTCCTCCAAGGCCTGACGGGCCTCGGAGAGACTGTGTTCAATAATTGATTTTATCATGATTTTAAATATTTGCTCCGACTGAAAGGGCTGCGTAGTCACCTATGGCTTCACCCAAAGCCGCAGGCACCACCTTACAAACCTTCGCTGCAAGAGGAAGCGCCTCACGCGATATCACACGGTCCATGACCGGCTTCATCATATCCTCATTGCGGGTATAAATACTTCCTATGACAATCACCTCCGGATTGATGATGTCTATCAGGATTGAGAGACCGATACCGAGGTAACGGGAAGAAATGTCAAATATCTCCTGTGCCAAAGAATCTCCCTTGCGGGCCGCCTCGGCCACAGTCTTGGCTGTAATCTTCTCAAGGTCACCGTCAGGGCACCACTCGACATGACCACCCATCTGAAGTCGTTCCTTCACAAGGGACTGGGCAAGCTGCCTGATACCGCCGCCGCTGCAGAAACCTTCGAACGATCCCGCCTTGCCATATCCTACCGGACCGAAATCCGACAGTCTGATATGACCGAGTTCACCGGCATTGTCATTAGTTCCGGAGTACAGCTTGCCATCCAGAATAAGGCCTGCACCAAGTCCGGTACCGAAAGTCAGGAACGCCATATTGCGGCTGCCTTTTCCAGCACCGAAAGTCCACTCTGCCAAAGCACAAGCGTTGGCATCGTTATGGATTGCAGCAGGCACACCGAATTCATCAGACAATATCTTAACAATCGGAATGTTATCCCAACCCGGAAGGTTCGGCGGGGACATCACGACTCCTGTCCTGCTGTCAAGCGGACCGCCGCAACTGATGCCTATTGCATAGGTGTTCTCTGAAGTGAGACCGTTGCGCTGCATGACATCACGGATTGCAGACTTCAAGTTTTCGATAGTCTCCTGACACGAAGTGGTCGGAAACGCCTGCTTATCCTTGATCTCAATATCCGCTCCGTTCTGACAACCATAAGTGATCGCGCATTTGGTACCACCTATATCTACTCCTAAAATATTCTTCATAGCATTATCTGATTGACGTCTTTCTCACAAGACCATAAAGACACATTACAAACACCCACACAGCAATTACAACTACCACGGCAGCATTCTGTGTGCCGAACATATCGGTAACGACTCCCAGCAGAGGTGTCACCACTGCACCACCGGCAACGCCCATGATAAGAAGGGACGAAACCTCATTGGAACGTGAAGGGGCATGCTTGAGAGCAAGTGAGAATATGATTGAGAACAGGTTGGCATAGCCAAGTCCGAAGACAGCTACTGCTATAAGTTCTGTCAGAAGCGAATCTGCAAACAGCATCCAGCCAAGACCAAGCACTGCCAACAGGATACTTGCAAGATAGAACTTGTACTCCTTCAGCTTCATAAGCACGATACCTCCCACGAATGCACCAGCTGCCTTTGCAAGAAAATACACGGTGAGATATGGGGCAGAAGCGTCGAGCGACATGGAGAACTTCTCCTGAAGAATCTTAGGGAAAGTGAATCCGATACCCACATCTGCACCTACAAGGGCCAGAATTCCCAGGAAGAACAGGAGGATGGTCTTGTCCTTCAACAGACCGAACGTCGCTGTAAACGAGACGCTTGCTGACGGCTCATTTCTCTTCATAGGTGTCAGGCCCAGCCATAGCGCACCTACAAGACTTATCACTGCATAGATGAGGAACGCTGTCTTCCATCCCAGAAACGATGCTGCGAATGCAGGGAAAAGGACTGGAGCCAGCAAAGATGCAGCAGATTTGATGAACTGACCGAGAGTCAGGGTTCCGGTCAGCTTATCAGCACTTACAACATCCTGCACCAGAGGATTAAGCGAAACCTGAAGGAAAGTGTTACCTATGCCTATCAATGCAAATGCCATCAGGATCACCGGGAAACTCTGCGAGAAAAGCACAGGCAGCAACATCGCCACGGCTGTCAGAATGAAGCTCGCAAGCACGACTGTCTTACGGCCGAACTTGTTCATCATCACTCCTGTAGGCACAGAGAAGACAAGGAACCACACATAACATGCTATCGAGATAAGGTTTGAAACCGTATCGCTGAAGCCAAAATCATTCTTCACATAATTGGATGCCAATCCTACAAGATCGACAAAAGCCATGATGAAGAAGCCGAACATAACCGGCAGAATCACAAATAATTTCTTGTTCATACGTTCTTTACTTAGGTAATCCGAATGTATCTGTCAGTTCCTTCATCTGGGCATCTGACATACCCTCCGGCTCGAATCCCATATTCCTTGAAGCAATATAGATGAGAGCAGCCTTGTTGAGCACATCCACCTGGTCGAAGGCAGACATGATGTCAGTATCCACTGCGAACACACCATGCTTCTCCCACATGACCACATCATAATCCTCATCGATAGCCTTGATCGTCGCGTCAGCCAGTTCCACTCCGCTTGGCATGAGGTAAGGCACCATTCCGAGACCACGAGGACAGAACGCCTTGGTTTCAGGAATCATAGACCACAGAAGTCGTGTCGCCACGTCCTTCTCCATGAACTTACGGCAATGTGTCATGGCTACGAGTTCGATAGGATGGGTGTGCAGCGAAGCACGATATGGAGATCCCTTTGCAAGGAGATAATTATGCACGCTCAGGTGAGACGGAAGCTCACTTGTAGGCATCACAGGATTGTCAGCAATGATGACATAGCTTGCGCAGTCATCCAGGATACGGATGATTGAACCGTTCGCCATAGGGTCACGGGCAAGGTCACGCATTCGCTTCTGTGTGCCCTTGCAGTAGAAATAGCATCCCTTGAGATGCGGGAGCACTGCACCGATCTGCTTCACCTCGCTTATCGCCGGAAGCGCACGGATCGCATCATCTACATGCTCGGTCACATTGACGGTTATGTTGCCGCCGTTTCTTTCGGCCCAACCTTTCTCCCAAAGATATCCTGCGGCCTCAGCCACCTGCCATACGGCAGCTGAAAGCGCAGGACGATTATCTAAAACTGAAGCCATATTTCATTAGAATGCTATATTGTAAATCGCTTCGATATCCTCAACTGATGTAGGACGAGGGTTTCCTCCTGTACATACATCATTGAATGCAGCCACTGCAAGGTCATGAAGGTCTTCCTTCTTTACGCCGATCTCATGCAGATGCTGAGGAATGTTCACGCTGATAGAAAGGTCTCTTACAGCCTTGATTGCTGCAGCAACACCATCGTCAACGCTCATGCCTGTTGTGTCCACACCCATTGCCTTTGCTATGCCGAGATATTTCTCACGGGCAGGTGAATCCGCATTGTACTCCATCACATATGGAAGGAGGAGTGCATTTGCCACACCATGAGGAGTGTCATAGAAAGCACCAAGAGGGTGAGCCATTGAGTGAACGATACCGAGACCTACGTTAGAGAATCCCACTCCAGCAATATACTGAGCCTCAGCCATACCCTCACGAGCCTTCACGTCGTTACCATCCTGAACAGCATTGTAGAGGTGCTCATGGATGAGCTCGATAGCCTTGTACTCGAACATGTCACTCATGGTCCATGCACCTGGAGTGATGTAACTCTCGATTGCATGAGTAAGAGCGTCAAGACCAGTAGAAGCTGTAAGACCCTTAGGCATGCTCATCATAAGCTCACAGTCGATAACTGAACATACAGGAATATCGTTAGGGTCAACGCAAACCATCTTCTTGCGGTTCTCCTCGTCAGTAATCACATAGTTGATTGTCACCTCAGCTGCAGTACCTGCTGTTGTTGGGACAGCAAATGTAGGGACAGCCTTGTTCTTTGTAGGGGCAACGCCCTCAAGCGAACGTACGTCAGCGAATTCAGGGTTGTTGTTGATGATACCGATTGCCTTTGCTGTGTCGATTGACGATCCGCCACCAAGAGCTACCATACAATCTGCTCCAGAAGCCTTGAAAGCAGCAAGTCCGTCAAGTACATTCTTGATGGTAGGGTTTGGCTTGATCTCGCTGTATACCTCGTAAGGAATGCCTGCATTGTTGAGGACTTCCTCAATCTTTGCAGCCACGCCAAACTGGATGAGCGGCTTGTCAGTCACGAGCAGAGCCTTCTTGAAGCCTCTCTTCTTGATCTCGTCAGCAATTGCAGTACGGCAACCGGCACCGTAGTATGATGTTTCGTTAAGTATAATTCTTTTCATGGTTTATTAATTTTATTGTTATTAACAGATCCTCACGTCGCTTCGCTCCTCAGGATGACATCAAGGGTTATCTCTGAGCGAGAACTGCCTTCTCGTAATCAGCGATCACGTCGATGATAGCATTTCCTACAGGTACGTTGTTGCGTACACAGAACTCGTCGTAAACAGCGTTCCAAGGCAATGTCTTGCACTCTTCAACGAGCTGAAGCACCTGGAATGTGTTGCCTTCAAACTCTTTCTTTGCGATGAGGTCACGTGGCTCGAGGAGGGCCTTGAGCATGCACTTCTGAGCAGAGCGTGATCCGATCACATAAGCACCGATACGGTTGATCGAGCCATCGAAGAAATCGAGACCGTAGTGAACGCGGTCAAGAGCACCTGCGCGTACGATTTCTGAGAAGAGGTCCTGAGTCATATCATCCATGATAGTCACATGGTCTGAATCCCAACGGATAGGACGGCTCACGTGAAGCATAAGTTCAGGAACGAACTGGAGGACAGCAGAAACCTTGTCACCCGGTACCTCAGTAGGATGATAGTGACCTGTATCGATAGTAAGCATCATATTGTTCTTTGCAGCATATGCTGTGTAGAAGTCGTGCGAACCTACTGTAAAGCTCTCGAGACCGATTCCAAACACTTTTCCTTCGATACAGTCCTTCATCCATTCCTTCTTCTCTGCAAAGATTTCATCGAGGGACTTCTTAAGGGTCTCGCGATAGAGATAGTGATTTACAGATACATCCTTGCAACCGTCATGCACCCAGACGTTCATGATACATGGGTCGTTCTGAGCCTTACCCATTGCGTCTGCGATATCGCGGCAGCGCTTTGTGTGTTCTACCCAGAACTTGCGGATGCTCTCGTCAGGATTTGAAAGAGAGAGGTTACCGCTCTTCGGGTGAGAGAATGAAGTCGAGTTGAAATCGAGTTTGGTATTGTTTTCCTTCGCCCACTCGATCCAGCTCTGGAAATGCTCTACTGTCACCTCGTCACGGTCAACAACCTTGCCCTGGAAATCTCCGTAGATTTCATGGAGGTTAAGTCTGTGAGATCCCGGGATCAGGCTCTTTGCCTTAAGCACATCGGCACGGAGTTCGTCAATGTTGCGGGCTGCGCCAGGATAGTTACCTGTTGACTGGATTCCACCTGAGAGGTCACCAGCCTGCACCTCGAAGCCTTTTACGTCGTCTGCCTGCCAGCAGTGCATGCTGAGGTGGAAGTTCTGAAGCTGCTCGAGCACCTTCTCGGTGTCGATTCCGAGTTCGGCGTAGCGCTCTTTGGCGATTTCATACGCCTGATGGATTAATGATTCTTTCATATCTATGTGGTTTTATTTGTTTATTTCGGAAGATATGTGACAAGGTCCACTGACGCTGCTGTGATGGCACGCATCTGAGAGAGGGTCTCCACTTTGCCTGCCGCCTTTATCTGCATAAGCACGTTTCCGAGCGCTGTACCCTCCACCGGGCCACAGATGACAGGCATATTCAATGCATCTGCAGTGTACTGCATGAGATAGCGGTTCTGCGAACCACCTCCGATTACATGAAGTCTCTTTATCGGGAACGAGCACATTCCCTGAAGGATTCCCACAATCTCGCGGTAACGCAGTGCAAGACTCTTGAAGATACATCTGCAGTAATCTGCCGGAGTCTGCGGAGCAGGCTGACCGGTAGAAACGCAATAGTCACGGATTGCAGCCGTCATTGATGCAGGAGCGGTGAAGCATGGAGCGTCAGGATTGATGATGCCTTCGTAAGAAGACTGTTCGCAAAGAGCCACAAGTTCTCCCACTGACTCGGGCACATCCTTGAACTCCTTCCTGCTCTGCTCGAAAAGCCAGAGGCCGCATATATTCTTGAGGAATCTGGTAGTTCCCTCGATTCCACCTTCGTTTGTAAAGTTCTCTCTGAAACTGTCATCTGTAATGATAGCCTCCGGTGACTCAATGCCAAGAAGAGACCAGGTTCCGCAGCTCAGGTAAGCATATTCCTGGTCCTCAGCAGGAACAGCAGCCACAGCCGAACCTGTATCATGTCCTGCGACAGCAACAACAGGCACTGCACCAAGGCCGGTAGCCTCCTGCACCTGTGCAGAAAGAGCACCCACAACCGTTCCCGGCTGTGTCATCACTCCGAACTTGTCACGCGAAATGCCCAAGGCGGCAAGGATGTCCTCGTCGAGGTCGCCGGTCACAGGGTTAAGCATCTGAGAAGTCGAAGCGACAGTATATTCGCACACAGCCTTGCCTGTAAGCATATATATCAATGCGTCAGGAATAAAGAGCACCTTGTCGGCATGCTCCAGAGCCTGGGATCCGTTTCTCTTGAGAGTATCAAACTGGAAAAGAGAATTGAAATCCATGAACTGGATACCGGTACGGTCATAGACATCCTTCGCAGACATCTTCTCGAAGAATTTCTCCTGCGCTCCGGCGGTATGCTGGTCGCGGTAGCAATGAGGCAGACCGAGAAGCTGTCCGTCCTTGCCGAAGAAAGCGAAGTCACATCCCCAGGTGTCGATACCAATAGACTCCAGCTGAACTCCTTCTTCAGCCACTTTCCTCAAACCTTCCAACACTTCATTGTAAAGACCCGGAAGGTCCCAATAAAGGTGACCGCCCATCGGAATCATAGGATTCTTGAAGCGTGTAAGCTCCTTCATCTCGATTTTTTGGCCATCGTAAGTTGCAAGAATTGTTCTTCCGCTTGTAGCACCTAAATCAACTGCTAAATAGTGAGATTTATTCATAGTAGTATAAATTCTTTGAGAGACCAACAAAATTATAATTTTTAAAGATATTATACAATTTGATTTTTGGCAATCAGTCTGAATTTATTGACTATTTTTGTGAACATTAAAATTTACTATGGAACCAATCAAATATATCGCAACAAATGACCGCGACCAGCAATGGGGTCTGACAGTATGTTCAGTAGGCTATCAGAATGTCGGAGCAGGGGAAGAATACCCTCCTCAGAAACACAGCAGCGAGTATCTGTTCAACCCGACCAACGGACGTATTCTGTCGGAGTATCAGCTGCTGTATATAGTCGAAGGCGAGGGAATCCTGCACACCCGCAGCGGCGGAGATTTCAACATCAAGAGCGGCGACATGTTCCTTCTGTTTCCGGGAGAGTGGCACTCATATCATCCACTGCCGGAAACCGGATGGAAAGAATATTGGATAGGGTTCAGAGGCTATAATATCGACCACAGAACAGAGGTAGGCTTCTTCTCTGTGGAGAATCCCGTATACCACGTAGGTTACAATGAAACTCTTGTGGAACTATACTCAGTAGCCATCCGTACTGCAAAGAAACAGGCTCCATACTTCCAGATGCTGCTCGCCGGCATCGTAAACCACATTCTCGGACTGATGTTCATGACCAGTCACATCAACCGCATCCAGCCAGACGATGCACTTCTGAAAAAGATTGACAAAGCAAAATCCATTATGTATGAGGCGATAGAGACAGATATGGCAATGCCGGAAGTAGCTGCTCAACTTAATATGAGCTATACTACATTCCGGCATGCCTTCAAAAGATATACAGGTCTGTCACCTGCACAATATTTCATGAACCTCAAGCTTCATAGAGCCAAGGAAATACTCAGGAGTACAAATGCCTCAATCAAGGAAATTGCATATATCCTTCACTTTGACAGCCCCGAATACTTTGCCACTGTATTCCGCAAACGTATCGGTATGACTCCGAGCGATTTCAGAAACGTCTGATTCTGAAATTAAAGCTTCACGACATTCTCACCAGGAGTGAGAGCCATTGCAGTTCCATCCTGAAGCTTGAGTTCTGCAGTACATCCGACAGGGATGTCCGCCTTCACGCAGATCTTGTCGCCGCAACGCTTCCATGATGCGTTGATGCGTCCCTGAATGCTGTCATAACTTGCTGAAGCATAATCCAATCCTTCAGGGAAATGAGGAGCTATGACCACGTGGGCAAATCCAGGCTTGTCCTTTGAATAGTTGATGCCGACAAGGTCGCTCACGTACCATGCAGCGATATCTCCGAGGAAAGCATGGTTGAGAGAAGCATCCATCCAGTCTGCCCTGAGCACCCATGTCTCGCAAAGGGTAGTCATGCCCTTCTTGATCCAACCGCCCCAGTTAGGACTTTCCTCCTTCACAGCCATATCGTAAGCCACCTGCACATGGCCGTACTTGGTCAGCATACGAGGCACTGTCTTGCTGCCCATCGAGCCGAACTCAAGAAGATAATCGTTATCAATGATGCTCTGAGCAAGATTGTCTGCTACAGCCTGCTCCCTTCCTTCCGGAACTACACCCAGATAAAGGGCTACACCCTGTGCGGCCTGTGAACCGTTCGCATAGAGGTTGGTCTCATAATTGAACCACTTCGCATTGATTGCGTCACGGATAGCCTTTGCCTTCGCCTCGTATGGAGCAGGATCCTCGCCCATGAGAGGAGCGAAACGAGCCATCACGCAGTAATCCTTGTAGTAGAAGCAAGGAGTTGTGAACTCGGTTGGAGTAGCGACATTGAGATATACCCAGTCTCCGATTCCGTATGTAGGAAGGCCGTCTGCCTCCTCCCTTGTCTTGAGATATTCAAGATATCTCTTGTAAACAGGCCACAAAGCCTTGATATGAGAACTTACTCCAGTATAGTCGTAAGCAAACTCTGCAATAGAGAAGATAGAAGAATCCCATACAGGTCCGATCCAGTCAAGATAGCCCCATCCCCAGTCAGGCATGATACCTGACAGACGTCCGTCCTCGCGGATGTTGTCCACGACGTCATATGGCCATTTGTTCAGGAAGTATGGAGCAACATCGAAGTTGAGGAACGCCAGCTCTGTAGTGAGGAAGTTGTCTGCTGTCCAGCCGTTCTTCTCTCTCTGCGGGCAGTCAGTGAAGATAGAGTGGAAATTGTTCAGATAAGTACGGCGGGCCATCTCCCACACCTGATTCAGCACCTGATTAGAGCACTCGAAATTACCTGTGGAAGCCACATCCGTATGCACCTTGAGAGCGGTTATGCTGTTAAGGTCGAGCTTCATAGGACGGTCAATATTGACCTCGGCATATCTGAAGCCGTGATAGTTGAATGAAGGACTCCAAACCTCTGTTCCTTCTCCCTTAAGGTAATATGTATCCTTCTGGAACTCATATCCAGGATACTCAAGGAAATAGCAATCGATATTGCAGTATTCGATTGTACCGTCCTCGAGCTGGATCTCACCATGCTCAAGAGTCATTTGTGTTCCCTCTTCTCCCGATACGGAGATCTCGCAGACACCCGCCAGATTCTCTCCGAAATCAAAGACATAGGTTGTGTCACCCCACGACTTCACTGCAACCGGACGGATTCTGCGTACTTCTGCGATAGACGGCATCATCTGCGACTTGAGAAGCGGAGAAGGATGTGCAAGTTCTACAGCCGGAGTCCAATCGCTGTCATCAAAGCCAGGCATGTCCCAAAGAGGCATTTCCTTGCGTGCATCATACACGTCACCGGCATAGATGTTATTGGTGATATAAGGTCCGTTGTCTGTAGCCTTCCATGAATTGTCAGTAGGTACGATTTCCTTGGTGCCGTCTTCATAAGTGATATGAAGCTCCGCAATCATCCTGGCACGGCCTCTCCATGCAGCATTCTCAAAATACCAGGTACATACTGGCTGAATCTCATTGTAGAAACCGTTTCCGAGCACAGCTGTGATGCAGTTCTCTCCATTCTCCAGAAGAGATGTGATATCATATGCATTGAACAGATTTCTCTTGTCGTATGCTGTATATCCAGGCTCCAGTCTTGCATTGAAGGCCTTCTCACCGTTGATGGCCACCTTTGCATAAGCAGCGGCACTCATGTAAAGGACCGCCTTGGACACATCACCCTTCACCTCGAACTCCTTTCTGAGCATAGGCACAGACGGCTTATCCTTGTCATCGCAGTCGCTGATCCATACTGCTGTCCAGTCTTCCATAGACATAGGACCGGTAGAGAAACGCGACACAGGGGACACAAGCACCTTGCTCTTATCCTCATTCCACACTGTCACACGCCAATAATAGTCGGTAAACGGCATAAGTTCAGGCATACCTGCTCCTTCAAGAGCATCAGGACATACAGCCACATCAACACTGTGTCCGGCAGGCACGAAATCTTCTCCGGCTGCCTCTGTATAAGTCCATGTAAATCTAGGTGACTGCGAGTCTACTGCAAGCGGGCACTCGAGAGACTCACATTTCATGTCAGTAATCGCTGCCTCCTGTGCACATGCGGCACACATAAGCAGAGAAAGAATAATCAGAAATCTGTTCATGTCATTATAATTGTGATTGTTTTACTGCATCTGAAAACCTCTGGTTCAGTTTTCTCATAAATCCGAAAGCGATGTTTCCTTCGCGGGTGTCAGCCCTGAAGCTATGCTCGACATTTCCTCTCAAAGAGAAATTTCAGATATGAGACAACTGTACGCCAAGGTCATAATATGTTTCATTATAATCCGTAGTTTTGTTTCATCCACTCAAGACGTGCATCCAGCCAATCCTTCAACGAATCGATATGCTCCTGATAAGTCTCGAATACCACGGGATTCGGCCAAAGGAATGTGTTCAACGTATGCCAACGCTCCTCATTCTTATCAATATAAGGCTTCAGATATGCCGCATGGTCATCTATGAACTTATACAGGTCATCCTGCATATTGTAGTAGAACATGAAGCGTTCCTTCACCATAGCCAGAAAGGCCGGATCAGAAATGAGATGATGGTACCATGACGAGCGCTCGATCCAAACACCCTCAGGCTTATCATTGTCATTATAGTTGACATTACCGAAAGCTATATCAAAATCCCACACAGGGCCCATGCAAAGCTTGCCGCCCTCATTATGATTCATATAGCAGCTTGTATACAGGACTGCATCATTGTTCTTCGCGATCTCGTTGATCAGATACCAGTCCACAAACGAATCCAGATCGAAATACTGTCTGTAACCTGTGTCAGGAGATGTATATGCAGGTGAATAAAGAGCATTTTCTGCTGCAGTCAGGAAGCCGGAGATGTAGGTATACTCCTCACTATCATACGAGATGTCATCCGGATCTTTCACGACCACAGGCTGGCCAAGATATGTCAAGTGTACCTGTATATCTTCTTCTTCCGCCCTTACATCAATCTCCATAAGGTAATCCGCGTCCATTCGGTGGGATCCGGTCTTGAGATGGTCACAGAGCACATATACTCCTTCATAAGAACCATTCAGATAGACCTCAACGTAATCAGTTGCAGGAGTGTAGGCAAGACGGCTCAGACGGCTCATATGGAAAGCAAGCTCATTTCGGAGCAAGGTCTTGTCAAAATAGTTGGCGATAAGTGACCAGCTCTTATCCTTGCCTCTGCCCAGAAGAGACTGCTTCTCATCGAACTTAAGACGATAGGACTTCTTCTCCGCATTATACCAGCTTGAGTTTCCCCTACCACGTATATTGGTTCTCATCACATCTGTAGTGACCCCGTCAGCAGTAGTAATGGTAACGTTTGCCTTTATATATTCCTCCTTCGAAACGATAGGAGCATTATCATCGGTAACTATGTTTACGACAGCCATAGCCGTAGTCGGCACGGCACCAACAATGTCACCGGATGGCTTATCCTGCTCATTACCATTTGCTTGCGGTCCTTTATTACAAGAGGCCGCAAGCAAAGTGATGATACAAAGAAACAATATCTTCTTCATTCTTATTTACCCAAAATCTTATCATTGGCTGCCTTGATGACAGCAAGAGTAGTGGTATCGCAATCATATACCGAGAACATACCCTGAGGCTCGAAAGGCGGGTCACCGATAAGGTCATCACCCTTCTCCCAAAGCACTGTTATCTTTTTACAAAACTATAAATTTAAAATCAAAGATATCTTAGAAGTTTGGAATTAATGCTTAGATTTTTGGCCAAGCCTAAAATAAGATATAGTGCGCCTGAGGGGCAAATCCTTTTGATTAATCTTATATTTTAGGCATGCCAAAACAGCTTTATGCAAACGGGAACAGCAGAGGGAGGACTATCACCATCACGATTCCCATCAGAATCTGGAGCGGCAGTCCGATCTTGACGTAATCCATGAAGGTGTACTGTCCCGCTGACATCACGAGGGCATTAGGCGGTGTCGAGAACGGTGATGCGAAGCACATGCTGGCAGCCACAGTGACCGCAAACATGAACGGCACAGGACTCACTCCTATCTGCATGGCACATTGAAGTGCGATCGGAGCCATGAGGACCGCCGTAACCGTATTGCTTATGAATATGGTCATGACAGATGTCGCAGCATATATTCCGGCCATAAGAAGGCGTGGTCCGCTGCCGCCGAGACCGGTTACGATAGCCTCGGAAATTGCTGCCGAGACTCCTGTCTTCTCCAATGCGATGGACATCGGAAGCATGGCCGCGAAAAGTACGATGGTCTGCCAGTTGATGGTCTTGTAGGCCGCCTCCACACTACGGACACAGCCTGTAACCACCATGAGCACGGCAGCAAGGAGCACCGATGTCACCGGGGCCACAGGAATGCTGTCTACCACCATCATGACGATCATTGCGATCATTATGGCGGCTGCAATCGGAGCCTTGTAGTCGAGCGTCACTTTCGATGCGGCTTCGAGAGGCTCTCCGAGCACCACCCAGTTGGTTGATTCGTTCTTCATTCTTGCTATATCCTTCCAGGCTCCCTGTACGAGGAGGACGTCGCCGTCATGCATCTTGCAGGTTCCGAGGTCATTGAGGATATAGTCCTGCTTTCTCCTGATTCCCAGTATATTGACATTGAATTTGCTTCTGAATCCTGCCTCGATGATGGTGCGGTTGATCATTGACGATGTCGGCATTATAAGGATCTCGGCAACTCCGATGTCGAAGAAGTCCAGAGACGGGTTTGAAGAGCTGCCGTCGACTTCATCCGTATGCCTGTCGAGCAGTCTGAGGGCATAGTCCCTGGCCAGTCTGTCTATCTGTGCCGGCTCCCCTGAAAGATAGAGAACGTCACCCTGGCGGATGACCAGTTCTGGAGATGCAAGCTGCTGGTTTACAGTGCGTACAAAACGGTTCGGTCCTGTGCTTCGTCTGAGTTCAAGGACGTTCACACCATATTCTCTGTAGATATTCAGGTCAACGACTGTCTTTCCGATGGCTGATGAGTTTTCGTCCTTTACATGGACACGGAAAAGGTTGGATGTGACTCCGTATTCATTGACAAGTTCCTTGAGCGACTTGCCTGATGATTTCCTGTCCCTGGTCTTGTCCTTGGCTGTCAGTGCCTTTGTTGCTGGGAGAAGATAGAGGATGCCGACTATAAGGGTCACCAGACCTACAGGGAGGAAGGAGAAGAATGCGAGTGGCTCGAGGCCTGCACTCTGGAGGGTGTCGCTGACGATGAGGTTGGGAGGTGTACCGATGAGGGTCATCATGCCGCCCATGCTGCTGGCGAAGGCCAGCGGCATCAGCAGGCGGCGGGGCGAAGTGCCCGCCGCCGCTGCCATGCTGACGACTATCGGCAGCATGAGGGCGACCGTACCTGTATTGCTCACGAACATTCCGATTGCAGATGTAACTATCATCACAAGGAGGAAGAGCCTGAGCTCGCTGTTGCCCGCCAGAGTCATCACCTTGCTGCCTATCATCTTGGCCAGACCTGTCTGGAAAATTCCACCTCCGACTATAAAGAGGCCTATCATCATGATGACAGTAGTGTTCGAAAATCCCGAAAGTCCCTCTGCCGGTGTAAGTATCTGGCACAGCAGCAGGGCCAGCAATGCACATATGGCCACCAGATCGGAACGTACTCTTCCGCTGACAAAAAGCACAGCTGAAATCAAAAGTATTATAAGTGTCGCTATCATATCCGTTAAATATAATATATTGTCAATCAATTACTTATCTGGTTTTGCCTGCCTGACTTTCCATGCAGGCAAACATAGTTAATACAATGTGTATCAAACGATTTCATTTCACGCCTTCACCGGCACGCAATACGAGTTCTTCACTTCGCCGATGACAAAAACGCTATGCAGCGAGCCTATACAGTCGAGATCACCGAGAGTACCGAGGACAAAGTTCTGGTAATCCTGCATATTCCTCGCATATATCTTCAGCTGGTAATCATACTCGCCTGAAGTATTGAAGCACTCCACAACTTCATCGATTACAGCTATCACGGAAGTAAACTGCTGACTATACTCCTTGCTATGATGTTTCAGACGCACATTGCACAGGACCATAATGCCATTCCCCGCCTTGATAGGATCGACTACAGCCACATATTTCCTGATATACCCTTCCCTTTCGAGTCTTTTCTGCCTTTCGAATACTGGCGACGGGGAAAGGTTGACCCTAGCTGCCAACTCCTTGGTGGTAATATTCGCATCCTTCTGCAGTTCACGCAGTATAAGAATGTCTGTCCTGTCCAACGTTTCCATGACTTTTATTAAGGTGTTTTAAACTCAGTGTGCGATATTTTGCAGAATTTTATTCTGTATATCGCCTATTAGCCGACAAATTTAGAATAATTTTCTAATTTTTACAGAATGATTGCATATATCTTACCATTGTACCATATTTGTACTCCCGTTTTAAGGGGAAAATAATGTATCTTTGCACTCTTCTGATTGAGAATGATATGACACAATGCGAATATATACACGAGGGAGAATTTGAGTTCGAGGCAGGCGGTTCCGTCCGCGGCCTGAAAGTGGTATACCACCGCTCGGAGCGTGAGTGGCAGAAGGACGACGGACGCAAGGTGATCTGGATATGCCACGCACTGACAGCAAACTCAGATGCGGAAGACTGGTGGCCGGAACTCGTCGGACCGGGCAGGCTGTTCGACACAGAAAAATATTTTGTTGTCTGTGCCAATATGCTGGGATCTGCATACGGTTCTTCTGGTCCGTCAAGCATAAATCCGGAAACAGGCAAGCCGTTCTATTTTGACTTCCCTTTCATAACTGTCAGAGATATTGTCCGTGCAAACGACCTCGTTCGTCAGCACCTTGGCATTGAGCATATCGACTTTATGGTCGGAGGATCGATCGGAGGCTTCCAGTCAATCGAGTGGTCTATAATGAAGCCGGAAGTAATCCGCAAGGCTGTGTACATTGCATGCGGAGCAAGAGTCACCCCTTGGCTGACAGCATTCAACGAATCCATGAGGATGGCCTTGGAGGCGGACCCTACGTTCCGCGAGTGCGCAAGTCTGAAAGGCGGGGAGGCCGGTCTGAAATGCGCACGCAGCATAGCACTGATTTCATACAGAAGCTACGAAGGCTATAATGCCACACAGGGTGAAAAGGACGATGACTGTCTGTTCGCAGACAGGGCAGGATCCTACCAGAGATATCAGGGCAAGAAGCTCGCCGACAGATTTGACGCATATTCATATTACTACCTGTGCAGGTCCGTGGACAGCAACAATGTCGGCAGAGGACGCGGAGGAGTGGAAAAGGCTCTGGGTACCATCAGGACAGAGTGCACGGTGATCGGCATTGACAGCGACAGGCTTTTCCCTGTCGAAGAGCAGAAACTCATCGCAGCATTCATACCGGGTGCAAGGTATCATGAAATAACATCAAAGTTCGGCCATGACGGCTTCCTGCTGGAAAATGACCAGCTCACCGCCATCATTCAGCCGTTGCTGCCGTAGATCTCCTGCACCAGGAAAAAGTAAAAGATAAAAACACACGATATATGCAGGTATTGAAATTCGGCGGATCGTCAGTAGCGAACGCCCAGAACATGGCGAAAGTAGTGGACATAGTGTCCAAGGCAGTGGACCGCGACAGGACCATCCTCGTTGCGTCTGCCATCAGCGGATGTACGGACACTCTCATAAAGATCGGCACACTTGCAGCTGAACGTGACGAAAGCTACAAAGGCCTCATAGACGAGCTCCAGCAGAGACATCACGATATCATCCGGGAATTCGTTCCACTGGAAAAGCAGGACGACACTCTTGAAACCTGCGACTCGCTGTTTGACTCGCTCAGAAGCATCACCCAGGGTGTATTCCTTCTTGGAGAGCTGTCACAGACAAGTCTGGACGCCATCCAGGGATTCGGAGAACTGTGGTCTACCAAGATTCTCGCCACCAAGTTCGCTTCTGTCGGCATTGCTACAAAGTGGGTGGATTCACGCAATATCATCAGGACTGTCGCAAAGGGCGACAAGAATATCGTCGACACCCAGAAGACATATTCACGTGTGAATGAGATGGTGGAGACCAACCCGATCACCCAGCTTTTCGTCCTTCCTGGCTTCATAGCTTCCGACAAGCAGGGACGCACCACGACACTCGGTCGCGGAGGTTCGGACTACACGGCGTCACTATATGCCGTAGGCTGCAAGGCACGTATCCTGGAAATCTGGACAGATGTTCCGGGCATGATGACTTCCAACCCGAAGATCGTACCTACCGCGCGCACCATCAGCAATATCTCTTACAAGGCAGCCCTCGAACTCTCACATTTCGGAGCAAAGGTCATATATCCTCCTACAATCCAGCCGGTTGTGGCTGAAGGCATTCCTATATATGTAAAGAACACCTTCGACCCTGAGGCATACGGCACTCTCATCGAGAAGAATCCTCCACGCAGCAAGGAATCGGTCATCGGCATATCCAACTCCGACAACATTGCTCTGCTTTCTCTCGAGGGAAGCGGAATGGTCGGAATCCCCGGATTCTCGAGCCGTCTGTTCGAGACCCTCAGCCAGAATGACATCAATATCATCCTTATAACCCAGGCATCATCGGTACACACAATGTGTATCGCAGTTTCCGAAAAAGACGCAGAGAAGGCACGTGAGGCAGCAGACAGATGTTTTGCCTATGAGATCTCGCTCGGCAAGCTCAACCCTCTGAAAGTAGAGAAGGGATATTCAATCGTTTGTCTCGTAGGTGACGACGTCCTGAACAAGAGCGGTGCGACCGGACGTATGCTCGCAGCACTCGGCAACAACAGCATTCCTGTAAGAGCGACCGCCCAGGGATCTTCCGAGAGGAATATCTCCGCCATCATTTCATCAAAGGACGTTGACGGAGCCATCCGCACCATCCACAATGAATTCTTCGACCGCAAGAGCGGTAAGGACATCCACCTGTTCATTGCAGGATATGGCGTTGTAGGAAAGGCACTCGTGGACATCATCGCCAAGAACAGGGACAAGATCGAGACACGCACCGGTCGCAGACTTCATGTATGCGGACTTGCAAACAGCCGTAAGTTCATCCTTGACAAGAACGGACTGTCACTGGACAACATAGCCGAGCAGCTGAACAATGGTCAGAATTCAGCTGACGAGGCATATTTCACCCAGCTCGCCACCCTGACTCTGGAGAATTCTGTTTTCGTTGACTGCACTGCTTCAGCAGACATTGCCTTCAAGTACATGAATCTCTTCAAGAGAGGATATTCGGTAGTGGCATGCAACAAGATCACATTCTCATTGCCATACAAGCAGTACAAGTCAGTGAAGGAAGCTGCTATCGAGATCGGTGCGACTCTCCGTTACGAGACTACAGTAGGAGCGGCACTCCCTATCCTCGAATCAATTTCACGCAGCGTGCATAGCGGAGATGAGATCATCCGTATCGAGGCTGTTCTCAGCGGCACACTCAACTATATCTTCAGCAACTACGCCGGAGGCGAGGGCGGTACATTTGCAGAGGTAGTCAAGAGAGCTCAGGATGCAGGATACACCGAGCCTGACCCACGTCTTGACCTTAGCGGACGTGACGTTCTCCGTAAACTGCTCATCCTCTCTCGTGAGGCCGGAGTGGGAATTGACGAGAAAGATGTAGAGATATCACCACTGCTTCCTGCAGAGTTCTTCGAGGGCGATGTCGAGGCATTCTATGCCAAGCTGGCCGAGAATGAGTCAATGTTTGCAGAGAGGTACGCAGAAGCGGCATCAAAGGGACTTCGTCAAAGATTCGTGGCATCACTGGTCAAGGCCGCAGACGCACCTTTCGGATACAAGGCAAAGATCAGCCTGGAGTGCATCGACGCTTCGCATCCGCTCTACAACCTTTGCGGAACCGACAATGCTGCCCTGATCCAGACTGACTTCTACCCTTCTCCACTGGTAATCCAGGGAGCAGGCGCAGGCGCATACCAGACAGCTTCAGGTGTATTAAACGATATCATCGTTTAATACACCCTCGCCGTCTGGCATATATCTACCCCCAGTCGCCTACGGCGACAGCCCCCAGGGGCACACCGACCACTCACTTCGTTCGGGTCGGGCGACATCGCTGCTTCGATGTTGCAAGCAACATCTCGCTGACGCGAGTGTCGCGGCGCTGAAGCGCCTTATTAAATGAAACATATATACTATGGCAAAGAACTATAAATTTGAGACATTGCAGGTAAGGGCCGGACAGGAGATTGACCCGGTGTCAAAGGGAACAGCCGTTCCTATCTACCAGAGCACTGCATACACATTCGACAGCATGGAGTATGGCGCCGAGCTATTCGAACTCAAGCGTCCTGGCAACATATATACACGAATAACCAACACAACGACTGATGTGTTCGAGAAGAGAATGGCGGCTCTTGAGGGCGGCGTGGCTGCGGTTGCCACGGCTTCCGGACAGTCTGCCGTATTCCTCTCGATCACCAATATCTGCGGCCCTGGCGACAATATCGTAGCCCAGCCATATCTGTATGGCGGCACATTCACCATGTTCGCCATCACACTGCGTGACATGGGCATCGAGGTACGCTTTGCCAAGAGTGACAAGGTCGAGGATCTGGAATCGCTGGTAGACAGCCGCACAAAGGCAATATATCTTGAAAACCTTGGCAATCCTGCATTCAACATTCCTGATTATGAGCCTATCGTGGAGATGGCAAGACGCAAGGGTGTCTGTGTGATGGTCGACAATACTTTCGGTATGGGAGGCTATCTTTTCCGTCCGGTCGAGTGGGGTGCAAACGTATCCGTACATTCCGCTACCAAATGGATATGCGGACATGGTACTGCCCTCGGAGGAGTTGTGGTGGATGGAGGTAACTTCGACTGGACAGCAGAAAAATATCCTCTGCTTGCAGCACCATCGGAGAGCTATCATGGACTTGTTTATAAGGATGTGTTCGGAGCGGCCGCGTTTGCAGGTCGTGTCCGCGTGGACGGACTCCGCAACATCGGACCTTCAGCTTCTCCGTTCAACTCATTCCTCATGCTTCAGGGTCTGGAGACTCTGTCTCTCAGAGCAGAACGCTGTTGCGAGAACACTCTTGCTGTTGCTGAATTCCTTGAAAAGCATCCGGCGGTCGAGAGCGTGAACTACCCTGGATTGAAGAGCAATCCTTATCATGAGCTCGGCTGCAAGTACCTGAAGAACGGATTCGGCGGTGTGCTCACTTTCCGCGTGAAGGGAGGTTTCGAGGCTGCAGCAGCTTTGGTGACACGACTCGAGCTCATCCTGCATGTAGGCAGCGTCGGTGATGCAAAGTCACTCATAGTGCACCCGGCTTCGACAACCCACTCCCAGCTCAGTCCTGAGGAGCAGGTTGCAGCAGGAGTTTACCCTAACATGCTCCGCCTGAGTGTCGGCATAGAAAACGTAGACGACCTCATCGCAGACCTCAAAGCTGCGTTGTAAGACGTAGCCCTCAGCAGCCATATCGATGATTATCAACCACTTAAACACCTCTGCCTGCTGAAAATCGCAGCAGGCTTTACCCCTCAAAATGCTGATAATCAACACCTCGACTGCTGATTATTCAACATGACATAAAATCCGCACAAAAAGATAAAGATAAAGATAAAAACATACGAAAATATGAAAGTAGCAGTAGTGGGTGCCACAGGATTGGTTGGCACAAGAATGCTGGAAGTTCTGGAAGAGAGGAACTTCCCTGTAACAGAGCTCCTTCCGGTAGCTTCGGCAAAGTCGGTAGGAAGAAAGATAACATTCAAGGGTAAGGAGTGGACAGTCGTAAGTGCGGAAGACGCAATTGCAGCACGTCCTGATCTCGCCCTTTTCTCAGCAGGCGGCAGCACATCTGCCGAGCTTGCACCTAAATTCGCGGAGGTAGGAACAAGAGTGGTCGACAACTCGTCACAGTGGCGCATGGACCCGACAAAGAAACTCGTTGTTCCGGAAATCAACGGCGACGTAATCGACGAGAACGACTACATCATCGCAAATCCTAACTGCTCGACAATCCAGATGCTCCTTCCTTTGTGGCCTCTTCACAAGGCATACACAATCAAGCGCATTGTAGTGTCGACATATCAGTCTGTAACCGGAACAGGTTACAAGGCCATGGACCAGATGACTGCAGAACGTGCAGGAGGCAAGTGGGGTGAGTACGATGCAGTGTATCCGCACCCTATCGACCAGAACATCCTTCCTCACATCGACTCATTCCTTGAAACAGGTTACACCAAGGAAGAGATGAAGATGGTCAACGAGACTCATAAGATCTTCGCTGATGACAGCATCGGAGTATCACCTACAACCGTACGCGTACCTGTACAGGGTGGTCATTCCGAGTCAATCAACCTTGAATTTGAAAAGGACTTCACACTCGAGGAAGTGCGTGAGATCATGCAGAACACCCCTGGTGTAGTTCTTCAGGATGACCCTGCAAACAACGTATACCCTATGCCTCTCTATGCCTGGGGCAAGAACGAGGTGTTTGTAGGACGTTTCCGCAAGGACCCGTCAGTAAAGTCAGGCCTCAACTTCTGGTGCGTGGCGGACAACCTCCGCAAAGGAGCTGCCACCAACGCCGTTCAGATCGCTGAAAAACTCATTGAAAAGGGATTTCTCCCAAAATAACATCAAGTCATGAATAAACTTCTAGCCTTACTTACCATCACTGTTTGCATGTGCGCATGCTGTAATGATGAATATGGATATAAGATCAAAAACGGTCATATAGTGTACAACACCCCGGAACGTCCTGCTGACCAGGTGTGCATGATCGGCTTTGCCACAGATCCGATCGACACCGTAAGGGTCGGCTTCATCGGACTGGGCATGAGAGGACCTTCCGCAGTGGACAGATTCATGTATATCGAGGGTGTGAAGGTCACTGCCCTCTGCGACCTATATCCGGAAAGGGTGGCCGCGTCACAGAGAATACTGACAAGCCGTGGCCTTGCACCGGCAGCGGAGTACAGCGGAGAAGAAGGATGGAAGGAACTTTGCAGCAGCAATGACGTCGACCTTGTGTATATCGTGACCCCATGGCTCACGCATACACCTATGGCAGTATACGCCATGGAACATGGCAAACACGTGGCTATTGAAGTCCCTGCAGCAGTGGACGTCGATGAATGCTGGCAGCTTGTCAATACAGCCGAAAGGACACGCCGCCACTGCATGATGCTTGAGAACTGCGTATATGACTTCTTTGAGCTTACTACTCTGAATATGGCCCAGCAGGGACTTTTCGGAGAGGTGATCCATGCCGAAGGAGCATATATCCATAACCTCGACCCTTTCTGGACATCATATCAGGGCAACTGGCGTTATGACTTCAACAAGAGCCACAGAGGAGATGTCTACCCCACTCATGGACTCGGTCCGGCATGCTGGGTGCTTGACATCCACAGAGGCGACCGGATGAAGACCCTGGTCTCAATGGATACAGATGTATTCAACGGCAAGAAGCTGACCCGCAAGATGGGAGAAGAGGACTATGCCAACGGCGACCATACAACGACACTTATCCGCACAGAAAAGGGCAAGACCATAGAGATTCAGCACAATGTTGTGACCCCTCGTCCTTACAACAGAATGTATCAGGTGGAAGGCACAGAAGGATTTGCGAACAAATATCCTAATGAAGGATATGCAATACGCACTGAAAACCGTGACATTGAAGGAAGCAAGGCGTTCGATGACCTCAGCGGCTCGGCAAGAGACGGCGAGGCCTATCTGAGCAACGAAGTACGTGATGCCCTCATGGAGCAGTATAAGCATCCTATTGTCCGCGAGATCGAAGAAAAGGCCAGACAGGTCGGCGGACATGGAGGCATGGACTTCATCATGGACTACCGCCTCATCTATTGTCTGCGCAACGGCCTTCCGCTCGATCAGGATGTATATGATGCAGCTGAATGGTCATGCCTAGGAGAACTTACAAGAGTTTCCATCGAGAACGGCAACATGCCTGTAACAATGCCCGATTTCACTCGCGGCGATTGGAATAAAACTACCGGTCTTACACTCGCTACCAAGTAGCCGGGTGCAAGACCGATTATTTAATTATCCTTCATACAGCGGACCGGGTATCCCATAGCTGTGCTATGGACTGTTGCGTTACAAGATACCTTTCCGTCTGCTGAGATTTCGAAAACTGCCGGAGCCGGGCACCCCCAAACATCTCGACCACAAGACCAATATCTTCCCACTTTGCCTGGTTTACAAAGGAACGTTGTAGGATTGCAATCACTTGTTGAGAAATTGCTATAATAAGATGTCAGAGGATAGATGATTTCATCCACTCCCAAAACTCCGTTAAAATAAAAACAGCAGTCGCCTCCTGCATTATCACTTAATTCATAAGTGTCTTTACCCATTGCCTTGGCCCATATTCCATCGGCACCACCATCCGGTACACGCCATCCTGGAGGACATGGGTCATAGATGGTTTTGTTGTCCTGAGACCAAAGATCAATAGCATATCCATCCAAGTCATACCAATTATCCGCAACGACATGAAAATATGTCATCGGCATTTTTATAGAGTCATCGATATAGAATCTGGCACCATCAGTGGCGAAGTACCTGTTCCAAAAACCATGACCACCAAATTCTGACTCTGTCATATCATTGCTGTCCAGGTCTTTTGCTCCCAGGAAAGGATCCTTGCGGCCCCACTGATAAAGCAGACCATGCGAAGAAATATCTCCCGGATAAGCCGACAGAGCACCTAAATTGCGGTCCATCATTATGCCGGCGCCATTTGAATATTCCTGTTCAAGAGGCATATCAGAGTCGTATGTAACCCATAGATGCCATGACCACAGAACCTGATTGTCAGAATCCAATGCTGCAACTACGGCATTTCCGACATTGTACGAAGTCTCAAAATAAATATCACCACCGGAATACCTGAGATTCTTGATAATATCAGTTTCATAACCAAAAGAATGTGGGGCTGACTGCCATAAAACAGATACTGAAGCAATGTCTTTCACCTGATCACTTGTATTTCCCTTTACAGTCGGAAACTTATAATAACCGGCATACTGCGCTAAATAACAGTTTGCTGTTCCTGACACCGACAAATCCATGAGTTCCGGCAACTGAACTATATGATGTTCGAAAAAATTATCGCCATAAGTGAAATAAATGGCACCTTCACGTTTCGCCCCGGTATCGTTCTTCAAAACCTTGAAAGACACTTTATTTGATGTTATGACGACATCTGTTACAAAGTCACATCCCCACTGAATTCCCGGATCCCAGACAAGTTTTTCTCCCGAAACAGGATTCTTGATCGTGTAGGTGAATGACTTGGCCGCAGCATTATGGTCACACGATGTTTCAGTTGGATTTGTGATAAGTTCCGGAGGGATATTCGGTCCCTGCTCAACTTTGTGCGCAATAACAAAATTACCGTATGTCAACTGTATCTCTGTTTCACGCGAGACCTGAGCTGAATTTTCCATTATCTTGAAGGATACCTTGGATCTGGATTTATCATGAGTGAGCTCGGAAATCCAGTCAGAAGAGCATGAGACCTCTACCTCGACACCATCGCGCGGATTTGAAATGGTATATGTAAAGCTGGCTGTCCTTTCCTTTTTATCACATGTTGTTGATGACGGTGTCATTTTGATAAGGCTTGCATTATACGACTGCTCCACCTTATGTGTCAGACATGCTGAACCATATTCAAACACAATATCTGCAGTACGGCTTGAACCGCTGTCGTTCATCAGAACAGAAAAGACAATCTTATTATCCTGAATTGACAATTCACTGATCCAGTCCGCCTCACAGCTTACGGATGGCTCCATACCCTGCTGGGGGTTTTCTATAGTGAACGGCACCTCATAACTTCCACCATTGTATGTGGATTCTGTTTTATCTGACGACAGCTGCAGACCATAAAAACTCTGAAACATATCCATCACTACCGTAGCAATGGCAGGGTGAGACATGGAAATGGAGGCAGAACGGTCAGACGATGACATATTCCCGTCAACCTGAAGCTTTATCTGACTGGATGTAACTTCAACGACACGTACCCAATCGGACTCCAGCTCAACTTCAAGTTCATTTCCTTCCGGCAGACCTTCTATCTGATAATTCCACACGATTTCCTGTGCTTCTACCGGTAAATGAACTGCACCGTCAAGAGTTACTGCATCCAGTGTCAATGCGAAACCATATTCCTCATCAAAAGACTCAAAAGGAACATATTCCTGATTTCCAATCTTCAACAATCCCTCCGAGAAAGAGATCTTCTCTGATTTGCTGTCGTAATGCAACTTGCCTCCGGCAATAGAATACCATGATCCAATCACCGGACTGAAATCATCTTCAGTGGCATTCCAGATCGTCTTGTCGGAATAATAATGTTCAGACTCCGCGGCATACTCGTAGTATTTTCCTGTTCTGAACTCTACATACTTGATGACAGAGCCATCCTCGTTCAGTGCAGCCCACTTGCCGGCAACAGGATAATCACATGGCTCATCCATAGAGTTCACACATGACGACAGGCCTGCAAGGCACATAAGCATATATAGATATATCCTTTTCATTATGATTCAGTTAACGGATGACACTATAGGGTAAAGCCCAACTTGATACGGGGAGCCAATTTAGCAGACCGCTGTGCGCTGATTTCCAACTCACCCATATATTCCTCTGCCACAGATGTCAGAGCAGGAACTGTTGCTACGGAAATCATGACATATACGCCAGACTTCTGATTTATCTTGAAATTACAGCCGAAACCGGCATCGACCAGCCACATGTTCTGCATAGAAACATTAGGCAACGAAAGATACAGACCTCCGGATACCGAGAACATCGGCTGTACCATGCCTCTTGTCAGATATCCTTTCATATTAAGGAACACCGGAACGCTCATGCGTGAGTACCTGCTGATTGCATCGACAGCAGATTCCTCATAATACGAGGCAAAGGAATCGCCATAGTCACGCAGGTCAGAAAGATCGCATGTAATACCTGTTCCAAAGCTCAACGAAACCATATCGCTGAACCTGTAACCTATTGAATATGTGAATTCTACCGGATGAAGGGTTGTGAATGACCTTACACCAAGGTTTTCATAGATGACAGCATTCGTTCCTGATACAGGATAACTGTAGTTGAGTTCAAAATTATGCACCAGACCTGTGTTCTGCGGTGCCTGATATGTTGTCATGACAACAGTCTGCTGACCGGCAACTCTGGCCTTTGCCAACGAGTCTGCCTTAGCCTTCTTAAGCTCGGCCAATCTGGCCTTTTCAGCTGCCGCACGAGCCTTTTCTTCTGCTTTCGCTTTTGCCAACGAGTCTGCCTTGGCTTTCTCTTCTGCAGCCTTTCTTGCCTGTTCCTCCGCCTTGGCCTTCTCTGCTGCAGCCTTTTCTGCAGCAATCCTTGCCTGTTCCTCTGCCTTGGCCTTTTCAGCAGCAGCTTTCTCTGCAGCTATTCGAGCCGCTTCTTCAGCCTTTGCTCTCGCAAGTGAGTCTGCCTTAGCCTTTTCCTCAGCAGCTTTTCTAGCCTGCTCTTCTGCCTTGGCTTTCTCCGCTGCAGCCTTTTCCGCAGCTATTCTGGCCGCTTCCTCTGCCTTGGCCTTTTCCAATGCCGCTATTCTGGCTGCCTCCTCCGCCTTGGCTTTAGCCTCCGCTTCAGCCTTTGCCTTTGCGAGTTCTGCCTCACGAGCCTCTTCCTCAGCCTTAGCCTTTGCATTGTGGTACTTCTTGTCTACTTTCAGTTTGAAGACCATATATGAGCCATCAATCTCCAGCTGTGCGGACACATAACCTTCTGCTGTCGCTTCCAGCATTTTCACATAATAAGGAACCTGGATCTTGAATGAACCATCGGCATTTGTGGTAAAAGTGTCCAATGTTCCGACTGCCTTCAATACGGCAGTGCTCAATGGAGTACCATCATCCGTAAATACAGTTCCGATAACCACACGACCATTCTGTGCCGAGCAGATCATTGCCGCCAGTACACAGGATATTGCTAATATCAGACGTCTCATGATATGTATTTTAGTTTTTACATACTGATTATTAACTCGCTTACTACACGGCAAAAGCTATGATCCTCCACATCATCAGACAAGCGACGATGGTCTTGAGTCCTGTGCCGAGCATAAATCCGACGAATGAGCCGGCTGCCGCCTTCAAAGCATCACCGGCTTCTTTCTTAGCCCAATGGAGTTCGGCAATGAATGCTCCAAGGAAAGAGCCCAATATCATTCCGACTGGTGTAAGGATTATTCCGGCTACCAGACCGATCAATGCACCCCTTTCCGCATACTTGCTGCCTCCTGTGGCCTTGGTAAGCCACATTGGCACGAGATAGTCCACCAATGTAACCACTGCCACTACCACTCCCCAGATTACGAGGGTACTGACTGACATTTCCTGCGGTCCCCATATATAGAGAAGCAGAAGTCCGATCCAGCTGAACGGAGTACCGGGCAGACCGGGAAGAATACTTCCTGCAATGCCGATCACTCCCGCCAATATCGCTAATATTATAATTACTGTTTCCATTATTCCTTAGACATAATATCTTCAATCTCCGACGATTTGATCGGGAGGCGACGGGAGCCGAGACGGCGTGCGCCATCTGGTGTCACCAGAACATCATCCTCCAGACGGATGCCACCGAAGTCATAATATCCCGCCAGCTTCTCATAATTCACAAATCCCTTGTCGGTACCTTCCCTCTTCCACTGCTCTATGAGTGCAGGTATGAAATAGAGACCTGGCTCATCAGTAACCACATGACCCGGCTCAAGACGACGGGCCATTCTGAGATTTCCCAGACCAAGAAGCGGGTGACGCTTCTGATCCTCTGCATAGCCTACATAGTTCTCACCGAGATCCTCCATATCATGGACATCCATACCCATGTTATGACCGAGTCCGTGCGGCATGAAGAGTCCCGAGATTCCCAAAGGAAGCATTTCATCCACATCTCCACGAACTATATCAAGAGACTTCAATCCATCTAGAAGATATCGTGCTGTCGCATAGTGCACATCCCAATATGTTGTTCCAGGTTTTGTCAGAGAATAGGCATATTCATTGGCACCCTCGACGATGTCATAGATCTCACGCTGCTTTGTGGTGAACTTTCCGCTACATGGATAGGTACGGGTGAAATCCGAAGCATAGTGGGTATTGCTCTCAGCACCAGCATCAACAACAAGGAGACGACCAGGGGTGATGATCTGATGATGGCTGTGGTTGTGAAGCGTCTCGCCATTCTGAGAAAGGATTGTAGTGAACGACGGACCCCATCCTTTTGAATATACCACACCTTCCATACGGCCTACTATCTCCTGCTCAAGTACTCCTGGCTTACAGCCGCGACGAGCCTCCGTATGCATGAGATATCCCAACTCTGCAGCCTTGTCGAGTTCCTCGATTTCACATACCTCCTTGATCAGACGCATTGCTACGACCGACCTTACAAGCTCTTCCGAAGCACCACCTGCAGCAACAGGACCGACCTTGCGGACATCATCAGCAGACAAATTCGTAAGCTGTGCCAGCTTCATCTGATTGTAATATCTTGCCGGTGGCAGGAAATGTACCGGACGTCCAGCAGAAACAGCCGCAGCTACCGCCTTGTCGAATTCTGCCAGAGGCAATGTACTTGCACATCCGACTGCCGCTCCCTTTGAAGCCACTGTCGGCTGAGGGCCCATCCAGATGATATCATCAATATCCACATCATTGCCATAAAGGCACTCGTCTCCATTATCAAGATCAAGAACGGCAGCAAACCAAGGCTCATCTACACCCCAATAATACAGGAAATTACTGTCCTGACGGAACTTGTAGTCATTGCCTCGGTAATTCATTGCTGAATCCACATTGCCAAGGAAAACAGCGATTCCACGCTTGCCTTCCGCTGTCCTTGACGCCATCTGCTCAAGCAGTACCCGGCGACGGTTCACATATACATTTACCTCAAACATAGTCGTTTAGATTTACATCTTTCAAATGTAATAATTTTTATTGAGGTAACGGCAATTAGTAGATGAGTTTCACACCGAAGAAGAACGTACGTGGGAGAGTAGGACCATACATATAGCCTGAATCACGGTCAGCACCGGAGTCAAAGTCATTCTGGAAGGAGTTGAGGATATTCTGCACTCCGCCATTGAGCTGAAGTGTAAAGCTGTCATATACCTTGAAATCATACACCGCCTTGAAGCCCATATCCCAGAACGAAGGCGTCTCGACTGTCACATTTCTGTCGATCATTCCCGCATGATGTTCTATCAGCATGCTGCCGGTGTATGTTCCGGTAAGAGAAAGGGTCATCTGTTTGAGCGGATTGTACGAAGCCGTGCAATATCCGTGGAAATCCGGTGTCCTGAACATCCTTCGTGTAGATTCGACATCATCTGCCCAGGCTCTGGACTCCTTGTATCTTGAGTTCTGAGCTGTAAGGCCCAACTGCATCTGGAAGATATTCTTCCATGCAACCTTTCCTTCGAGGTTTCCTCCGAACACTCTAGCTCCTGACTCATTATGTCTTTCCTTGATGAGAATGCCGTCCTCGAATCCGATTTCCTTCAACGCAAACACATCATCAAGATCTGTGAAGAAACCTTCCACCAGCAGATTTCCCTGCCAGTCTCCCCAACTGTGGTAGATATCCGCCGAGAGGCTGATGCTCTGCGACTTCTCCACAGTAAGGTCATCAGCAAGCCTGATCATCGACACAGTGCCGCCGACGTTGTCGATATGAAGGTCCTCATCGAATGCCTGCGGCGCTCTGAATCCATATGAATAACTTGCCCTGAGGTTGATGTCCTTGGTCGGATTATATCTGAGGTTTGCACGAGGACTGAAGATCACGCCATCAATAAGATTGTGCTTGTCCAGTCTTCCTCCTATGAGTATTCCCCATCTTGCGTTCTTCCACTCATTCTGGGCATATGCGCTGGCAATCCTGACAGTCTGGTCGGTCACCCTGTCATAACCCCACATGTTATCCTTCAGATAGTCTTCATTGTATTCTACTCCGACTGTAAGGTCTGACGGCATGAAGAGACACCTTTCCGCCTTATAGACATACTGGGCACCCCCGACCCATGTAAGGTCCCTGGTCTCACCATAGGCATTGGGGTCCTTGCCGGCACCATAGTAGCTTTCTCTGTTGATATGCTGCAATGAAGCGAAGACATTAAGCCTATGTTTCTGATCCTTGGAAAACCAGTCGAACTTGAGACCTCCTGTATTGATTCCATGCTTGGTCTGCTCAGCAATCATCGCCTCGTGCGGAGGAAGATTGATGTTATCTCCTCCTCTACGGAATTCCTGAAGATGATGATACTCCGCGGTGAGCTTCGAATACAGGCCTGTCTTGACATATCCTCTCATTCCAAGAGTCTGGCCATCAATCATGGAGAGTTCGGTAAATCCGTCTCCGTTCGCGTCCCACGCATCCTTCTGGGTATTCTGAGCGAAGACTGCAAGTCCAAGCTTATTATCCTCAGATACGATTGACGCGTTGATGTCTGTGGTGTTATGCAATGCAGCAGTTCCGTCGATTGAAGTTGTGACATGAGAGATTGAGGCAGAATTCCTGACCGGCTCCTTTGTAATGATATTGATTGTTCCGGCAATGGCAGATGATCCGAAAAGTGCTGATCCGCCACCTCTCATGACCTCGACTCTGTCAACCATGTTTGCCGGAAGCTGTTCGATTCCATACACACCGGCAAGAGCACTGAAGATCGGGCGGGAGTCTATCAGTATCTGCGTATACTGTCCGTCAAGGCCATTGATTCTCACCTGCTGGAATCCGCAGTTCTGACAGTTGTTCTCGACTCTGACGCCCGGCTGGAACACCAGACCCTGAGCGACAGTAGTACTGTTAGCCTTGTTGTAGATATCCATGCCGACAACATTGACGAGCGTCGGAGACATTCTTCTGGTGGTCTCACTTCTTGTCGCAGAGACAATCACACCGTCGATCTGCACCAGGTCCTCCTCCAGGATGAAGTTAACCTCGTATGTCCTGCCTTTCTTTACATTGACTTCATGGGTCTGGGTCTTATAACCTATAGCCGATACTTCTACCACGAAAGTTCCCTCAGGGACGTTTCTTATCATATAGTGACCTGTACTTTCAGTTGTAACACCGATCGTAGTTCCTTTGAGCAGCACCACGATATAAGGCAGGTGCTCTCCTGTATTCTTATCTATTACGTGACCGCAGATATGTGCGTCTGTTGAATTTGTATTGATTTCAATTATATTGTTAGCCTCGGCAGACAGCATCATGCACAATGCCATCGCCAAAGCTGAAAAAAGTCTTTTCATCTTTGCTGATTTTTACCTGTTTTTTGACTGACAATGCTGGAACTTCTGTTGACTAAAGTCCCGGAAATGCAGACCGGCAGAAGTGCGGCTGCAGATTTCTTCAGCACTGAGGAGGTCCGCGAAGAGTACAAAGACTGATTGCCGCGTCCTGATAGAACGGAGCAGAATAATTTACGAAAGCATCAGTCAGCTGAAAGGCAAACGGTGTTGCAACAGTATCGAAAGTCACTGCGCCCTCCGACTGGAAGTTGGAGAGCAGGTCGATCACCGCATACTGACTGTCGCTATGATTGTGCTCGGAAGCACCATCCCAATGGGAGTGGACCACCGATGCTCCATTGACGATATGGACATGGGAGAAGAAGCTGATACCTGAATAGTAACAGCTGAATATCAGCAAAATAAGGAGTGCCGGATATGTTCTCCAGTTTCTCATCGTCGTTATCGGAGCCGCAAAGATAATGAATTTATTTCAATGTTTTGTATGACAGGATATGTACGGTTACACAGACCGCGATAAGAATGAACAGTCCTCGCAAAGCCCAATGTTCGGCAACAAAAATGGCACAATACAACAAAGTCAGCCAAAGTGTTGAAACGGCGATGACCTTGACCTTGAGTGGTATTGCCTTATGTTCCATAAAATTGGATATATATGGACCGAGTTTCGGATGATTCATCAGCCATTCGTACAGCCCCCTGTTTCCTCTAAGAAACAACGCTGCTGCAAGAAGCAGGAACGGAGTAGTCGGCAGAACCGGGAGAAATGCACCTAATATTCCGAAACTCAAACAAATCAGACCTAATATGGTCAAGACTAAACTATTCATTCTATTCAAAAGAGGCGGAAACAAAAAACCTCTCTACGGATTGTAGAGAGGTTGATGTGGTCCCAACAGGGCTTGAACCTGTGACCCCCTGATTATGAGTCAGGTGCTACTAACCAACTGAGCTATAGGACCTTTTTTCGTTTCTTTTGCCCGATTGCTGCATCAGGCTTCGTATCGCCTTCCTTGCACTCGGAACAAAACAAACTGAAAAATATATTGCAAGTGGTTCGGAGTGGTTACCGAACCACTATGCAAATATAATACTTTTTCGATAATTTATCGATTAGTTGAGTTTGATTTCAACCTCTACTCCACTTGAAAGCTCAAGTTTCATAAGAGCATCCACAGTCTTAGGAGTTGCATCATAGATGTCAAGGAGACGGCGGAATGAGTTGAGCTCAAACTGCTCGCGTGACTTCTTGTTTACGAAAGTCGAGCGATTGACAGTGAAAATCTTCTTGTTTGTCGGAAGCGGAATAGGTCCGTTTACGCGAGCACCAGTAGCAGACACTGTCTCAACGATCTTCTTAGCTGACTTGTCAACCAGCATGTGATCGAATGATTTGAGTTTAATTCTAATTATCTGGCTCATATCAAATTTCGTTGAATTCTGTTAAACAATTATTCGTCATCATCAGCCTTGTAACCGCTCTTCTCGATAACTTCCTTAGCGATACCAGCAGGAACCTCAGCGTAGTGATCGAATGTCATTGTGCTGGTAGCACGACCAGAAGAGATTGTACGAAGGATAGTCACGTAACCGAACTGCTCAGCGAGTGGAACGTATGCCTTAACGATACGTGCACCGAGAGTTGAGTCCATTGCGTTGATCTGTCCACGACGACGGTTAAGGTCACCCACGATATCTCCCATGTAATCCTCTGGAGTTACAACTTCGAGGCTCATGATAGGCTCGAGGAGAACTGGCTTAGCCTTAGGGCAAGCGTGACGGAATGCAAGACGTGCAGCGAGCTCGAATGAGAGCTGGTCTGAGTCCACTGGGTGGAATGAACCATCCTTGAGGGTAACCTTGAGTGATGGAACCTCGTAACCAGCGAGAACACCGTTTGTCATTGCAGACTTGAATCCCTTCTCTACTGATGGAATGAACTCCTTAGGAACGTTACCACCCTTCACCTCGTCAACGAACTGAAGTCCTGATACGCCCTCATCAGCAGGTCCGATCTCAACGATGATATCAGCGAACTTACCACGACCACCGGTCTGCTTCTTGAAGACCTCACGGTGAGTAACAGTCTGAGTGATAGCCTCTTTGTAGTTAACCTGTGGTGCACCCTGGTTGATATCTACACCGAACTCACGACGGAGACGGTCTACGATGATGTCAAGGTGAAGCTCACCCATACCGCTGATGACAGTCTGACCTGTCTCATGGTCTGTCTTAACTGTGAATGTAGGGTCCTCCTCAGCGAGCTTAGCAAGCGCGATACCGAGCTTGTCAAGGTCCTTCTGAGTCTTAGGCTCTACAGCAAGTCCGATAACTGGATCTGGGAACTCCATAGACTCGAGGGTGATAGGAGATGTCTCAAGACAAATAGTATCACCGGTACGGAGATCCTTGAAACCAACTGCTGCGCAGATGTCTCCAGCCTCTACGAACTCGATAGGGTTCTGCTTGTTTGAGTGCATCTGGAAGAGACGTGATACACGCTCCTTCTTGCCAGTACGTGTGTTGAGCACGTATGAACCGGCGTCGAGCTTTCCAGAATATGCTCTCATGAATGCAAGACGACCTACGAATGGGTCAGTAGCGATCTTGAACACGAGCGCTGCGAATGGCTCCTTGACGTTTGGCTCACGAACCTCCTCGTCACCGTTTGCGTTTGTTCCCTTAACGGCACCCTTGTCGAGTGGTGAAGGAAGGTAACGCATAACTGCGTTAAGAAGGAACTGAACACCCTTGTTCTTGAATGAAGAACCGCAGCATGCAGGAACGATTGCCATGTCGATGGTTGCCTTACGGAGAGCTGCGATGAGTTCCTCCTCTGAAATAGAGTCTGGATCCTCGAAGAACTTCTCCATGAGAGTCTCGTCATACTCGGCAGCAGCCTCAACGAGCTTCTCTCTCCAAGCGTTAGCCTCGTCAACGAGCTTCTCAGGAATGTCAGTAACCTGATAGTTCACGAGCGCATCAGAGTTGTGGTCGTAGATCATAGCCTTCATAGCTACGAGGTCAACGATACCATCGAACTTATCCTCTGCTCCGATAGGAATACAGATTGGAACTGCACGAGCTCCGAGCTTCTCCTTCATCTCATCGATTACAGCGAAGAAGTCTGCACCTACACGGTCCATCTTGTTTACGTATGCGATCTTTGGAACGCCATACTTGTCAGCCTGACGCCATACGGTCTCAGACTGTGGCTGTACACGTCCTACCGCACAGAAGGTAGCAACTGTACCATCGAGAACTCGGAGTGAACGCTCAACCTCAACAGTGAAGTCAACGTGGCCCGGAGTGTCGATAAGGTTGATCTGATACTGATCACCGTTATAGTTCCAGAATGCAGTAGTAGCTGCAGAAGTGATGGTGATACCACGCTCCTGCTCCTGAACCATCCAGTCCATTGTAGCACCACCCTCGTGTACCTCACCAAGCTTGTGAGTCTTACCAGTGTAGTAAAGGATACGCTCAGACGTAGTGGTCTTACCGGCATCAATGTGAGCCATGATACCGATGTTTCTAGTGAATTTAAGATCTCTAGCCATTGTACGTTACTGTTTTCTGGATTAGAATCTGAAGTGTGCAAATGCCTTGTTGGCCTCTGCCATTCTGTGCATGTCTTCCTTTCTCTTGAATGCTGCACCCTCGCAGTTATATGCTGCGATGATCTCAGCACAGAGCTTTTCTGCCATAGAGCGGCCAGAGCGCTTGCGGGCGAAGTTGATCATATTCTTCATAGAA
>JAZLDR010000013.1:0-2927 GCA_045614805.1 Candidatus Cryptobacteroides sp. | reverse complement strand
GTCACATCATATACTGAACCTTTTCCCGTGGTATCTGTCGCAGGTATTACAGTTGCAGCCAATACATCAGCAGCAAGTCTGGGACTGATACTATTTGCAATATCAAACGCTGAGACACCACTCTCATACTGTCTCACGCTACCATCAGGAAATGTAATGTTTATCATATCTTTAGTACTTAAAATTCCAAGATTGCAAAGATAGACAAAATTTAACTATATTTGCAATAATTAAAGGATTTTAAGATGGGTGATAATCAGCTCAAGAGCAACATCTGGAACGAGGCCGGCAAAGCCGGACTTGTACTCGGTCTGACGTCGTCAGCATATATGTTCGCCAACAACTACCTCGGAACTCTTTCCATCAATCCGTTCCTGATGACATTCCTCAGTCTGACTATAAGAGCAGCCAAAATCACATTATGCATCTATATAATGGTTGCCCTTATGAGAAAATTCGTCAATGAAAATCCTGACGCCACAAACAGCGACACACGCAGATTAGGCACACTGGCTGCCCTTCTTTCTGCATTCATCTTTGCCGGAAT
Organism: Candidatus Cryptobacteroides sp.; assembly: GCA_045614805.1. Lineage (GTDB taxonomy): Bacteria > Bacteroidota > Bacteroidia > Bacteroidales > UBA932 > Cryptobacteroides. The sequence goes on along the minus strand of JAZLDR010000013.1, from coordinate 2,380 downwards.
ATCATTTGCTGACATCGCATATATATCACCGGACCTCTACGCTGAACAACAGAAGATGGTAATGGATATATATTCCCAGAGTCTTGATGCCAATATGCTTGCTGCTGTAGAGAGGACTATGGGAAATCTGCCACAATATACATTCGTATCCACTCTTATATATTGCTTCCTGTACGGTAGCGTGCTCTCAGCCTTCCTTTCACGAAATATTCCAAGCAGGAATCCATTTGCAGACAATAAAACAGAACAGAACTGATGACCATGGAATATACAAAAGACCTGTCTATAGTAATTTCCCTCTATAACGAGGAGGAGTCACTGCCTGAACTCATCAAATGGATCGAGGCAGTCATGGAACGAGAGAACTACAATTATGAAGTAATCATGGTTGACGATGGAAGTACTGACAAGTCATGGGCAACCGTCAATGAACTGGCAGCAAAGAATCCCGCTATCCGCGGAATATCCTTCAGAAGGAACTATGGTAAGTCCGCTGCACTATACCACGGTTTTGCTGCAACTGAAGGCAAGGTTGTGATTACTATGGATGCGGACCTTCAGGATTCACCGGAAGAGATTCCGGAACTGTATCGCATGGTTACGGAAGAGGGATGGGATATAGTTTCCGGTTGGAAGAAGCAGAGATTCGACAACAAACTGACAAAGAATCTCCCCTCGAAACTTTACAACTGGACCGCCCGCAAGGTGACAGGTATCACTCTTCACGATATGAACTGCGGACTTAAAGCATATCGAGGTGAAGTCGTAAAGAACATCGAAGTGTACGGCGAAATGCACAGATACATTCCATATCTTGCAAAGAACGCCGGTTTCGGACGAATCACAGAAAAACCAGTACAGCACCAGAAACGAAAATACGGAGTCAGCAAATTCGGTCTGGAACGTTTCGTCAACGGATTCCTTGATCTGATTTCATTATGGTTCTTAAGTAAATTCGGCAAGAAGCCAATGCATTTTTTCGGTTTCACAGGTATCCTCATGTTCCTTGCCGGTGCAATACTTACCATCTGGGTCATTGCTGAAAAACTCATCCAGCAGGCACAGGGACTTGTATTCCGTCCTGTTACTGACCAACCACTGTTCTACCTTGCACTTGTTGCAGTACTTCTCGGATTCCAGCTTTTCCTTGCAGGATTCATCTGCGAGATGGTATCTCGCAACAGTTCTGAACGCAACAACTATAAGATTCGCGAAGAATTTTAACAAGCATCATCTATTGGCATTCGTTTTGGTATGCAGGGAATGGTTTTAAAAGATCATTCCTTAAATATCACATTATGAATAATGCTTTAATTGATGTAGCAGCAGAATTTCTGCCTCAGCCTTGGTTCATGAATCCAGAATCTGACGCAAGGCTTAAAAGTCTTCAGGACAAACAAGATCCAAGAAGCACAACATTGTTCCAGGAGTATTACTATTAATAAATATATTGGTTATGCTGAAAATTGGTGACAGAATGCCGCATTTCGAGGTCCAGGACCAGGACGGCAATATGGTTAACAGCGAAGAGCTGCTAGGCAGAAAGACAGTGATATACTTCTATCCGAAGGATAACACAAGCGGTTGTACAGAAGAAGCATGCAATCTACGAGACAATTATGAGACACTTGTTGCAAAAGGTTACAATGTAATCGGAGTAAGCAAGGACAGCGCGAGATCACACAAGAACTTCAAGGAAAAACACTCACTTCCGTTCACATTACTTGCAGACACCGCAACAGACATGATCCAGGCATTCGGAGTGTGGGGCGAAAAGACTCTATACGGCAAAAAGTACATGGGTACAATACGTACGACATTCATATTCGACGAAGCAGGTATTCTGAGGGAAATCATCGAGAAGGTAGACACAAAGAATCACGCAGCTCAGATACTGAAATAATCACATATATATATTGTAAAGCTGAAGCAGTCATCTTAAAGAAAAAAGGTCTCTAAGTCGTCAGACTTAAAGACCTTTTAAAATTCGTGGCAGCTACCTACTCTCCCACCTGGTGGGGCAGTACCATCGGCGATGGTGAGCTTAACTTCTCTGTTCGGAATGGGAAGAGGTGGATCCTCACCGCTATAACCGCCACAATATATGTCTTGAGAAAAAATAACTCGATTAGCAATTAAGTATTGAGCCTTCGCTGTCGCATTGTGCACTTCTAGGCTTATTTCCTCAGCTTTTCTCCCCGACGCCTGTCTCATTCGCAGTCGCGTCATCGAAAAAGCCTCACAGAGGAAGATGTCGGGCTATTAGTACCACTCGGCTTTGACATTACTGCCTTTACACCTGTGGCCTATCAACGTGGTAGTCTCCCACGACCCTCTAAAGATGACTCATCTTGAAGATGGCTTCGCGCTTAGATGCTTT
>JAZLDR010000012.1:0-24528 GCA_045614805.1 Candidatus Cryptobacteroides sp. | reverse complement strand
GATAGCGCTTGTCTGCTGAAGCGTGGTTTGCCATTGTTATTCTTTTTTATATTTCTTGTAGTCGGTAGGGGAATCGAACCCCTCTTGCAAGAATGAAAATCTTGAGTCCTAACCGATAGACGAACCGACCAAACTGACCATTTTTATCAAATGGGAGTGCAAAGGTAAGAAAATATTTTAAACTCGCAAAATATTTTACTCTTTATTTGCATCTTCTTTTGGTTTTGCCCACTCAAATGAGTAAATGATGGCTTCAACCTGTCTCAGATAGTGACGCTTGTCAAATTTAGGTGCGTACACAAATCCTTCGAGTCCTATCATATATTTGCCGTCGGGGCTGTAGAATACATGAGTAACGAATGGACCACCCATATAATCATTATGAACTTCCCAGAGTCCTCTTATTTCAGCGAACTGGAGACCCTTGTACTTCATATATTTTACAGTAGGAGCTGCGAACGAACTCAATGTCATATAAGTGTTCTCGAACATGCCGGGAACGTTGTTCTTCAGAATCTCCTTGTTTGCTTCGATAAGATTTGTCGGATTCATCATGTCCACTCCTTCCTCTACCGGGTACTTATATATCAATATGCCCTGGCTTACATATTCCGGATCGTAAGTTACCCAGATGAAGTCATCTGTCTTCTTCTTAAGCTTATATCCTGAAGGGAAATGAGGCGAACCTCCCACCATTTCGGTTACAACAGGAACGAGGCCCTGCTGCTCATATTTTCTGGCATTTCGGATCATTCTGTCTCTTTCAGCCTCTTCGAGCATGCCGACGATGGTCCTGTTGTTCTCTTTAAGGATTTCTACGGCAGTTTCGCTGTCAGGAGCATTGACTCTTATGACGGTCTGAGGCGCAGCCCACACATCGTTACGATATACTACGCCAGGCTCTGTGACATCTTTGCTGATGTTGATGATGATGTTCCTGTGAATCTGGAACATACTGTTGAATGCTGCCTGAGGTACATTCACCAATGTGAACATAGGCTCTCTCTGAGGCAGTTGAGGAAAATCGCATGACAGGCTGTCGCGTAAGATTGTACCTACCGATCCTTCCCAGTCATTCTGGCCGATCACTACCACGACCTCACCAGCCTTGCCGCTGATGTTCGGAAGCAGTGCTTTTCTTCTTTTTTCTTCGCTGCATGAAACAAGGGTCAGAACCGTCATGACCGCAAGTACAAGTGATGTTAAAAAGCGTTTCATATGATTGTGTTTATCTTATCAGTTTTGCTATATCGTTACCGAATGCCAGTATCATGAGACCGAATACGAGTATCATGCCGATTATCTGCATTACGTAGAGGAATTTGTCACCTGGCTTTCTGCCGGTTATTATTTCATATAAGGTAAATACGATGTGACCTCCGTCCAGTGCTGGGATAGGAAGCAGGTTCATCACTCCAAGCATTACGGAAAGCAGGGCGAGGATGTTGAGGAAGCTGAACCAGTCCCATGTCGACGGGAACACCTGACCGATTGAAATAAAACTTCCCACTGACTTGTATGCCTCGGTACTTGGGGTGAATACGAGCTTCAGGTCTTTGAGATAACCCTTGACAGTGCCGTATGCCTTTGCAAAACCTCCCGGGATGGCTGCAATGAAGCTGTACTCCTTGGTTGTGACTTCCGGTGTCTTGAGGAATACCCCGAGAGCTCCGGTGCTGTCTATCTGCATGTCCATGCATACAGTGTCGGCCTCTCTGAGCATGCATACGCCGGCAGTCTGTCCTGCCAGATCCTTGAGCACAGGCTTTGCGTCCTGAAGGAACTCGATGTCATGGGCGTTGATACTTATGATTCTGTCGCCCTGTCTTATGTCCAGATCCTTATTCGGAGATGTTTCCGAGAGTCCGTTCACCACGAATGGGAAGGCGAGGTCGAACATGCCTGGTGACTGAAGAACCTTGCTGATCATGTTCTGGTCGATGTAGATGTTCAAGGTGTCTCCGTCTCTGAGTACGGTCGCCTTTTTAGCGGTATGTCTTACCAGGTCTGCCTGCAGCATCCCGAAGTTCTCAGGGACATAGTCGTCAAAACTGAGGATCTGGTCTCCGTTGCGGAATCCCATCTCATAGGCCAGTTCGTTGACATATATACTGTTGCCTTCATTCTTAATGTAGTTCTCGCCCCATGTCGCAAGAATGGAAATGTAAACTACGATGGCCAGGATAAAGTTGAAAAGTACTCCTCCCGCCATTACCAGAAGCCTCTGCCATGCCGGCTTTGAACGGAATTCCCAAGGTTGCGGGTCGTTGGACATGTATCCGGTATCCATGGATTCATCCACCATTCCTGCAATCTTGCAGTAGCCTCCGAGCGGCAGCCATCCGACTCCATATTCGGTCTCACCGATCTTGAAACTGAAAAGCTTGAATCCTCCCGCGTCAAAGAACAGGTAGAATTTGTCTACCCTTATGCCGAACATCTTTGCAAATGCGAAGTGCCCGAGTTCATGAATGAGGATCAGTATCGATAGTGCAAGAATAACCTGCAATGTCTTTATGAGAATGATCATTTCTGTCTGATTTTGATAGCCTCCTCGGCCTTTTTAAGTGTGATCTCGTTAGTCTTGAAGATTGTATCAAGGTCTGGCGCTGCTACAAAATCCGCACCTTCCATGCAATCAGCCACTACGGATGTTATGTCGTAGAAGCCGATGCGTTCCTGAAGGAAGGCAGCGACTGCCGCTTCATTGGCTGCATTCATTATACAGGCCATGTTTCCGCCTTTGGCCAATGCTTCATATGCAAGTCCCAAAGCAGGGAACTTCTCGGTGTCAGGTGCAAAGAATGACAGACTGCCGAGCTCCGAAAAATTCAGCTTCCTGTTATTCAGGGTAAGCCTGTGCGGATAGCTGAATGCAAACTGTATCGCTTCCCTCATGTCAGGATGGCCCATCTGGGCTATCACTGAGCCGTCTGCATATTCGATCATCGAGTGGATGATGGATTCGGGATGGATGACAACGTTGATCTTGTCGCCCGGAGTTCCGAAAAGCCATCTAGCCTCTATGATTTCGAGGCCTTTATTCATCATTGTCGCGGAGTCTATCGTGATCTTGCTGCCCATGCTCCAGTTAGGATGGTTGAGGGCTTCTGCTTTTGTGGCCAATGCAATCTGCTCCTTTGTCCACGATCTGAAAGGTCCTCCCGAGGCGGTGAGATGGATCTTCTCGATATCTGCTCCGGCAGATCCCATCAGGCATTGGAATATTGCCGAGTGCTCTGAGTCTACGGGAAGTATTCTCGCTCCATGTCTTGCTGCCAGATCCATTACAATCGCTCCTGCCGCAACGAGGGTTTCCTTGTTGGCCAAGGCGATGGTCTTGCCGGCCTTTACTGCTGCAACAGTGGAGGCGAGGCCGCTGAAACCTACCATGGAGGTCAGGACAATGTCAATGTTGCTGCCGCATACGAGGTCGCATACCGACTGCATACCTGCGAACACTTTGATTCCTTCCGGCTGCAATGAGTCCGCCACCTCTTTATATTTGTCTTCGTTGCAGATCACTACTGCGTTGGCGTCAAACTCGATTGCCTGACGTATGAGCAGGTCGCTGCTGTTGTTGGCTGTCAATAACTCGACCTCGAAAAGGTCCCTGTGCTGACTTATTACATCCAGGGCCTGTCTGCCGATAGAACCGGTGGATCCGAGTATCGCGATACGCCTTTTTTCCATAGCTGTTACTAGAAATTAATATAATTCGTAGGGTCGAGGTTCTCTCCCTTGTGCCAAAGTTCGAAGTGCAGGTGGTCACCGGTTGACAGAAGTCCGGTGCTGCCTATCATGGCTATAGGTGTACCTGCCTTGACCTTGTCACCTGTCTTCTTGAGAAGTTTCTCGTTATGCTTGTATATTGACACGATGTCACCGTTATGCTGGATCTGGATGGTGTATCCAGCCTCTTCGCTCCATCCGTCAAAAATTACAGTACCGTCAGCAATGGCATTGACAATGGACCCTTTCGGAGCTGTAATGTCAAGATAAGGGTGGATGACCGGGTCGTAACCCTGTGAGATTACACCTTTGAGCGGAACAAAGAAACTCATGCCCTCGATCGGAAGATTTCTCTGGCGACGGTTTGAAATGTCGAACATTTCCTCTTCCTTGACTTCTTCTCTGAGCAGCGAATCCTGTCGGTTGAGATATTCCTCGCTCTTGGCGGCTTCCTTCTGCTGTCTGTTGATAGCTATAAGGCTGTCTACATTGACAGGTTGCTCACCCTCTACCACGCGTCTGAGGTTCTCTGAATAGAGCTCCCATCGGTATATTATGCTTTCCAGTGAATCTATCTTGATTGCGTTCTGTATGGCTGCCCTCTTGGTCTGTGCATCAGGATATCCCGGAATGAATGTTCTGATAGGAGTGAATGCTATGAGAGAGTATATTGCTGCACACAGTACAACTGTGATTGTGACGACCGACACAAAGAATCCGGTCCTGTTGAAGCGGAGCGAAAACAGCTGCTTGTGTGTCTTTGCATCCAGGAGAGACAGACGGAAATGGGTGATTTTCTTATTGTCTTTGTTCGTGTTGCTCATAATTAATTTTATCGTAACTTTGCATCCTGATGGATAGAATAATAGGTATTGACTACGGAAGAAAACGAGTGGGTGTTGCAGTAAGCGATCCGCTCGGAATCTTTGCGTCAGCATTGGATACGGTCCAATCCGCAAAGATAATAGAATATCTCAAAAAATACGCTGAAAATGAGAATGTAGTTCTCTTTGTAGTAGGCTATCCGATAAATATGGACGGAAGACCTTCGGAGGCGGCAAAGGATATCGATATTTTCCTTAAGCACCTTGCCAAAGCCTTTCCGGATATACCGGTGCAGCTTGAAGATGAACGGTTTACATCAGTCCTTGCTCACAGGGCCATGATTGATGGAGGCATGAAGAAGCAGGACAGGATGAAGAAAGAGTCAGTGGACAAGATCAGTGCGGCGATAATCCTGCAAAGTTATATGGATCGCAAAAAATAAAAACAATTATGATACTACCAATCTATTTATATGGTTCAGAAGTTCTCCGCAGGGAGAATGTGGACGTGGACCTTTCTGATAAAGAAGGAATTGCGAAACTCCTTGAGGATATGCGTGAGACCCTTAAGGTCGCAGACGGATGCGGTCTTGCTGCACCTCAGGTGGGTGTGAACAAGCGTCTTGTCATCGTTGACGGCAGGGATCTGTCTGACACTTATGACTATCTCAAGGATTTTGTCAGAGTCATGATCAATCCTGTAGTCATAGAGGAAAGTGAGGAGACATGTGAGTTCTCGGAAGGCTGTCTCAGCGTTCCCGGCATCTATGCTGAAGTTTCAAGACCGTCGAAAATTCGCGTGGAATACTATAACGAGAACTTGGAAAAAGTTGTGGAAGAGTTCGACGGCTTTGCATGTCGTATGGTGCAGCATGAACTTTCTCATCTTGAAGGCAACCTTTTTGTAGATAATGTGTCGCCGATCAGACGTAAGATGATTGCCCGCAAGCTTATGGCAATCTCGAAAGGCACAGTACAGACAAGGTATAAATCAAAGAGATAGTTATGGGAGCATTTCATGCTTATGACATCAGGGGAATCTACAATGTGGATTTCGATAAGGAAGTTGCCTACAAGGTGGGTTATTTTCTTCCTGAACTTCTTTCTGCAGACAAGGTGCTTGTGGGAAGAGATGGCAGAGTTTCGTCACCGGAGATACATGAATATCTTTTAAAGGGAATAACCGATGCCGGAGCCGATGTGTATGATGTCGGACTGGCGACCACTCCGATGGTATATTTCGGCACAGCCAACTATGGATTCAAGGCTTCTGTCCAGATTACGGCATCGCACAATCCGGCAGAGTATAACGGTCTTAAGGTGTCGCGTGAAAATGCTCTTCCTGTAGGCTTTGACACAGGACTGGGACAGATTCAGGCGTGGATCGAGAGTGGACGCGAGTGCGTACCTGCGGCGGTGAAAGGCAAGGTGTATCAGATGGATATCCGCAAGGATTACCTTGACTTCCTCCTTAAATATAAAGGCGACTGGTCGGGTCTCAAGATAGCGATGGACGTATCCAATGGTATGGCATCGTTGTTTGTCCGTGATATTTTCGGTGATCAGCCGACATATATTTATGAGGACCTTGACGGAAGTTTCCCTAACCATGAGCCTAATCCGCTTGTTCAGAAGAATGTTGAGGACCTTAAGAAACTAGTTGCAGAGACAAAGGCGGATATCGGAGTCATCTTTGACGGTGATGCTGACAGAGTGATGTTTGTCGATGAGAACAGCAGGTTTATCTCACCTGACCTCATGATAGCAGTGCTTGGTCATTATTTCCTTGAGGAAAGGGGAGAGAAGGGCTATATCCATCAGGATATCCGCAGCTCGAAGGCTGTAGGAGAATATCTGGCACCGATGGGCGGCGTCATGAATACCTGGAGAGTCGGCCGTGCATATGCTGCACTCAAGCTCCGTGAACTTGACGGTGTGTTCGGCGGAGAGCTTGCGGGACATTATTATTTCCGAGACTTCTTCTATTCGGACAGCGGACTTCTGGCAGCCATCCTCATTCTCAATGTCGTTGCCAGGATGAAGGCTCAGGGCATAAGCCTCAGTCAGCTCATAGGCCGCATCGAGAAATATCAGAATTCAGGCGAAATCAATTTCCGTCTGGACCGTAAGAAGGAAGCGATGGATGCTGTAAGGGATTATTTCATGAGCACAGAGAAGGCTACAGCATATATGGATTTTGATGGATATAGGGTTGAGTTCCCGGAGTGGTGGTTCAATATCCGTCCGTCTAACACAGAGCCGTATCTGCGTTTCCTTTGCGAGGCTACCTCGAAGGAACTGCTTGATGAAAAGGTCGCTGAAGTAAAGGAGATTATTGCTCAGTATGCGTAATCTCAATATAAGATATGTATTGTTCACCTGCATGGCACTTATATGCTTTGCAGGTGAAATTTCTGCTTCAGTCCCGTTGAAAAGAGATTCGGCGGTGCTGATATTGCCTCCGTACAGACGTCATCCGGTAGTGTCGTGCTACAAGTCGTTGTCAGATCCTCTGGATACACTTGATACTGTGAACGAACATATCAAGGTGATACTTTTTGCGGATAATACATGGGAATACTATAAGACTCCTGAATATCAGCATCTTTCAGGTGTGTTTGATGAGTATTGGGTACATGATACTACCAATCCGTACAAGGTGGAGCAGGTGGATCTTCCGTCTCAGTGGTCTATCTGGTGTGTCGACAGCCTGAGTCAGTATCACTGTCCGTATAAAGGAGATATTTATCCGCGAGGAAAGTTTGGAGTGCGTCGTGGCCGTCGCCATCAGGGAGTTGACCTGCCGTTGAAGGTTGGAGATCCGATACGTGCAGCTTTCACGGGCAAGGTGAGGATATCCAAATATTGGGGAGCTTATGGAAATGTGGTCGTCATTCGTCACGAGAATGGAATAGAGACCTTCTATGCCCATCTGTCTCAAAGACTTGTCGAGCAGGATCAGTGGGTGAATGCAGGAGATGTGATCGGATATGGCGGATCAACAGGAAGATCGACAGGTCCGCATCTGCATTTTGAAACGAGATATAAAGGCTTTGCCTTTGACCCGCAATGGCTCATAGACTTCAAGACAGGCCAGCTTCGTCATCGTCTCTTTGTACTCAAGAAGAAGTACTTCAGTATCTACAGTAATTACGAACAGGATTTTGAAGACGAAATAAAGAACAACGAAGAGGATAAAGCGGAAGATGCAGAGCGGGAGGCTATGCGTTGGTATACCATCAGATCCGGTGATACCTTAGGGCGCATCGCTATCAATAATCACACGACAGTATCCGAGCTTTGCCGAATTAACGGCATTACACGCAATACAGTCCTGAAAATCGGACGGCGCATCAGAGTAAGATAAAATAAATCCGGCCTCGAATTCGAGACCGGATTTTGTTTTATATAAGGTCGGGATTATTCCCACTCGATTGTAGCGTTCGGCTTTGGAGAGAGGTCGTAGCAGACACGGTTGACTGTAGGGATCTCTGCAAGGATGCGGTCAGTGATCTTAAGAAGTACAGGCCATTCGATCTGCTCGATAGTTGCTGTCATCGCATCGATTGTGTTCACGGCGCGGATGATCACAGGCCAGTCGTATGAACGTGCATTGTCGCGTACTCCTACAGACTTGAAGTCTGGAACTACTGTGAAATACTGCCATACGGTCTTGTCGAGGCCGGCTTTGGCAAATTCATCGCGGAGGATGGCGTCAGCCTCGCGGAGTGCCTCAAGACGGTCGCGTGTGATGGCTCCAAGACAGCGTACGCCGAGACCCGGGCCAGGGAATGGCTGACGGTATACCATCTCGTGAGGGAGACCAAGTTCCACTCCGCATGCACGGACCTCGTCCTTGAAGAGCTGCTTCAGTGGCTCGACGAGCTCGAACTGAAGGTCTTCAGGAAGACCACCTACGTTGTGATGTGACTTTACAACCTTTGCAGTCTTTGTTCCGCTCTCTGCGATGTCAGGGTAGATTGTACCCTGTCCGAGGAAATCGATTCCATCGAGTTTGCGAGCCTCTTCCTCGAATACGCGGATGAACTCTCCTCCGATGATCTTTCTCTTCTGCTCAGGATCTGCAACGCCCTCGAGAAGTCCGAGGAAACGGTCTGTTGCATCTACATATATAAGATTGGCGCAGAGCTGGTTGCGGAATACTTCAACAACGTTTTCGCTCTCACCCTTACGCATAAGTCCATGGTTTACGTGAACGCAGTAAAGCTTGTCGCCGATTGCCTTGAGAAGAAGAGCAGCAAGAACGGAACTGTCAACTCCGCCTGAAAGTGCGAGGAGAACCTTCTTGTCACCTACCTGCTGACGGATGAGTTCCACCTGGTCAGCAACGAAGTTCTTCATGTTCCAGTTCGCTTCTGCCTTGCAGGTGTCGAATACAAACGACTTGATTGCTGCCTTGATGGCTTCTTCGTCATTTTCGAACTGTGCAAGCTTTACTTCACAGAGAGCCTTGTCGTGGCCGGCTGCCATTACAGGGAAGCCTGCTTCGTAGATTTCAGGAAGGACGTCAATCGCAACTCCGTCTATTACATTGTTGGGGCCACCATTGATGATGATACCCTTAACATTAGGAAGAGCCTTGAGCTCCTCTGCTGTGATGTCGTGCGGATGTATTTCGCTATACACGCCCAATGCACGAACGGCTCTTGCAACCACTGTATTCTCGTGGCTTCCAAGGTCCAGAATTACGATCATGTCCTGCTTCATACTTTTTATGTCTTTAGTTAAATTATATGTCAGTTTGTCTGTGTCTTCGTTTCACCGCCTTGCAGGCGTATATGAAACTTTCGGCGGCAAAAATAGAAAAAGATTGGAAAATATTTTATAAAAATATCTAATTTTGCAAATCTTTTTCGGCCGGATGACCGGTCGAGGTGTCTTATGCACTTTGGGTGCAGCATAATGGATTAATAGTCAGCAGCATATGCAGGATATAAGAAACATAGCGATTATAGCTCATGTCGACCACGGTAAGACAACTATCGTGGACAGGATGATCTATCAGGCACGTCAGCAGCGTGAACAGGAAAAGCTGGGAGAACTTATCCTTGATAATAATGACCTCGAAAGGGAGAGAGGAATCACGATTCTTGCGAAGAATGTCTCGGTTATATATAAAGGAGTAAAGATCAATGTCATAGACACTCCGGGCCATAGTGACTTCGGAGGCGAGGTGGAACGTGTCCTCAATATGGCTGACGGTGTCATTCTGCTCGTGGATGCTTTCGAGGGCTGTATGCCTCAGACCAGATTCGTGCTGCAGAAGGCTATCGAGATGGGAAAGAAACCGGTTCTCGTAATCAATAAGGTTGATAAGCTCAACTGCCGTCCTGATGAAGTGCAGGAAGAGGTCTTCGACCTTATGTTCTCTCTTGGAGCTACAGAGGATCAGCTTGATTTCCGTACGATATACGGAAGTGCAAAGCAGGGATGGATGTCGTATGACTGGACCAAGCCGACTGAAGATATTACCGCTTTGCTGGACACTATTCTTGAAGTCATTCCGGCTCCGGAAGTCAAGGAAGGTACTCCCCAGATGTTGATATCTTCACTTGAATATTCTCCGTATGTGGGCCGTATAGCAGTGGGCCGTGTTACCCGCGGTACTCTCAAGGCTGGTCAGAATATCACTCTCTGCAAGAGGTACGATATAATGCAGAAGCAGAAGATCAAGGAAATCATGGTATTCGACGGTCTCGGAAAGGCCAAGGTAGATGAAGTGCAGTGTGGTGACCTTTGTGCAGTGGTCGGCCTTGAAGGCTTTGAAATCGGAGATACAGTTGCAGATTTTGAGAATCCTGAGGCACTGCCTCCGATCGAGGTGGATGAGCCTACTATGAGCATGCTCTTCTGTATCAATAACTCGCCGTTCTTCGGCAAGGAAGGTAAATTCGTCACTTCGCGTCACCTTAAGGAGCGTCTGGATAAGGAACTTGAAAAGAATCTTGCGCTTCGCGTGAAACCGGGTCCTAATGCCGACTCTTTCGTTGTGTATGGCCGTGGTGTCCTGCATCTTTCTGTGCTGATCGAGACAATGCGTCGAGAAGGATTCGAGTTGCAGGTGGGACAGCCGAAGGTGCTGGATAAGGTGATCGGAGGTCAGAGGTGTGAGCCTATCGAAATGCTTACCATCGATGTTCCGGAGGAGTTTGTAGGAAGATCCATCGAGATGGTTACACGTAGGAAAGGTGCTCTCATCCAGATGGAAGGAAGGGGTGACAGAACCCACCTCGAGTTCGATATTCCTTCACGTGGACTTATGGGACTCAGGAGTAATCTTCTTACAGCAACTCAGGGCGAAGCTGTTGTTGCTCATCGTCTTAAGGGTTATGAACCATACAAGGGAGATATCGAGCGCCGTACCAACGGTTCGTTGGTGTCACTTGAGACAGGCGTTTCAGTCGCATATTCAATGGATAAGCTCCAGGACCGCGGCCGTTTCTTCATTGAGCCGGGCGTGGATATATATGAGGGTCAGGTGGTTGGAGAACATACTCGTGAACGCGACCTTAATATCAATATCTGCAAGACCAAGAAACTTACCAATATGAGAGCTTCCGGTAGCGATGACAAAGTAATGCTTCCTCCGCCGATAGTTTTCTCTCTTGAAGAGGCCCTTGAGTATATTCAGGAGGATGAATTGGTTGAAGTTACACCTAAGTCCATGAGACTCAGGAAGATAATTCTTAATGAGATTGAGCGCAAGAGAAAATCTTCCGATTTCGATTGCTAATAATAAAAGTTTTTGTTACCTTTGCGGGCTCAAATCTGTTTACGGGTCAGAATGAACAGTGATTTTACCATACCTTTAAATGGATTGACTGCTGGAAAGAATGAGTTTTTCTGGCAGGCAGGCAAAGAGTTCTTCGATAGTTTTGATAACGCGGAAATCCTTGATGCACAACTGGATGCAGATGTGATAGTCGAGAAGTCAGGCCGCTACATCGGAGTTGACTGCGATGTGAGGGGAAAGGTCACAGTGGAGTGTGACAGGTGTCTTGACAAGCTCGATATGCCGATTGATGTTGAGATAAGACTCAGTGTCAAGTATGGCATGGAGGAGAATTCGGAAGAGCCGCAGCAGGGGGAGAGAGAGGTGATCTTCATCCCTGATACAGATGCGGAACTTGACCTCAGTCAGATAATTTATGACTATGTGTGTCTGTCTCTTCCAATGCAGCGTACTCACTCGGAGGGTAAGTGTAATCCTGAAGTCATGAAGTATTATGGCTCGCCGGTCGAGGCTGTTGTCTCGGAGGATGAAGGAGAAGCAAACCCCTTTGCTGCTCTGAAAGGAATGTTTCAGTAACATGTCATTCCGAGCGAAGTCGAGGAATCTATAACTAGTTGATTATTAATAATTAAAAAAATATTTAGAAATGGCACATCCAAAACACAAAGTCTCTAAGCAGAGACGTGACAAGAGAAGAACACATGATGTAGCTGTAGTTCCTACACTCGCTACTTGTTCAAACTGCGGTGCAACTATCATGTACCACAGAGTATGCCCAGAATGTGGCTACTACAGAGGTCGTCAGATCATCGAGAAGAAGGCAGAGTAATACTCTGAACTTACTGTGAAATTATAATAAATAGGCGAGTGCAACGAAGCAGTCGTCTTTTTATTAAATTTTGGCCCTGTAGTTCAACGGATAGAATGGAAGTTTCCTAAACTTTAGATAGCAGTTCGATTCTGCTCGGGGCTACTGGTGCGGAGATCATTGATTCAATGGTCTCCGCACTTTTTGTTCACGTGCTCCTGATGTCCTGGCCACCGTCAGTCACAATAATGAACAAAAGAGTGTCTGACGACAACGCCGATCTGACGGGAACTGTTCCAAAGCCAGACAAGTCCGTTCTGTGATGTCTTCTGAACAACGAACTCAAGATCCTTCAACTCTTTGGTAGTCGTGCCAGTAGTATATTTCAGTGTAGCCTTGATATTCTGACCTTTACCGGTCGGGAGTTCGTTGCAGTCCAGAACAAACCAGTGTGCAAGCTTGTCTTCAGTTACTCTGAACTCAATCTTCCTGTCATTGAATCCAAGCTGGAAATTCTCCTTGCTATAGATAAACTGCTCCTCTCCCTTGATGGTGAGCGAGATGTCATCGAGAGGCAGAAGTGCCTCTTCCGGGCCGACAGCATTGCAGCCGACCAGTACCGCAACAGCTGCAAGAACTATATTTATATAATGTATCTTCATCATTACCTGTGTCTGCTGACAGTTATAGTCTTCTCCAGAATGTCCGTACTTCCGTCATTCCAATATACCTCTGCGCGGACTGTGCTGCTTTCCTTGAATGTGAAACATCCGTCAGGTGCCGGTGATGTCTCGTTGCCGTTCACGAACCATCTGATGTCTTCGGCCTCTGCGGCATTATAGACCCGCATGAGAATTTTTGCGCTGCCATTTGATGAGGTGTTGTTCCTGACCATATGGATAAAAGGCCATGAGACAGAAGGACTCCTGGTAGTGAGGAATGACGCTTCCTTGGTCAGACCCATCAGTTCGCCGATCTCGAAAAAGACAGATACCGTGTATGACTTGTTGCCCGGAGTAAGGCCGTCTATCAGTAGTGAGTATTTACCCGGCTCGTAAGGCTTTACTTTTACAGTATTCTTTTCTTGGCCTGTAGGCCCCCATGTCACAGTGGCCTCTCCGTCATATATTATGTCGCTTTCAAATGTGATGAGGGCTGCATCAGGGAATGCAGTGATATTTATCTTGTTTGTCATAGGAGGTTCTTCTCCATCGAATCCGCTTACGCTGAAGGTGATGCTTCCATCTTCGTTATGCTCGATATGAGTGATGGAAATGCCTGCTGATTTTCCGTTCCATAGTTTCAGTGACGGACGTCCATCCTGCATGATGCTGTCACTTCCATACGGGAAGAAGATCCCGTTGATGCTTCTGGTGAGCTCATAATAATCGTCCTCGCTATTGAAGTAATCGACTCTTCCGTCTGCTTCCAGAAGGTCTGCGCATTGGTGAGAAGCTACTGCATTTACAGTATTATACCAGTCCCAGATGTCTGCATCTGACCTGTCTATGTGGTAGACCAGCATTCCGCTTCCTCCGATGTGCTTGTCCCATTCCTCATTGTCGCGACATTCCAGAAGGAAATATTCGTCATCGTCTTCAGTCGAGATTCGATAGCATTCGCCGGATATCCCGATGGGTCTTAAAGTATATCGTCCGTTACGGCGTATTAATCCGGGTGTTGTAAGTCCAAGGATATCCCTCTCTATCGCGTTGTAATATGGCGGGGTGTTGCCGTTGTTGTTCGCATTGCCTCCGTCCATCAGCGAGGTGCTCAGCCACAGTCCGGCAGCCCATCCCCCGGCATCATCATAGTCGGTGTCATAAAAGTCCGGCAGTCCCAATGTGTGGCTGTATTCATGGCAGAATGTGCCTATGCCGCACATTACATATCTGCTTCTGCTTTTCCTGAGTTCGGAAGTGCAGGCATAGTTGTCGATTGTCACCCCGTCCAGTTTGAGGTTGACGCCTGCGTCACTGAGACTCCATGCATGAGACCATATGTATTCCTCCTTGGAGCCTTGCTCGGCCTCATCTCCACCGGCATAGAATACGAATACATTGTCCACAGTCAGGTCGCCGTCGTCGTCGAAGTCAGCAAAGTTGATGTCGGTCTGCTGATTTACCTTCTGACATGCGTCCCTGATCATTTCGGCTGGTCTTCTGTCATTCCCGTCTCTGTCGTTTCCTCCATAATACTCTCTCATATTGTCCAGCTTGACGATGTCGGTGACTTCAAAGATAAAGTCAACGGCACCATTGAACTGAGCATCGAAATACTCCTTCGCACATCCGTCAGCTCCATTCACTGCATAGCCTTCCTGTGTGAGCAGGTTGACGAAATCAGCCTTGCTGTATGTGAAGTCTACGTCTGCATATGATGCAAGGATGATAAGTGCGTGTCTGACATTGTTTCCTGATGATCTGGTCATCGAGTAGTTCTGTGGAAGAACCTTGAGTCGTCTTCCGGAATGTACGGCTTTGCGGCTTTCCAGCAGGACGGATTGTGGAACTGCAGCACCTACGCGATATCCTGTGCTTTCTCTGCTGCCGTCTGACATGTATCTTGCATAGCACCACCATCCGTCTTCCTGGCGGATGATTCCATGACCGTCGCAGGTTGTCTTGATCTTGAAGAATTCGTCACCGTGACACCTGCCCTCGAATGTGGTGCCATCAGGTTGAGTGAATATGTGAATTCCCGGTCTTGCCGGTCTTGCCACAACGCTGGTCGCGGCAATCAGCATGATGAGAACTATATATATCCTTGATTTCATCATTTGGTAAAAGCTTCCTATATTTGCAAAAGAATTGCATATTTAGACATTTTTTATGAAAAGTTCAAGATTTGTTCTGGCATTTGTTCTTTTACAACTGTCGGCACTTGTAAATCTTTATGCCCAGTCATCCGACGCGGTTGCTCTTATAAATGAATACGGAAAATTCGACAAATGGTCTGTGAGGCAGGTCAAGGAGTCCGGAATGATCGGAGGAAAAGTCAAGCCTCTCTATGAATTCTTCGGAAATCAGGATACGACATTCACCGGCAAGAAACCCTTTACTGCGCCCGATGATTATCTGTGGCGTACGAATAATGTGCTGGCGATAGTCGCCGGCGTCGTGAAGACCAATAATACAGTTTTCCCTGAACAACGCGGTGATGGATGGTGTGCCAGAATAGAAACTCATATCGAGGAGGTGAAGGCACTTGGAATCATCAATATGGATGTGACATGTCAGGGTGCTTTGATGATTGGAACGCTTCCGGAACCTATTACCACAACCAAAGATCCTATGTCAAAGGTACTGTATGGTATCCCTTTCAACGGGAGACCTCGTGCAGTACGAATGGATATAAAGGCTGATGTCGGCTATGAGGTGATAAGGGGAACCGGTTTTTCTCGCCTAAAGCCTATGGCATATCCGGACTCAGCTGAGATAACGGTACTGCTTCAGAAAAGATGGGAGGACGAGGATGGAAACATACATGCTCTGAGAGTCGGTACGGCCATCAGACGTATCTCTGAAGATATCCCTGAATGGATCAACGGGTATGAACTTGAAATAGGATATGGTGATATTTCAAATGAGCCTTACTATGAAGAGTATATGGGCATGAAGACGGACCCGGAGATTGCATATCATGCGATCAACAGCAGGGGAGAGAATGTCATAATCCATGAGGAAGGTTGGGCAGATCCGGATACGGAACCGACTCACCTTATCCTCCATGTCATTTCAAGTTGTGGAAAGGCGTTCTACGGTGGCGTCGGAAATACTGTGTGGGTGGATAATGTCGAGGTCGTGATGTGACCTAGAACATATTGCGTTTCTTGAAGATCCAGAAGATGACCATGGTTGATATTGCCATGAGTGCCAGTGCGAAGACCCATGACCAGCATGATGTTCCCACCCATCCGAATCTTACGTTCATGCCGAAGAAGCTGGCAATGAGTGTAGGAGGCATGAGCATGAGTGACACAAGAGTGAACACCTTCATGATCTTGTTCTGGTCGAGGTTGATGATACCCAATACGGTGTTCTGCAGGTATTCAAGTCGCTCGAAACTGAAGTTGGTGTGATTGATCAGTGACGAAATGTCCTTCAGGAGTACATTCAGTCTTGACTGGTACTCTTTCGGGTATCTTGCGCTCTTGAGAATGCTTGAAATAACCCTCTGCTTGTCGACGATGTTCTCGCGGATGAGCATGGTGTTGTCCTGAAGCTGGTTGATGTCAATGAGGAATTCCTCACTGATGTCTTCTCCCAGACTTACCTTCTTGTTGTACTGATTGATCTCTTTTGAGACGAGCTCCACCATGTCGGCATCAAGGTCGATACGCTGCTCCAGAATGCTGAGGAATGCGACATGTCCTGAATCGTACATCTTAGGGAATGCCAGCAATCTGCGCTGAAGGTCTGTGAAGCTTCGCAGCGGACATTCGCGGAGTGTGGTGAGAATGTTGCCTGTAAGAATAAAGGAGACGGTCTCTTCGTTGTATTCTTCCGGTCCCGGAATCAGGAAGCTGGTGTTTGCGAAGATCGCCTGCTCTGTCTCCGAGAATCTTGATGAAATCTCGATCTCCTCTGCCTGTGCGCGGTTCTGGATGGTCGTGCCGAGGAAATGCTCGGTCGCCCTTTTCTCTTCGCCTGATGGTGAGAAAAGGTCAATCCAGATAACATTTTCGTATGGAATGGTAGCGAAGTCGGTTTCCGACTGGGAAACCATCATCTGTCCGTCTTTCTTGTAGAAGATCTCAATCATACCTCCTCCGTTTTTGTTATTCGCACAATTCTACAAATTTACCCTTTTTATTTGAAAAAGCAAATATTCAGGTGTGTCAGGGTTTGAAAAGCTGTCTGTTCGCAATCGAACGACCAAGTGTCAGTTCGTCAGCATATTCCAGATCATCTCCGAATCCGAGACCTCTTGCAAGTGACGAAACTTTCACCCCGTAACGTTCTATCTGCCTATAGATATAGAAGGCGGTGGTTTCACCCTCTACATCTCCGCTGAGTGCAAGAATCACTTCCGAGGCAGCCCCTTCGCCAACTCTTGCGACAAGTTCCTTTATTGTCAGGTCAGACGGCCCTGTTCCGTTTATCGGAGATATTATACCGCCAAGGACATGATATACTCCATGGTACTGTCCGGTGTTTTCAATGCTCATCACATCACGTACACTCTCCACAACGCAGATTGTGCTGTGGTCACGTGACCTGTCAGAACAGATGGAGCATATCTCGTCGTCAGAAATCATGCTGCAGGTCCGGCAATATTTCACTTCGTCACGCAGATTGTTGATTGCATGAGTGAAATGATGGATATTCTCCTGCGGCTGCTTCAGGATATGCAGGGCAAGACGCATGGCACTTCTTCTGCCTATGCCCGGTAGTGTACTTATTGCATCCACTGCATCTTCCAGCAGTTTTGACGGATAGTTTTCCTTATATGCCATACATGTGATATTTTAC
The DNA here is from genome assembly GCA_045614805.1 of Candidatus Cryptobacteroides sp. Taxonomy (GTDB): domain Bacteria; phylum Bacteroidota; class Bacteroidia; order Bacteroidales; family UBA932; genus Cryptobacteroides. Next base: position 6,936 of record JAZLDR010000012.1, on the reverse strand, counting down.
CAGTTCATCTATCGGATCCTTGAGGAACTTTACGAATTCCAGGCCATGTTCCTTACCCGCTTCGACAAGAAAGTCCATGAATGCCCAGCCGAAAGAACCGACCACACCTGCCTTTCTTGCTGATATGGAGTCTGTTGTCAATGCCTGATATCTGGCAAGTGAACGCTTTACAAATGAGCCGATACAGGTGGCGATCATCTCCTTGATGTGTTCATTCTCCTTGTGCTTCAGGATGAATGGGGCAAACGAGGCCATGAATGCTGAAGCAGACGGCTCCTTGTATACATTCTGGACTATTTGAGCGTAATCCAGTCCGTATGCGCTGACGAATTCCGCTTCAATTTCAGCTGGTAGCAGACCCTTTACAAAATCTGCAAGAAATGCTTTGCCAAGAGCCGCACCGCTTCCTTCGTCCCCAAGAATATATCCTCCAGGACGTATGTTTTCAGTTATCTTTCCATGTTCGTACAGGCAACTGTTGGATCCCGTGCCCATGATTGCAACCACTCCGCTTCCATCTCCGAAGAGTGCGCGAGATGCTGCAAGCATGTCTGTGTGAAAATGGAGTTCTGCCAAAGGACACCACATGCCCAATGTGTCAGCAATGACTGATGTTGATTCCGTTGACACCAGCCCTGCTCCATAGAAGAAAATATCCTGCACATGTCTCCCTTCAGGATTCAACTTAGGTATGGCCTTTCTTATGATGGCCTGTATGTCTTCCGGGGAGAGGCCTGTCGGATTGAGCCCTTCAGTTTCTAGGCCGCCGATATTTCCGTCTTCACGGACAGCCCTCCATGCCGTCTTTGTGGCTCCGCTTTCTGCAATGATAATCATTTTGTGGTGGCGCCTAATCTGGTGATATTTAATTGTTTACATGATCTTTATTCCTCAAAAGTCAGGAATAAACGTTGCTTGATTATTTGATAATCAGCTATTTATCTGCCACTGCAACTCCGTGTTTCTTCCAGTGTTTCAGTCCGATGGCTGCAGCAATGACATAAGCTGTGTATAGAAGTGCCATCCACCACATTCCTTGTGTGGCGCACAATGCTATGCTGAGGCTGTCAGCGACTATCCACAGCCACCACTGCTCGATATATGCCTTCACCAGCCACCATGTAGCAATGGCGCTGAGTATGGCAACGGACGCATCGAGGTATGACATCGGGTTTTCCTTGAGGCCCAGTCCGGCCAGAAGTTCCATTCCCCATGAGAGGGCTGCAATTCCTGCCACAGCTATTATGGCACTGGAAACTATAGCCTTTGTGGTCAGGCGGTTCAGGTGTATCTGTGTCTCGGATTCGTTTCCTATCTTCTGCTTGTCACGTCTCCATTGCCATAGGCCTATGAAAGAAGTGATCAGGTAGTATGTGTTCAGGCCGAATGATGCATACAGTCCCTGAGAGAAGAACGCAATCATGGCTGCAATACTGGTCAGTATCCCTACTATCCACATTGCGTTCTTCTGCCTTATCTCCAGGACTATATAGATGATTCCTGTGACTAGTGTGAATATTTCAAGGAATTTCTCCACCTGTCTTCGGAATTAGAGTACCTCGATCAGCTCAACGACGAACTTGAGAGCCGCGTATGGAGGGATTGCACCTGGTGCACCATGTGCGCCGTATGCGAGGTCATATGGGATGTAGAATTCATACTTCGAGCCCTCTGACATAAGCTGTACACCCTCTGTCCATCCTGCGATAACCTGGTTGAGGCCGAATACTGCAGGCTGGTTGCGGTCGTATGAACTGTCGAACTTCTGGCCGTTGAGGAGGGTGCCCTCGTAGTGGCACTTGACCTGGGATGTTGCTGATGGCTTCTTGCCTGTTCCCTCTGTGATGACCTTGTACTGGAGACCGCTAGGGAGTACTACTACGCCCTCTTTCTCAGCGTTCATTTTTAGGAATGTCTCGCCTTCCTCACGGAAAGCTGCTCCGATAGCCTCTGCCTCAGCCTGCTTTTCGGCCTCGATCTCAGCGAAATACTTATCAAGAAGCTGACCTGCCTCCTGGAATGATACTGCCGGCTCTGCTCCTGTGAGTACAGCCTTCACTCCAGCAGCGAAGTCGTCAAATTCGATTGTCTTGATGCCCGATGAGAGCATGTTGTGGGCAATGCTCATGCCCAATGCGTAACTGTTCTTATCCATTGTTGTGTTATTTATAATTGTTTATGTTCTTTCTTGGGTGGTGCTCGAGGATCTGCTGTCTCCACTTCGAGTCTTCCACATGAGTGTAGATTTCTGTTGTCGTTATATTTTCATGTCCGAGCATTTCCTGTACGCCTCTCAGGTCCGCTCCGTTTTCAATCAGATGTGTTGCAAACGAATGCCTGAATGTGTGAGGTGATATTTCCTTGTCAATTCCGGCAGACAGTGCCTGCTTCTTTACCATGTTGAACATGGAAATCCGGCTGAGTGAGCGTCCGAATCTGTTGAGGAATACAATATTGTCGGACTTTCTGTCTGTCGGGATGGGTCTGACCATCAGGTAGTCAGCCAAAGCTTCGACTGCAACATCTCCGATAGGGACGAGTCTTTCCTTGTTGCCCTTGCCTATCACCCTGATGAATCCTTCCTTTATGTATATATTGGATATTTTCAGGGCTACTGCTTCCGATACTCGCAGTCCGCAGCTGTAAAGTACTTCCAGTATGGCTCTGTTGCGTTTTCCTTGCCAGGAGCCGGTGTCGACCGAGGTCAGGATTGCTGTCACTTCTTCCTGTGACAGGACAGATGGCAAATATCTACCCAGTTTAGGGGAGTCCACCTTGTCGCATGGATTGTCTTTGACATATCCTTCCTGAACTATCCAGCCGAAGAACGATCTGAGTGCACTGATAAGCCTTGCCTGTGAGCGTTCGGACAGGTCTTCGCGTTCGCAAAGGTACTTTTCTATGTCTTCGTGAACGACATCTTCGATATGTCCTCCGTAAAAGTCAAGGAACTTTCTGACATCGGAAATATACGATGCCACAGTGTTTTGTGACATCGCACATTCGATCTTAAGATAGTGTCCGTAGGCTTTAAGCATTAGAGGGTTGCATATCTGTGACCATAGTCAAGCATCTGCTCGAGATAGTTGTCCTGATATTCGATGACGTAGTCAACCACTTTGCCTAACCTGGTTACAGGGACAATCTCAGGGTTGAGGAATCCGCCGTATGGCTTGAGTTCGAGTGCTGCGTAACGCTCAAGAACTTCCTTGTGGAGATCCGGGTCGATATCAACGGCATATTTCTCGACAAGTGCCTTTCCTGCTGCGTAGTCACCCTCAGATTTGATTCTCTGAACTTCAGCGAGGAGTTCGCCGAACAGACCGCGGAGTGCCTCGAAATCATTCACGATGAAATATGTCTTGCCGTCGCGTGTCTTCTTCTCGATCACGTTGTCTGCAAGTCCCTTCTCATAGCACCAGTCTGCAATGAGCTTGCGGTTCTGCATATGTGCCTCCATGTTCTTCTTGCCGAGGGCCACTCTCGTGAACTGAGTGAAGCTTCCGTTGCGGATATAACTTGTATACTGAGCCTTATATGCTTCCATGTCTGGAAGAATGCCGAGCTCAACCAGCTTAGGGTCAGCAAGATAATAGAGTCCGAAGAGGTCGGCTCTGGTTTCCTCAAGTGTTGAACTGAACTCACCTAGTGCGTTTGGAGATGTCTCCGGAAGGAGTTTTCCGGATCCGTGACCAAGACATTCGTGAAGGTCAGTGTGCAGGTCGCTTGTGAGTGCTCCATACTTCTTTTCTGCTGCGATTTCCTCTTCCGACCATGCAAATTCAGTGAGCATTCCCTTAGGAGACTCCTGAGCTGCCATGCTGTATGCCGATGTCAGGTTTGCGATTGTAACTGATTTGGAACCGTGCTCCCTGCGGATCCAGTCCGCATTCGGAAGGTTGATTCCGATAGGCGCAGCCGGATAGCAGTCTCCTGCAAGTACTGCCACGTTGATCACTTTGGCAGTCACGCCCTTTACCTGCTCCTTCTTGAAGCGGGAGTCAACAGGGGAGTTGTCCTCAAACCACTGGGCATTGTCGCTGATGAGTTCTGCGCGGCGTGACGCCTCGTCGTCCTTGAAATTCACGAGTCCCTCATATGTGGCCTTGCGTCCGAGAGGGTCGTTATAGTCCTCAACAAATCCGTTTACAAAGTCAACTGCGCCCTGAACTTCCTTGACCCATTTTACATTATAAGAGTCCCAAAGCTTGAGGTCTCCGCTTCTATAATATGCCACAAGGTCAGCGATATATGCTTTCTGTTCATCGTTCTCGGCAACTGCTGCCGCTTTTTCGAGTTCCTCGCAGATCTTTTCCAATGCAGGGCCATAAAGACCGCCGACCTTGTATACTTCTTCGCATACAACACCGTCGTCGCCTTTTACTACGCGGCTGTTGAGGCCGTAGGAAACCGGTGTCTTGTCAGACGGGTCGACCATTGAAGCATAGAGGGCTTCGACTTCGGCGCGTGTCACGTCTTCATAGAAGTTTACTGCCGAAGCTGCTACGATGTCTGCTGCATGCATATCCTTGCGGGCAGGATAGATTGCCGGATTGAAAATTACAGGAAGAAGCTCTGCACATTCCGCCTCGTTTCCGACTGCAGTCATGAGGCTCTGGAAATATTCCTGAGAGCATTCAGGGAAGAACTTGTCTTCTGCATAATGATGGTGGATGCCGTTGCTGAAGAATACGCGCTTTGCGTATGTCTCGAATTTCCTGAAATCCTCGCATGTGCGGTCTCCTTTATAGTTCTCAAGGATATTTTCGAGGACCTTTCTGATCTGCAGGTTGTGCTTGCAGTTCTGCATCCAGATGATGTCACGTCCGTATTTTGCAGCCTCGGCAAGGTGATAGATATACTCCTTCTGCTGCAATGTGAGAGCGTCCCATCCCGGAACCTTGTATCTCATGACCTTAAGGTCAGCGAACTCGTCAACGAGGTACTTGAAGTCATTCTTTGCCGCTTTGTCTGCGCAAGATACTGCTGCTGCGGCCAAAGCTGTGATTGTAATCATTTTTCCTATGAAATTCATAATTGTATAATTGATATTTGATTTTGTATCCGTGCAAAATACAAAGATACGATTTTCTTTTTGCTATATTTGCACTTTGCTTTAGAAAATGAGAAGATTACTCTTATATATATGTGCTTTGATGTTGGTGTCTTGTGCCGGGGATATCTGGTACGACAGTGATTTCATGCATTCTTCCAACGACGTGTCTTCGGATGGGCCGCGTATCCCGGTGGGTGAGCATCGTAATGTCCTGCTTATGTATGCTGCAGGATATAATTCCCTGTCTGTCTTTCTGAAGGATGATATCGCGGATCTGGAAAAGGGGGATGTACCAGGCGAAGGGCGAAATGATGATGTGCTGCTTGTGTATTCTCATATGCCTGTAAGAAACGGAGATTATGTCACACCGTCCTCTCCGGTACTGTTCAGGATATATGGAGACGAAGAAGGAAGAGTGATCAGGGATACACTGGTAGTGTACCCCGATGACACCAGATCATCTACTGCTGCGCAGTTGCACGAAGTCCTGTCATATGTGAAGGATAATTTCTCGGCAAAGACTTATGGTATGGTGTTCTCGTCGCATTCAACAGGATATCTGCCGGCGGGATATTATGGTTCTCCAACTGACAGTGACTTCGATATCATGTCGTATCGCCGTCAGGGATGGAGGAAGGCGGCCCCGCGTCCGGTGCCGTACAGGGAAGTTGTTCATGATCCTTCCATGCCTGCTGTAAGGAGCATAGGTCAGGACGATGTCGTGACGGATGCCGGCCGTATGTCATATGAGATTGAACTTGCGGATTTTGCGGACGCAATACCTATGTGTCTCGATTATATCCTTTTTGATACATGTCTCATGGGTGGAATCGAGGTTGCATATGAACTGAAGGATAAATGTCGCAGGGTAGGATTCAGTCAGGCCGAGGTGCTTGCAGAAGGCTATGATTATACCAGGCTGACGTCTCATCTTCTGAAGCCGGAGCCAGATCCGAAGGCTGTGTGCGAGGATTTCTATAACCAGTATATCGTGCAGACTGGAGATATGCAGTCTGCGACCATATCTTATGTTGACTGCACTGCTTTGGAGCCTTTGGCCGATGTCTGTGCGGACCTCTTCGAGAAATACCGCCAGGAAATGGACGATATCTCACCTTCAAGTGTCCAGAGATATTATAGAGGAAACTGTCATTGGTTCTATGACCTGAAATCAATCATTCGCAATGCCGGTGTCGAGGAAGCGGAACTGCAGAATCTTCAGGATGCGCTTGACGGGTGCGTGATATATAAGGCTGCGACACCACGTTTCATGACTTACCTCCAGATCAGTGAGCATTCCGGATTCAGTATGTATCTTCCATGTAATGGCGGACCAAATCTTGACAGGTATTATAAAGGTCTTGCATGGAATATCAGGACCGGTCTTGTGGATTAAAATATTTTGACTATCTTTGCAGCCCCATAAAAAGCGCTGACGCTTTTTGGTGCAATGGGGTCCGGTCACAGTGCCGGACTGAGTAACACATTTTAAACTATTTTCAACAATGCAGCACATTGAACTCAATGGCCAGGTACGCGAAGCTGGCAACAAGGCAGCTGTAAAGGCTGTACGTAGAGCAGGACTCGTTCCATGCAACATCTATGGACACGGTATGGAGAACATTCTCTTCACTATCGACGCAAAGGATCTTAAGACAATCACTCACACTCCAAACTCTTACATCATCGACCTTAAGCTCAGCGATGGAAGAAACGGTTATGCAGTGCTTCACGAGGTTCAGTATCACCCTGTAACTGACGAGGCTCTTCACGTAGACTTCCTCTTCGTTTCTGAGGACAAGCCTGTAACTATCGAGGTTCCTGTAAAGGTTGTAGGACACTCTGAGGGTGTAAAGATGGGTGGTAAGCTCCTCGTTTCA
>JAZLDR010000011.1:0-3840 GCA_045614805.1 Candidatus Cryptobacteroides sp. | reverse complement strand
CTGATGTACTTGCGACCACGCACCTTGGCTGCGGTCACTCCTTTTGCGGAGCCTGACATCTCCTCAAAAGCGATAGAAGGAATGTACTTCATAATGGTTGATATTAAGGGTTAATGATTATTCCAATTATTCTGTAGCTGTAGCTGCATTTGCATTATCTCTCACAGCAAAGAAGTGAAAGAATTGATCGCCGTTTGTGTGGTTTATGTTATGAGATAGGCCCTCGTACCTAGAGAACAAATCTCCTTTGATATGAAATTCAGGCATATTATTACCGATAGAACTTGTAGTCAAATCACTGCATACCATAGGGATATACAACTCTATATCGTCCGGCAATCCTTCAAGACGGAAAGAGAAAGGAGTATCATCTACTTCAGTGCAAAGATCCTCGAAAGGCGCACAACAAAATACCCACTCATCTTTAACCACACACATTCCTTGAGTCGAAAGTTCCCATTCTCCAGGCACTGATGTGTCTACTAGTTTGAGAACAACTTTACCTTCACGCTTATATTCAACTCTCTTGGCGAGAGAAACATACGCAAGGGCGAAATAGTATGTCAATTCAGTTCCGATATCCCAATCATTTATCTTCTCAATGCAGATAGTATTAGGATCCTTGAGCCAAGTCTTCACGATAGTACCACGAGGCTGCAAAACACCATAGTAATCGAGTTCTTTGCCAACCATAAATGCTGGCACTTCAGTACTCTTTCCAATGCTCAGAGTTGGCACATATATTTCAAGTACATCAACACTCTTGAAGGCTTCCGTACTGGCGTCAACTACAAACTTGCCTTGTAAGATTACCATACTTTCATTCTGGTAATCCTTGAAGCGGATTTCTCCAGCTCCGAAATTATTTCCTGTTGCTATAATCATAATGCTCTATATTTACTAGCCAACTGCACAAGTTCCGAAAACCTCAAAGCCATCACCGTTACCACCTGCACGTCTTGAAATACTTAATTGCTTATCCTGATCCCTGAAGCTTGGGTAGAAATCTCTAAACTGAACATGATATTTGGTATTCATTCTAGTTCCAGGGAATGTCCTTGCCATAAAACAGTGATGATCCGTAAAGAAATCTTTAGGAGGATTGTCCACCCTCAGATACAAGTATGAGCAAGGAATCATGTCATTGAACTTACCACTAGCTGCTGCCAATACAGATCCTGGAGAGAGCTCAAACTTGAAATTTTCAACAACGGCAGTTTCATTAGTAGGAACAACTTGAGTTTGAGTAATCATCGCCCTTGGAATATACTCGGCAGCATAAGCTGTAGAAGTCTCCTTGCAGACAGCACTTATGGCCATAGACTCTCCGGTGAAGCCGGTCTTCTTGTCAAGCCAGTAGAACTCACAGAAGTACTTCTTACCAGCCTCAGGAGCTACACCCATAACTGACGTATAAAGTGCAGTTATATCAGCATCACCCCAATCCGGAGCCAAACCAGGAGTGATGATCACTGTCTGACCCCAGCCGGATGACACTCCAGGACTGAGAGCAGGAGTCATCTTGAACACAAGGACGTGACTTTCCGAAGGCTGCTCGAGACCAGTGAACACGATCATATCAGGAGAGATCCAAAGGTCTTCGTAAAGAACCTCTGGAACATCATTGATGTAAGCTGGAGCATCCTCCAGCATTGGCTCACCGACCATCTGTAGATTGGTGTTAATTCTGACAAATGCGTTATGTGGAGTGAGTTCAGCAGCCTGTCCGAATGTCGAGATACCTTTCATCTTCTCAGCAAGAACTGCCCAGGCTTTCATCTGGCCATCTGACAACTTCTTGTACGATCGGGATATTTTCGACAGACGATTGCGTGACACTGCCTGAGCTGGAGTCTTACTATTTGACGCCATAGCACGAGCTGAGAGGACCTGGCGACCTTTTGATACTCTGGCCGTCACGTCCCCTGCAGAACCTTTGAACTCATTAAATGCGATAGATGGCAATGCTTTCATACTTTCAAAACGAATCTCTGAAAGCAAAGATATGTAATAGAAGTAGTGGATTTTTTGAAATGGAATCGCCTGCCTTAAATTGCTCTAACTTGCTGATACTTGCACAATTATGCAAGTTTTCCGATAGCAGAAAGCGAGTGATAAAGCGACCTGTAACCGGTCTCGGAATCCAGAAGAAGATACCTGATGTGTATCTGAAACATCTCGAGATCCAACCTGGTACGAGGAATCACGAATGTTATTTCTGAAGAAGATCCATCCGGCACAGACTCTGACAGATAGTTTCTCATCTTGCCAGGATGACAGCCCACTCCAGGCTCCTCAATCTGGATCTTTCCCAACACCCTATACCGGCTGAACTCATCAGTACCGCATAAGGTCAGTTTGAAACGCAGAGCAATATCAAACAGAGACACTGACTCGCAGCCAACAAAATCAAGGCTGAATATAGGGAACGGCTCAAACCTCCTCGGCACAGGAACTCTCTCATCTCCCAGCTGAGCGAATCCATGATAAGCTGACACGAACAGGTTATACCCACTGATACTGTTCCCATCCCCATACGGAGGACGATGAGCAGCAACTCCATCAGCATACTTCCTCCACTTGTTCTGTTGCTTTGAGGTCAATCCTCTCCAGGCTTTGATCGCTCTCTGGTGGAGACTCTTCTGTTCCAGCTGCTCAGCAGTACCGGCAAACTCAGAATAAGCCTTGCTCCTGAAATAGCAAAGACCGTTGCGATGATAGAAAGTGACATTGCCGACCGAAGACCAGCAATCAGAGAAAAGAGCATCAGGATAAAATCTTGGCATAGTGTGTTTTTTGGGGCCCGGCAGGGCGTTTACAAGTCTTAAAGTAATAAGGCCCACATAGGATATTGGTGAGCATCAGCAAGTTACGAGATTTTACAAGACTGGTAACACATCTGGAGGCGATAGCCGGAAGATGCTGCACATTGCATACATACCCAAGAGCACACCCTCCGGGCGGGGCACGACGGTGAGGTTGTCACCGACGCGGAAGCGTCCGTCAGCTATCTTGACCTCGGCGGTGGAAGAAGATTTATGACGCGTGCGCAGCACGTGGCAGAAATCTTCTGGAATCGCGAGGAGGCAAGCCCGTAGGGCGCGGCAGGAGCCGGACGCACTGAGGTTCGGGCGGGAGATAAGGGTCTTTCCGGCTCTGGCACAAACCTACACTAAGCATGACGACACTTGCACCCTTGAAGCGTGCCTTGGCGAGTCTGTGGGATTTATGGAGAGGAGCGATAGCGGAACGGAGTAAATCACACAGTCTCGCCCTTGACCGCCCTCGGAAGATTTGGAAGACTCGCAGAGGCTTTCAAGTCTGGAGAGGATCAAGCGGTCAATCATTAAACACATCGGCCATAGCCGATACCTTGCTTACGGAGGACTTTCTTGAAGCTGGCGGCTCGTCCGACTGCTTGAAGAAAGTCTGGAGGAAGCCCGCAGCTGTGCTGCTAAGGCGACAGTCTGCTCAGGGACGCACTTTATCCTCAAGCGATTGATATTACTCAAGGACGCACAACCTTCGAACGAGCGGGACCTTTCTGGGCAGGGAGCAGGGCGCGTAGCGAGCTGCCAAGAAAGGTGCGGAGGGAGCGACGGGCGGGAGGGGTCCTCCGCCCTTGAGCGACCGACTTGACTGTCGCCGTCTCGACAGAGAGCACCACATCAGAACAAACCTCCTAACGGGCTCTAACGCAGACACTTAACATAATCGGAATTGTGTAATCAAGCCACAGCTTGCTCTTGGCTTGTTACACAATTTAGGTCCGATTATGTTATGTTTCGGCCGGTCCGCACTGACGCTCAAGCGAGGCACTGCCCGCTCTCTGTCGATTAT
>JAZLDR010000010.1:0-4954 GCA_045614805.1 Candidatus Cryptobacteroides sp. | reverse complement strand
TGGGACAGGGAAGACCTCTATCTCGGAGTAAAGGGCGGCAATCCGACCCTTGACCATGCCCATATGGATGTGGGAAGTTTCGTCTTTGATGCTTACGGCTACCGCTGGGCTGCCGACATGGGATACAATGCCTATTCATATTATGAAAGCAGACTCCCGAGCAGCCGTGGCCTTTGGGACAAAAGGGAGCATTCCCCAAGATGGAAACTCTATCTGTACAACAACCGTTTTCACAATACCGTCACTATCAACGATGAGGATCATGCAGTGACCGGCTATGCACCTCTTGTCAAGGTCTATGACGAAGATTCTGCCATGGGCGGAACCTTCGATCTGAACAATGCCTTCAAGGGCAATACAATGCGAGCTCTCCGCACTGTCCTTATAAGGGACGGAAAGTATCTGGAAGTCACTGATGACCTCCTGACCTCCGAAGAGGCCGGCTGTGATGTCCGATGGAACATGGCTACCAAGGCTCAGGTGCAGATTGTCGAGGACGGTATCCTCCTTTCTCAGGGCGGCATCACCATGAAACTTACCGCTGAGGGAGCCGATGTCCAGTGGTATGCGGCCCCTGCCGATGCCTCTAAGGACGGGTATGCCGAGTGGGACTATACGCCCGAAGGATTCAACATGTGCGGCTACACATGCAGGATGGAAAAGAATGACAGGTTTGTCATAACATGTAAACTGGAACGTCATGAATAGCAGGGTGTGCATACTTGTCCTGTCGGCTGTATTTCTCTGGTCGTGTTCTTCGGGTCCTGTATATAAGGATGCCGAAGCCCCAGTTGATGACAGGGTCGAAGACCTTCTTTGCAGGATGACTCTTGAAGAAAAGATATGGCAGATCACTCAGGGACATCTCGGCCGTAATGACAACCCGAACAATGTGGTCAAGTCTGCGACTGTGCCTCCTTTTGTGGGAAGCATGATAAATTATTCGGAGGATTCAAGGGTGGCTAATGCATTCCAGAGATACGCATTGGACAGCACCAGACTTGGAATACCGGTATTATTCGGCTATGATGTCATTCATGGCTTCAAGACAAGTTTCCCGATTCCTTTGGCTCAGGCCGCTTCGTTCAATACGGAACTGGCCAGTCAGGCTGCTTCCATCTCTGCCGCTGAGGCTTATGCCGCCGGAATCCATTGGACATTCAGTCCGATGGTCGATATCGCCAGAGATCCGAGGTGGGGCAGGGTGATGGAAGGCTATGGAGAGGACCCAGTGCTGGCTTCTGCTTTCTGTAAGGCCGTCGTCAAGGGTTATCAAGGCGATGACCCCGCTGCCCCGGGACATATAGCCGCATGTCTTAAACATTATGTCGGCTACGGTGCCTCTGACGGAGGACGGGACTATGCCCAGGTGGATATGTCACATCAGACATTATGGGATACCTATCTGCCACCTTTTGAGGCCGGAGTGAAAGCCGGAGCATTGACTGTGATGGGTGCTTTCAATACGCTTAACGGACAACCGGCATCCGCCAATCGCTACACCTTGACGGATATTCTCAAGGATAAATGGGGCTTCGAAGGCTTTGTGGTTTCGGACTGGGGCTCAGTAGAGCAGATAGTCCTTCAAGGCGTCGCTGCGGACAAGGCCGAGGCTGCGGCGATGGCTCTGAATGCAGGAATGGATATGGATATGTGTGATTTCGCATACTCAGATCATCTGGACTCCCTTGTCAGATGTGGTGCTGTTGATGAAAGAACAATAGATGAGGCTGTCAGAAGGGTTCTGAAAGTGAAATTTCAACTGGGTCTTTTTGAAAATCCTTATTTTCCCGAGACATGTCCGGAAGATTTTCTGAGGCCTGAATATCTTGATGCTGCCGAGCAGATGGCACAGGAGTCAATGGTCCTTCTTGAAAATAACGGGGTCCTGCCCCTGCCGGATGGGTGCAAGGTCGCAGTGACAGGGCCTCTGGCAGATGATGCCCACATTCTGCTTGGAGGATGGAGAAGTCATGCAAAGCCGGATGCGTCGATAACGATCCGGCAGGCTATGGAGAAGGAATTCAAATCTGCCCCGATAAATGATGCGGATGTAGTAGTATTATGTATAGGGGAGCCCGGAATATGGACAGGAGAAAACAAGACAAGGGCGGAGATTTCGATTCCTCAGGAGCAGGTTGCGATGCTTGACAGACTTGTCCGCAATGGTAAGAAAGTAGTGACGGTAGTGTTGTCAGGACGGCCATTGGATCTGCGGGAGGTCTCGGGTAAGTCCGATGCAGTCTTATATGCCTGGTCGCCCGGTCATATGGGAGGCAATGCTGTGGCAGGACTTCTGAGCGGCAGATACAACCCGTCGGGAAGGCTGCCGATGTCCTTTCCTTATTCGGTTGGACAGATACCGGTCTATTACAACCACAGGGACAGGGCCCGCAGAGGGAAATGGGGGGAATACATTGACGGAACTCCTCTTGCTCCTCTCTATGATTTCGGCCATGGTATGAGTTATTCCGCTTTCGAATATTCGGACATCACTCTTGACGGCCTTACTGCCGAAGTTACAGTTACCAATACTTCGGATGTTGATGGAAAGGAAGCGGTTCTGTGGTATATAAAGGACCCGGCCTCATCCATTGCGCGTCCTGTAAAGGAACTCAAACATTTCGAAAAGAAGATGATCAAGGCGGGGGAATCAGTCAGGTTTGTATATGAGATAGATATGCTTGAGGATCTTGGATTTGTAGACTCACACGGTGACAGAATCTTCGAACACGGGAAATTTATCCTGTCTGTCGGAAATAAGAATATAGAATTTTATCGTTAACTTAATAATAATGAATATGAAACACTTGGACAATTACTTGTCTCCAGCGGTTCAGGAACTGGAGATTGCGCTGGAAGATAGTGCGTGTCTGATGGCATCCAATGCCACAGGAACCGGATTCACCTTTGGTGATGTAAATCAGGATGACACATTTAAGGATACAGATTGGATTTAATGGGAGGAAAAGCAATGAAAAAGAATGGATTTTTAGCGATTATCGCAATGGCGGCTCTCTTTTTTGCCGCATGTAACAAGGAAGGTCTTCCGCAGGAAGGAAACAATACGGATCTTCCGTCTGATGAGTCGACTCCTGTAGTCCTTGAGCCGGGAGTATATCCTGCAACTGTCGTTGCAGAGCCTATTATGCCTGACCTTGCAGGTACCAAGGCAGTGTTTGACAATGGCGCTTTCGCGTGGGAAGCGGGGGATGCTATTGCTTGTTTTCAGAATTTTGCTGCACTAAACTCAGCAGAAACAAATGTTCTTACTACAATGTCAACATCCGGTGATGGTAATTTCTCAGGTGAACTTCCATACACAGAAACTGAATCAGATGGCTATTCTATGAACTTTGTTTATCCGGCAAGTGTTGCTACAGGGATTTCATCAAGATATGCAGGTTGCGTAGTAATTGATTTTCCCGACCAGCAGGATGGTAGGATTGAAAAACTTGGTGATTACTTTTTCTCAACTCGTGCCAAGGTTGCATGCAGCATTTCTGAAGAAAATGAACAAATGACAATATCGACTAACAGCAACGTCGTGTTCTCGTCTGCTGTTGTAGGATTGAAAGTGAGTGTTCCTGATGAGTACAATGCTGAAAAAATTCAGGTGAGAGGATATCGTTCCAATGGAAGTTTGAGAGGAATTGCTGGAAATGGGCATATAAATGCTAATAATCGCCAGTTAAAAGGACCATACACAAACTTGTCTGCTGATGTGCTGACAATTAGTCATGACGATGCATCTTTGATCAAAGGTGATACTTATGCATGCATATTGCCTTTTGGTCAGAATGAGTCCACATCGGATGTCAACAAAATAGAATTCAAAATAGTTTCAGAATATGGTACTTATACATTTGCAAAGAATGTTCTTGAACTTCAGCGTGGAACTATCTACGACCTCGGTTCATTCCCTACATCTTGCGTCACTCCAAAGATTTCGATGGATGAGGATGGGGCTGTCGTAATGACAACATCTCCTGCAGAGGCAAAGATATATTATACAACTGATGGTACTGAGCCTTCAGCTGAGTCTGCTCTGTATGAGGGTCCGGTTTCAATCGTTGGTGACACTCAGGTCAAGGCAATAGCGATCTGTGAAGGACTCGGCAACTCTGCTGTAGCAGACGCCACTATGTATTCAGGTACAGTAGCTCCGGTATTGAAGATTAACGAATCAGGTTTCCTTACTGTTGATGCTGTAGACGGGCATACATACAAGTACTCCTATACAATAAATGGTACTGCTCCGGCAGATCCGGAAACAGAATTGGATCCGTCAGCAGGGATTGATATACATTTGACAGGTTCTTACAAGATTAAGGTTTCAGCAACAAATGTGAAAGGAACAGCTGTTACAAATGGCTATTATAGGGTTTATTATCTTGCGAGTGCATTGCCAGCCGGCACTACGGTAACAGTAGCTGCTAATGGCGGTACTGATGATAAATCATTTGCTCCATTTACAGTAAAGAATAATTATACTACAAATATATCAATTACAAGAGGAACAAATGGAGTGTATTGGAAATTCAATGCTACAGGTTTGCAGGAAAATCTGGAGATGGGTCTCATGTCGGAATATGCATCTGATGTTGATCTTTATGTTTTCAGTAGGACTGTCGATAGAAATATTTATGCTCATTATGATGGTGTAAGAAACGCTACAACGGCGGACGGTATTTTTGTACCTGGAGCATTGTCAAAAACAGTAAACGGAAAATGGACAAATGTCTGGGGCCTGGAAACATTAGGTTTGGCAGGTAAAAGAGTTCATTTCAGAATTAATAACAATAGTGAACTTCGTGGCTGGGGAGTCCTCGAGCAGGGCTTCGAGGCTTTCAACCCGACCGCTGCATCCCTCTCCAGCGAGGCTCCTGCAGCAGGTCAGAATGTAGCATACTAAAAATTAAACGACAATGAATAGGATACTTTCAATTGTGAT
>JAZLDR010000009.1:0-8524 GCA_045614805.1 Candidatus Cryptobacteroides sp. | reverse complement strand
CTTACCGACACGACACCACTTCAAGACCTCTTTAACAAATCTAACTTCAGTATTGACAAAGAACTTGACAGGTTTTATGAACCCACTTTGTTTGATTTTTAACTTTTATTAACCGTCCACATTTTTAGTGGACAGCAATGGCTCGAAATAGCAAATTTTCGTTCGAAACGAGAATTTTTACAGGTATTTCAAGATTTCTTTGATGCAGGATACTTCTATGATATGATCGTTATCAGGCATGTCCATCATTTCATGCACCCAGACAATCTCGTGAGGGACGTGGATGGCCCAGCCTCCGATGTTTACGACCGGAGCAATGTCTGATTTGACCGAGTTTCCTATCATCAGAATTTCCGAAGGGTCGAGGTCGTTCTTAGCAGCGAGCTCAAGGTAATTTGTCTCGTCCTTGTTCTCCATCACTTCGCAATGATGAAAATATTGTTCCAGACCTGATTTTCTGAATTTGCCCATCTGCTCCGGCAGGTCTCCTTTGGTGGCAACAATAAGCCTGTAGCGGCCCTGCAGTGCTTCGAGAGTCTCTCTTACACCATCCAGAATCTCAAGCTCATGGAAAGCAAGGTCGGTTATGATGTCCTTTATGCCATAATAGATATTATCCGGCAGGTGACCGCCACAAAGGTCAGTGGCAGCGTCGGTCATGCCGATGAGGTAGGTCTTCGAACCATAGCCGAAAAGAGGAATATTTTCCTCCTGCTTAGCCCACAACATCTGCTGCACACCCTCCGGACCTGTATAATCCTTAAGCAGTTCGGCAAACTTATCTTCGGCAGCCCTGAAGTACTGCTCGTTCTCCCACAGGGTGTCGTCAGCGTCGAAGAATATCGTTTTGAATTTTCCTTTGAGGTCTGTCATGACTATTCCGCTGATGTGCTGTCTGCCGGAGTTTCAGTTTCCGCTACAGGAGTCTCCTCTACAGGCAAGCCGATAGGATTGATGGAGATGATCTGCACGTCCTCATAAGGTCTGTCGTATCTGTCGGTAGCAACTGTTGCGATGACATCAATCACCTCAAGACCTTCAGTAACCTCTCCGAATACAGTGTAATCACCATCAAGCTGGCGGCATACCTGCTCGTTGTGTACGATGTAGAACTGTGAACCGGAAGAAGCCTTGCGAGGATTTGCGACATCACCCTTTCTTGCCGCAGCGATAGCTCCCTTCTTGTGACCATATTCTGGAACGAATTCAGCAGGAACTGTATAGTCCGGACCGCCCATTCCCCATTTGTTGATCATAGAGGTGTCTCTTGAATAAGGGTCTCCTGTCTGGATCATGAATCCCTCGATCACTCTGTGGAATCTGATACTGTCATAATAGTGTTCTGCAACAAGCTTGGCAAAGTTGTCTCTATGCTTAGGTGTCTTGCTGTAGAGCTTGATCTTCATTGTTCCGTGAGTTGTCACGATCTCGAATTCCGGTTCTGCTTTTCTTAATTCTTCCATTTTCAATGCTGTTTTCAGGCTGTCACTCATTTCTGTCTCGTCGTTATTTCCTTTCTTCTCTGTGGAACATGCGCAAGAGGCAAGCACGAGGCTGACAGCGGATAATAATATAAATCGTCTCATCTTACCGTAAATAATTTATGCAAAAATAGTTAATTTTGCGGTCATTATGGCAAATCCGTTGAAACAATTGGCCGGTCAGACCGTCATTTATGGTCTGAGCACCATCCTGGCCCGCATCATAAATTTCCTGTTCGTTCCGATCTACACCAGGCTTCTCACTCCGGAGAGTTATGGCGTGGTCACAGAATTCATGGCATATATTGCCGTCCTTCAGGTCGTGCTTGTGCTCGGCCTTGAGACCGGTTGCTTCAGATTTGCCAACAAAGAGGGAGTTGACGCCAGGAAGGTCTATGCCAATGCCTTCGTGACAGTGTTCTGCGTGAGTGCGACTTTCCTTGCACTGATGATTGCGTTCTCCGGACCGATTTCCACCGCTCTGGGGTATGAAGGATATGGTTCATGCATCAGATATATGGGAGGAATCCTTGCGCTTGATTCACTTACAGCAATACTGTTTGCCAGATTGAGGCAGGAAGGACGTGCAGTGAAATTTGCCCTTATCAAGACAGTGAAGATACTGACTGAAACCGGAGCAAATCTTTTCCTCTTCCTGTGGTTTCCAAGGCATGTAGAATCTGCTGAATGGCTTCTCACATTCATTCCGTCTACACCGGACTTCAGTTATGTGATATTCGCCATATTCGTCAGCTGTGTTGTCTGTGGGCTGATATTCATTCCTGACCTGCTGTCACTCAGCTTCCGCATGGACGCCAAGCTGCTCAAGCAGATGCTGGCATATTCGCTGCCGCTTATGGTAGCTGCACTGCCGGGAATAGTGAATGATTTCCTTGACAGGATACTGTTCAGATATTTCGATACGAATGCGGACGCATGGAGGTCCAGCCTTGGCCTTTATCAGGCAGCGGTCAAACTCGCTGTCATAATGAACCTGTTCATCCAGATGTTCCGCTATGCTGCAGAACCGTTTTTCTTCAGACGTGCGGCCGAGAAGGACTCGCGTAAGTTATATGCTACGGTACAGGAATATTTTACGGCTTTCTGCGGACTTGTCTTCCTTGGAGTCATACTTTATATCGACATCATTGCTCTTATCCTTGGGCCGCAGTTCCGCTCGGCTGTTGGAGTCGTTCCGCTGATGCTGCTTTCCTATATGCTGCTAGGAATGCTTTTCAATGTCTCGATGTGGTATAAGCTTTCGGGCAAGACAAATATGGCCATCTGGATAACCCTGGCCGGTCTTGTGGTCACAGCGGTAGTGATCGTGATATTCATGCCTCGATACTCATATTGGGCAGCGGCATTCGGTCATTTCGCGAGCTACGTAGTGATGTTTGCCATCAGCTCGGTCCTCGGGGCCAAATATTACCCGATACCATACAGATGGGGACGGATCGGACTGATATTCGTCGTTATGGGAGCATGTTACGGCATATCTCTCCTTCTTGATTCAGTCATCCCGGCCGGCATTGCCCGCTTCGCCGTTCACACCCTCCTCATCATCACCTACGCCCTCTCAACCTACCGGGTCATCAGAAGGTAAAATGGCCAAAACTCGCCTGAGGTGTAAACATTTTATTAATGAGGCTATTTTACAATAACCTCATCAACAAACAGGAATCCCGGACGACCCTTTGCATTGTGCCATTCTGGCAGAGCCTCGATAGTGCCCGCAGTCACCTTGAGATACTTCGCAGAAGTCTCAGGGAAAGTCACAGTGTAGCAATTCTTACCGTTACCGTCATGATATCCACCTGAAAGCGGATATTCGGCACGTGCCGCTTCAGTAAACTCCTTTCCGTCCTCTGATGTCAGCACTACGAGGTCTACAGGAGGGAATATATAATCATATTTGAAAACAAGAGTACTCAATGTGACCTCGCTGTATGTGCATCCATCCATATCGATCACAACTTCAGACGGAACATTGTACCATCCGGCAAAGAAGCCGCTGTTGTACGGTCCGTCACCGCCGAGGATACCGTCAGTAAGCATGTCAGGGCAGTTGAATGTATAGCTTGGATGAGTTGGAGTCAGAGTCCGGACAGGTTTTCCCATTGCCTTGTGGGCATTGAAAGTCCTCTCATAAACCTTGGTGTTTCTTGGGTTCATCGCCTTCAGGGTACAGCTCTCACGAATCTCTATCGGCTCTGTATAAACAGCAGATTCAGTTGTAGGCTCACTGCCGTCGAGAGTATAGTATATCGCATTGTCTCCCTGTGCCTTAAGCACAACTTCCAGACATTTCTTCTCCTGATTGACAGTAGGGAAGCCCTTTGTCTCAAAGATATGTGGGCCATAATTGTAACCCATAACGTCGTAGATAGCACAGAAATCATCCGCGCTGTCAACGAATCTCTCCCAGCTCTTGTTCTCAGGCTGGCACCACTGCACCTCGCTAAGTGCGGTCATGCGCGGAAGCATCATATAGAACAGATGATCTGCGGTAGCAATATACTCGGTCCATAGGTTGGCCTGAACTCCCAGCACGTGAGACTTCTCTTCATCAGTCATATCCACTGTGAAAGGCTCATATGAATAAGATTTTTCGATAGGGAGGTAACCTCCGATAGCCAAAGGTTCGTTCGCCTTGTCAAGAGACTGATAATAATCAAGATAGTAGAATGTATTCGGAGTCATTATGGCGTCGTGTCCCATTCTTACGGCCTGAAGGCCACCGGCAACGCCTCTCCATGACATTACTGTGGCGTTCGGAGCAATCTCGCCCTCAAGGATCTCATCCCATCCGATCAGTTTCTTGCCTTTTTCAGTAAGGAACTTTTCCATTCGCGAAGTTACATATCCCTGCAGATAATGCTCTGCCTTATAATGTTCGTCGTCCTTGAGCCCGAGTTCCTCGATCTTAGCCTGGCAGCGAGGACAAGTCTCCCATCTTACCTTAGGGCATTCATCGCCTCCGATATGCACATATTCGGCAGGGAAAAGCTCGCACACTTCGGCAAGGACATCCTCAAGGAACTTCATGGTCTCCTCTTTGCCGACGCAAAGTACGTCATCAGAAATACCCCAGTCGCCCCAAACCTCATAAGGACCGCCTGTACATCCGAGCTCAGGATAAGCAGCAAGAGCAGCCAGCATATGTCCCGGCAGGTCAATCTCAGGAATTACGGTAATTCCTTTTGAAGCAGCATATTCAAGTATTTCCTTTACCTGCTCCTGCGAGTACCAATATCCTTCGCCATAACTGGTGTTGTCATATCCATTTCCGTCGTAGGCATGGCCGACGATGGTCTTGTTGCGGATCGAACCGACCTCTGTAAGACGAGGGTACTTCTTGATCTCAAGTCTCCATCCCTGGGCGTCAGTGAGGTGCCAGTGCAATGTGTTGAGTTTATGTACCTCCATGATGTCAAGGTACTGCTTGACTTCGTCAACACTGAAGAAGTGACGTGAAACGTCCATATGCATACCTCTGTAGCCGAAACGTGGAGCGTCGCTGATCTTGACGCACTGCAGGCTCCAGTCCTCCTCAGGAGAAGCTTCTGTTCCGTAAACGGCTGCCGGAAGCATCTGCTTGATGGTCTGGATGGCATAATTGAATCCGTTGAGGCCGGACGCTTCAATCCTGGCGCCCTTCTTCGTTACCGACAGTCTGTATGCCTCATGAGGGAGTTCCGAGTCTACAATGAATGAAAAGCCACTGTCATTGGTGCCTTCAATTACCTGATAATCAGCCCCTGTCGCTACGGAAAGCTGTCTTGCAAAAGTCTTGAACAGTTCCTTTGAATTCTTGTCAGCTGCAGCGTCGTATCTTACGTCGGCTCCGATTATGTCGAAAGTGCCGGCCTTTATCTTTACATCGTTAGGGTAAGGCACTACGGACAGTGTCTGAACGTCCTTAGGGGCGCATGATATGGCTGCGAAGATTAGTGAAAGAAGGATGAGAGTCTTTTTCATATGAATGTTTCTTAGTGTTATTTTGCGAATATAGGAAAAGATATCGTTTATCCGAGCAGGAGAATCAGAATCTGAGCCGATATGACTCTCAGAAATATGCTTATAGGATAAACAGTTGCATATGCTACAGCAGGATCGTCGCCGTCCGAGCCTGTGCCGGCGTAGTCAAGTGCGAAAGGATTTGCCATACCTCCGCAGAGCATACCTATGTTTTCGGTATAGTCGGTCTTGAAGATCTTTGCTGCTCCGAATCCGGTGATTACGACAGGAAGGACACATAGAATGATACTGATGATGACCCATTTAAGTCCTTCAAGTGTGAAGACGGTGTCAAAGAACCCGGCTCCAGCACTCAGACCGAGCCCGGCGAGATATAAAATAAGGCCGAGTTGTCTGAGCATCAGGTTGGCACTCTGTGTAGTGTAGGTGGCTATATGGAAACGCGGACCGAATGCTCCCATGAGGATACCTACTATTATAGGTCCGCCAGCAATACCGAGTTTGATCGGCATACTCACTCCTGGAATGGCAACCGGAATACTTCCGAGTATGAGGCCGAGAATAATGCCGATGAACATCGACAACAGATTCGGATTCTTCAGCTTCTTGGCTTCATTGCCGAGAATTGCACTTACATTTTCAACGGCTCTGGCTTCTCCTACGATGGTAAGCTTGTCACCAAGCTGCAGTCGAAGATTCCTGCTGGGAAGCAGGTCAATGCCGGCTCTATTGATACGTGTGATATTGATTCCGTATGAGTTGCGGAGGCGGAGGTCTCCCAGTTTGACTCCGTTATGTCTTGACTTGGTGACAAGGATTTTTCGTGATACCAGCTGACTGTCTATGGCGTTCCAGTCTATATCTTTCTTGTTCCAGTCTACATCTTCTCTATGGCCGAACAGTGTCCGGATAGCTTCCAGATCCTTTTTGCCGGAGATGACAAGGATGTGTTCGCCTTCTTCAAGGATTGTCTCGGAAGTAGGGATTATCAGCTTGCCATCCTTCCAGATTCTTGAAATCACGAACTGACAGCTTGCTCCCTGTCTGACCTCCATGATTGTCTTTCCGAATATTGCAGGATTACTGATCTGATACTCGCTGACAAATGTGTTGTCTGCTGATGTATCGGCAGTCTGGCGCTTGGACTTAGGCGCAAGAATCCTGTTCATTATTATTACGGTGATTACCATACCGATCAGACCGAATGGATATGCCACTGCGCATGCCATTGTCATGTTGTTGGCTGCTTCTATATTATCCGGGCTGGCCTGAAGCAAAGTCTGCTGTCCTGCTCCCAGCATAGGGGTGTTGGTTACGGCGCCGGCAAGGAGTCCTACTGTGTCGGCAGCGGAAATTCCGGTGATATGGAATATCGCAACTGCCATCAGCGAACTTATCACTATAAGTCCTGTGGCCATCAGGTTGAGGCGGATTCCTCCTTTCTTGAATGATGAGAAGAAGCCGGGACCGACCTGCACTCCGAGCGAATATATATATAATATGAGTCCGAAGTTCTGCAGTATGGCCAGCATTTCCGGATTGATTCTCAATCCGAAATGGCCACCGATGATTCCCGCAAAGAATACGAAGGTGACTCCAAGTGAAACTCCGAATATCTTGATTCGGCCTAATGCAAGTCCTGCCGCACATATGCAGGACAATACCATTACGGCCTGAATGAATGTCTGTTGTGTAAAAAGTTCGGTTAACCAGTTCATGATCATCAATTTTATCCGCTTCTGTCTAATATAGGATCAATCCTGCCAGAGCACCCAGACCGAGGGCTGCCAACGGTCCGATTTTCTTGGTGAATATACCTATGAAAGCCAGAATGCAGAGCATATAGCTTTTCCAGTCAATGAAGTTTTCGGCAGTCGCCAGTCCCAGTGCGGCAGTACCGATGAGTCCCAATGTAGCAGGCTTCAGTCCCGTCATCACACCCTTGAAAAGGTAATGATTCTTGAATTTATCGTAGACTTTACATATTGACAGTACGATGATGAAAGAAGGCAGGACCACTGCAAAAGTTGCAGTGAATGAGCCCAGCAGACACATGAACTCCGAGGCTCCGGAATAAGCCAGTACGTCATATCCGATATATGTGGCAGTGTTGATTCCGATAGGACCGGGGGTCATCTGCGAGATGGCGACGATGTCAGTGAAGGTAGTGTCGTCGATCCATCCGTGGACGGTGACCACTTCGTTCTGAATAAGAGACAGCATCGCATATCCGCCGCCGATGGTGAACATTCCGATCAGGAAGAATGTCATGAACAGTTCAATGTATATCATTTCTTGTTCCTCCACCAGCTTATGGCCAGAGCTCCGGCCATTACACTTATCAATATATATATAGGTGAGACCTTCATGAAGCAGACAAGCCCCATTGTGCCGACGACAATGATCCACGACCACCATTTCATCTGCGTCGCTTTGAGCATGTCAATCATCGGAACACCGATCAGTGCGACCACTACCGGTCTTATGCCCTTGAATGCCTTGATCACATATTCGTTGTCCTTGAATTCCGTGAAGAACATTGCTATGAGCAGTATGATCATGAAGGGAGGAAGGCAACTTGCGATGGTCGCGACAATGCTTCCTTTTGTGCCGCGTAGTCTATATCCGGTGAGAATCGCAATGTTTGCAGCAAAAAGACCCGGGGCAGTCTGGGCGAGTGTGATGATGTCGAGAAATTCTTCATCTTTCATCCAGTTCCGTCTGGTGAGTTCGCTCTTAATGGCGGCAATCATAGGGATGCCGCCGCCGATAGTAAAAGCTCCTATCTTGGCAAAAACGAGGAATATTTTCCAAAGTGAGACCATTGCGAGTACAAAATTAGAAAAAATATCAAAAAAAGTTTAAAAAAATTTGGAGGTTAAGAAAAAGTCCGTATCTTTGCAGCCCGTTTGAGAAAGAACGGCACGAAAAGTTCATTGAAAAGACTGATTAACTGTACAAGAAGCAAGTACCGAGAAAATACAATTTATCGAGAAGCGTTAATTTCTTTGTGAAATTATAAGTGTCAGAGACAAGCTAAGAATTATATAGAAATTATACAA
>JAZLDR010000008.1:0-1994 GCA_045614805.1 Candidatus Cryptobacteroides sp. | reverse complement strand
TAGTCTGTATGTTCCCAATCTTCCTTAGGGCCCCACTGACCGCTCCAGTCTGCATTTTCAAAGAATTTGATACCATGTCCCTTAGGGTCGTCCGGACCATTGTCGAGATTCATCTGGACGTTCTCCTTCTGGAATTTACCGTCAGCTATCATGTCAAGCTGCTCAAGCACCCATCCGTTGAAACCGCCACTCATGTAGAGAGTTGCAGGGTACTGGGACTCGACTACAGGGTCAGCCTCAGTAAGGGTGAGAGTTACCTTCATAGTATTGAGGTCGAGGCGTACAGTGTACTTTCCATCCTTGAAATCAGGGTCAGAATCCTTAGGGATGAATCTGATGTCTTCGCCGCTTACAGCTGCCTTTACAGTCCAGTATTCGCCTGCAGCGTCATCTCTCTGATACTCGGTCCAGTCTTCGTTATCGAACTTGAATGAACTGTTCTTGTAGATATGGATATTGTGACCCTCGAAGATGTTCTTCTCAATCTCGCTGAGTTTCAGCTCATCAACCATCTCCCAGTTCTTGTCAAGTCCTTCTCCGAATACGTAGAAAGGCTTGCTTGGCTCGAATACGTCAGCGGTCTTTGTCAAAGTAAGCTTGAGCGTATTGAGGTCAACCTTGATTGTGTAGACACCGCTTGTGTATTCATACTGAAGAGGGTAGAACTGTGAGTCACCGTCGTTCTCGGAAGCGAACACCTTGATGTCTCCGAAAGCTGCACCTTCAGTGTTGTCTTGGCCATAGAATGGATATGGTTCTTCAGACACGAAGAACTTGAATCCCTTTCCGTCTTCAGGCTTTCCGAACAGGAGAGTCACATCTGATGCCTCATAGACACCTTCCGCACCCTTTGCCATGACAGTTGCTGTGTCCCATCCGCCAGGACATGCGCCACCCTTCATGTAAAGAGCCTCGGGGAAAACAACCTCAGCTGCTGGAAGACCTGCTGTGAATGCCTTCTGGGCAGATGTCTTGGTTTCATTGCCGGCAGTAGCGGTCACGATGGCAATCATGTCTACTGTGCCGCCGCTCTGACATCCCATATCATTGAGGAGATTTGTGTATTCATCTCCTTCGATCTTGTGTGAAAGGCCTTCAGTCTCGAATGGAACTCCTGCATCAAACAGATCGCTTCCCGCCTTTCCTACATAGAGTGTGTAGTCGACGTCAAGCTTCGAGTTCTCGATTGTACCTGATGTCCATGTGAATGAAATGGAACCTTCACTGGCTGTAGCCGTCAGCTCAGGAGCGCTGAGCACGTCAGTTGTCGGGGTGTTACCCTGCTGGTCGTCTTCCGGATCCTGAGGGGTACATCCGGCTGCCGAGGCAACTATTGCTGCGGCAGCAAATAATTTGAAAAATCTGTTCATGACAAAATCGGTTTTCACAAATATAAAATAGAAAAGCATTGGTTGGCCGTATTCGTTATGATGATATCAAATGTTGATTAGATAGTATTATTGTGCGTTATTGTCATTAGTAATTTGCTCATATTCTGTATAAAATTTAATAAGAGTGGTATTATCCGATACAATAATGATATTATCAAATCTATTTCATGCTATATGTCAATGTAATTCATAATTTTGTTAGACCTTGACTGACCATAAACTATGACAAGCTATAATGTAATCATAGAGTCCCCGCCTCTTTCGCGAAATGATCTGTTTGTCATATTCGAAAGAAGGAAGACCGGTTTCGATTTCCCGGTACATGCACACCCTGAATATGAAATCAATTTCATAGCAGGAGCAGAAGGTGCTGTGAGGGTTGTTGGCGACAGTGTAGAGGAAATCTCTGATATGGAGCTGGTATTGATAACCGGAAGCAACCTCTATCATACCTGGAAAAACGGAAACATCAAGGAAGGAGCGGGCATATATGAAGTGACGATACAGTCCTCCCCTGATCTGCTGATGAATGGCGGCCTTCTTGACAAGACTCATTTCGCCTTTATAAGAAAGATGTTCCAGGACGGCCATAACGGGATTGCC
>JAZLDR010000007.1:0-3054 GCA_045614805.1 Candidatus Cryptobacteroides sp. | reverse complement strand
TCGCCGCAGTATGCAATTAAGCTCTATCATGATGTTAAGACGCATCCTCGTCAGGTCGGTGACATAAAGAACCACAAAGATTTTGTTCTGGACCAAGTTTATAAATTCCGTGAAGAAGATAAACTTGATGACTACATTGATACATTTGAAGAAGCCAAGAAAGAGTTGAATCAAGACAAATTGATCTGGTGGTGGTAAGAAGGGAGGTGTTCGTTATTGGTTTCTAAAGAGGTGGCAAAGTTAAATAGTTGTGATAAATGTTAAATGCGCTTGACAAATAGAAAAGTTTATTTAACTTTGCTCTTGGAATTCCATAAAGTAGAATCTTAACAACGAATTTTATGAAACAGAATTACCTTCTTCCCCATGGCTTCAAGCGTGTCGGTCTGATTATGCTTGTGCCTTTCCTTGTTGCCTGCATATGCCTTCTGTGTGGTCCATGCGAGGGCGATTGGTTCATAGTTGACGTACCGGCACTGTTTACGCTGGATATTGCCAGCACAAGCGAATGGTTCGGTATGACAGCGACTGACCCTGTGAATGAAATATGTATGCTTGGCCTGCTGGTGTCATTAGTGTTCATCGCCTTGTCGAAAGAGAAGGACGAAGACGAGATGACAGCCGTTGTCAGAATGCAGTCGTTTGTTTGGGGGTTCTGGTGCACAGCAATACTGATGCTGGTTGCCATTCTCTTTGTCTACGACCTCGCATTCATGTACTTTGCGTTCGCATCGGTATTTGTATGCTTCATCATGTACATCTGCAAGTTCAATTACGAAATGATAAAGATCAGGAGGACAGAAAATGAAAAATAAGACTTATATGCTCCCGTACAGATTCCGCAATTGGGGCTACGGACTGATAATAGCTTCAGTTCTATCGCTTGTACTTGGCCTTCTTATGGCAAACGTATGGGAAATCATTCCTCAGACCCATACAAGGTTCATTTCGATGGTGATGTATCTTCTTTTCTTCCTCGGCATCTTCGTTCTTGTGATGACGGAAGAGAAGGATGAGGACGAAATGATCGATTCCATCAGACGCAGGTCCATTGCCGCGACGGCATTCATCGCATTCGGATTCTTCATGGTGATAAATCTGGTGATGGCTTTCCTGCACGGATTCAGAAGCCTTCAGTCGATGTCGTTTGTGTCGTCACTGGTTACCGTTCTTACCGGAACCGGACTTACAAGTGTCAACACTTATATAATTCTTTATCTGATCATTTTCCGTATATCCATCTGGAAGATGAGAAAACAGTGTAAGGAGGACCAGGCATGAAGAACACAGTAAAGGTAGAAAGAGCCATCAAGAATATAACCCAGCAGGAACTGGCGGACGCTGTCGGCGTATCAAGGCAGACGATCAACTTCATCGAGACAGGACGCTACATGCCTTCGACCATCGTCGCCCTTAAGATCGCAAGACACTTCGGCAAGCATGCAGACGAAATCTTCCAGCTTGAAGAAAACGACTGATTCATCAGCAATAGAACTTAACAACAATAAATCCCCAGCCAGAGACCTATGTCTTCTGACTGGGGTGCTTATGTTTAACTACTGAAAAGGTTATCGCTTGCTATCTTTCGGCTCTAGCTCTGACACATTCATCGGAATGGCCATATAGATTACCTGCATTTCAGCGTCAGAAAGATCTGCGAGAGGTTTTCCGAATACTTCTGACGAGAGTTCCTCACGAAGTTCCTTGTAGGCTGTGGTGATAAGCTTCATTGCCTTTGTGTAATCATCGTATGAGGTTCCTCTGTCGTCCTGGTATGATACTAAGGCATTACTTACCCTGAACCGTCTGGTAGATCCGTCAGGCATCTGTATGTCTCTTATTTCTACTGACGGGCAGTCTTCACTGTTTGTCGGATTAGAGATGTAGTCCTTAAGCCTGTTGATTTCCTGTCTGTAAAGTTCTTCGTTGTGCAAGCTTCCTTTGACACAGTTAGATCCGAGAAGCATTTCTCCGTCAGGATTTACTCTAATAACAATGATATTTCTGCGGTTTACCTTACTATATGGCTCGTCAGTTATGGCAGGACTGCTGGTCTGAGCAGGCGGCATACGCCTCTCAATTGCACTGTCGTCAGTCTCATATCTTATCTTCAATGCACGTGCATTTCGCAACTGCAACTTGATGTCTGTGATGACTCCCATAGGGATGCTTTTCTGCGCCTTTATGTGAACCACAGCCTGATGCATAGGAGTACCGGCAAAGAACTCTTCTACGAGTTTTCCAATATCTTCTTTATGTGCCAGCTTTCCATTGCAGACAATGAAATATTCTTCGCCAGGTTCTGGATTCCTAGGTCCCTCCGTTATATCAATGATGAAAGGTCCCTTAGCTGGCTTGTCTGATGTGAAAAGTGGGGAAGGGTCAGTAGGGTTGCCATTATGACGGACTTCAAAATGCAGATGTGAGCCTGTTGCACGTCCAGTCGAGCCTGCGAATCCTACCAATTGTCCTTTATATACCTTACCGCCGCCGGTAACAGTCAGATCGGAATGATCTGCATCAGTTGAGATCGCGCCGACCTTATCAACTTTTACATTAGGGCCTTCAAAACTGATTTCTGTATAAATATACACAT
This sequence comes from Candidatus Cryptobacteroides sp., assembly GCA_045614805.1. GTDB lineage: Bacteria > Bacteroidota > Bacteroidia > Bacteroidales > UBA932 > Cryptobacteroides. The sequence continues at coordinate 458 of JAZLDR010000007.1, read as the reverse complement.
TAGACAGATGTGCATACCTTGTCTCATAGCCGTCAGCATGCTTCAATGTCAGCATAAGTCCGTTGCTGTCATCGCGCGTGATTGCCGAAACCTCGCCATCGGCGGCGGCATAAACCGGGTCACCTTCGTTCAGGACATAATCAATTCCAGTGTGAGAGTGTCCCGCTCTGCCAGCATTGAATTCATTGCTGACCGTCGCGTCGCATGGAGGGCACATATCGATATATGTTGCTTCCGTGCCATCAGTCAAGTTCGTTGAAACTTCAGTCATCTCTGCCTGCTTTGTTCCGCAGCCGAAGGCAAAGAAAGTTGCTGCAATTACGGGGAGTGTGGCAGCCAGCCTGAGCCAGGCCCCTTTGCCACGATGAGATTGAGTCATCATAATGAATCTTTGTTTTGTCAATGAATGATTCAACCCACAGGTAATATCCGGATTATAACCAAAGAGTTGTTTGAAT
>JAZLDR010000006.1:0-3858 GCA_045614805.1 Candidatus Cryptobacteroides sp. | reverse complement strand
CTGCGATGTCTGCCTCGGCCTGATCCATACGTGTCTGGAGGTCAGAGTCATCATAACATCCTGTGAATGTCATCATAGCCGCGATTGCGACGGCTAATGATTTAGTTAGAAAGTTTTGTTTCATTGTTTTGTGTATTAAGTGGTTAAACTTTACCATGATTTTTTCCATTTGTTATAGCCGGAAGGGGTGTCAGAGAGAGAATGGAAATCCAGCATATACGGATTATTCCATCCTAAGAAATCAGATAAGAAATTCTGCAACAGGCAACCTGCCCCCTCATATTCATCCTGCGTATTCGACCTTACATCATAATGAACAGACATGTTGTTTTGGCGGAGTCCTGCACCAAGCCATTCCTGAACTGCGTTAGAATTAACATTCGGCATATCGCTCTTTGTATAAGGACGTCCCATCACGCAACAATATCGTTTGCTGTTAAGGCCGGCGATCGGTTTTCTTATATGCTCGGTCGAGACACCTGTACCTCCAGGATTATAAGGGTCCACGACCTGATAAATCTGATCTACATATCCTGACCATGCATAGTCGATATATTTACCGACCTCGATACCGCCGCATGCAGCAACATCCCAGAAGTCTGCCGTCGGTTCCTCATAATCCACCAATGTCAGCAACTTATAGTTGCCAAGTGCCTGACGGAGAGCCTTTATGAGTTTTGGATAAGAAGTCTTGTTCACCTGAGGCATTCTTTCTGTTCCGTATCCGGAATTCCTATCCCATAGGTTGACACCGTCAAATCCGAATTCATTGACATAATACATGACCTGAGACACAAAGTCCTCGATCTGAGCATCTGACATATTGCAGAAGCCGATTCCTTTTCCTCCACCTTCGATGCACAGACATACCTTTCTTCCTGTCTCCTGTACCGGACGGATATATTCCTTGTAATTATCAATCAGGTAACGCATATCAGACGACAAGTTCAGAAGCACTCTGCCAGACTCCTCATCATATCCCACAGAGGTCTTGCGCAGATTGACAATGTTTCCTACACCCGCCTTCCAGTTGCCGGCAGGATCGAGAAAATCCATCTTGTTAATATAATGAGATGTCGCCAGTCTCGGATCGAATTCGGAAGTATTAATATAGAATATCATAAAGAGCTCCGATCCGTCGTGAAGTGGTGCCAGAGTCTTAAATGGCTCACGCACGGTGACATCTATATAGATGGTACTGCTGCTGGACTGGGATGTAGGGGACACCAAGGTGACAGGCAGAAGATAGCGTCCGCAGTCAAGTACATTACCCATCTTGTTCACGGAGAATATCTTGATCTGACGGGCTTCGCTTTTAAGACTACCCTTGCGGAACTCAAATGAACCGCCGCCGATGAACTCGTAGAAACTTGCAGGAAGTTCCTGATATTCTATTCCGGATGCTGCAGAATATGTCTGCACAAGCGTCGGCTCCGCCTGAAGCATCAGTGTCTGAGTTGCATCAAGAGGCTTGCCCGCAACAACATACAGGTCTTCGGTATACATACCCTCTCCCTTGAGCATCTCCAGGGACACAAGATCTGAAGTCGTCCGTCCGGAATGCAGACCGACACTTGCTGAAGCATTAATCGCATCCGCATCAAGCTGATCGCCTCTGTCAATTTCAATCAGTTCCTTTGTACAGGCCACCAAGGCCAGAAGCATCAATAGGTATATCTTCTTCATAACTATTCCTCCTCCTTATTGATTTCAGGAATTTCAATGCCTAACGGCCAGATGATATCAGTTTCGGCAACTCCGTCGTTTCCGTACTGTGAATGATCCTTTATGACATTACCTTTGCCCTCATTGAACTTCCAATAACCGATGAGGGTAGGGTCATCCTGCGGATTTTCAATACGATACATATTCTTCCATATCTGCTCAGGAGTCCTTGCCACATTCCACACTCTTGCCTCAGCGATCTTGCCTTGCAGAGGACGATAGTCATTGTATGACTTGCCTATGAAGAACTGGTAGGCTTCAGCCGCACCCTGAGCCCTCTGGGCGAGGTTGATTCCCCCTGTGGCATCACCCATTTCGGTGGCTTCGCTCTGAATCTGACCGTCCACATATACCCTCACTGTCCTGCTTGCGTAGTCGTATGTAGCAGCAACGTGGTACCATCTTCCCTCATAGAGTTTCTTCTGGGCATTGGATGCAGGGAACTTGCCGAAGCCTGTACCTCCGCCACTGCCGTCAAACTGGATCTGCTGACGCTCAAAGTTGGCGTCTCCGATACGGAGCAGGCAATACTGTTCGACTCCCATGACACTTGATATGTTGCAGGATCCGAAGACATTGTCAAGGTCAAACCTGTCAATGAAGATCAGAGCCTCATAAGTCAGGGCGGTAAGACCGTTGAAGGCATCACTCTGTGGACCTGGCTGATCAAGGGTCGGGAAGTTAATCCAATTATCTGTGAGCTGTGCAGCCACTGTAATTGCAGATGAACGACGCACAAGGTAATATGCTACAGATGCTGCCTGCATGAGTTCCATGTTTGCCGAGTTTAACTTTACCGGCAACAGATATGTATGGTCCATTTCCATGGCACCGGTCTGTTCCTCTCCGTCACCCATCAGGCCCTTGAACCTGACTGATGCACTTTCAGACATTGTCCTTCCTGCCTCTATCTTCAGATCGACAGACGGGAACTCATAGTATTTTGCCGGAAGCATCTCGTATGCGGTTCCGTAACGGGCGTTATATTCTCCCACGAGTGCTTCATCCACCGACATGGTGAAATCTGCGTCAGTTTCTGACGGATAAGCCAGCAGGACTGATAGTTCCTTGGTAAACTCCGGAATATTGTTGCCGAATGTCGCCGTCTGGGTGCTGCTGTGTGAACTCACATCCAGATAGGCTGAGTTGGCGAACTTGTATCCGTCGGCACTGTAACGGTCACAGGAGAACAGGGCCAGGATTGCTGTCAATATTATTATTGTTCTTTTCATATTCGTCATTTTGAAGGATTCAATGTCTGGATGGCTGTGCGTACTGCGACGTAGTTGCCGTCAAAATGGTAATAGTCCTTTTCAATGTCGTAAACCGCCAGACCGCCGAGGTCGCCGTATGTCACGACTCTTCCTGTCATCTCCGTCAAGGCATCCACCTTGGCTTTTGATTCTGTTTCAAGGACTGCTCCAACCTTTGCCGAAAGAAGCAGTCTATCCTTTGGCAAGGCACATTTCTCCAACGACTCATATACTGCGATATTGATGTTATGTGCCTTGTCATAGTCTATGCAGTTCAGCACATAGTAGTCAATGACATCACGCTTGTCTGCCGGGATTGCCATAGGATTGCCCTCAAACACCAGAAGCTGTCCCTCTGACTTTGCAGACACAAGCCTGTCGATCATGGCGGATATGGCAGCAGTATGTTCCTGATCACCGAACTTGTATGAAGCAGTGAACGAGAAGCCGTCCAGTCCGTTTGCCTTGACCGATGATATGGCAGCCTCTGCTGCGCTGAAGTCTGCGATATGATACAGCACCTTTGTGCCGAATGACTGCACCCATGCAAGGTCTTCAGCATCATGCTGCGAGAAGGCAGCTGCATTGGTCAGGGTCACTATGTCAAGCGAGTCAGGGAGACTGCGGAGGAAATGCTTTTCGTTCGTCACTTTCTCCGGAGAGTTCTCCAGACGGGCGTATATGATGGAATGGTCTCTTTCCTTATATTCCCTCACGGATGCCTTGTATTCCTCCCAGAGCTGAGGAGACTCCTGCCAAGGATATCTCACCACCGGTTCCAACGGCTCTGTCTGAGTCCAGTCGGAACATGAAACTATTGCTGCTGCAGCAATCGCTGTAAGTATCAATTTCTTCATGGCATTCATCAATTATACTGTTT
>JAZLDR010000005.1:0-3771 GCA_045614805.1 Candidatus Cryptobacteroides sp. | reverse complement strand
ACCTGTCCAGGTGAAGATTCCTCCGTCGTTTGCAAATGCCTGCATCTCGTCAAGAGACCAGCCTGTGTCACAGGCGCTTCCGAGCATATAGAGCTCATTCACCTCGAACTCTGGCTCATCAACCGGAGGCTCTGGAGTAGTCGACTTGGCGGCCTGAGTAACCTTCACGGTCTTTGAAAGTGAACCGGCCTTAACAGTCACTGTAGCTGTTCTCTCTGCCTCGGTAGCATTGTCTTCAGCGGTCACCTTCACTGCAACTGCCTTGTCCGATGCCTTGCCGTTGTTAGGATTCACTGAAACCCAGTCTGCGTCTGCAGAGGCAGTCCAGTCCTGGTTTGTTGTTACGTTGAATGTAGCCTGGCCTGCTTCAGCTGTCACTGAAACGGCTGCCTTGTCGACATCCAGCTTTGGAGTCTCGACAACATCCTCAGGCTTACATGCCACGGCCGCCGCGATTGCAAGAGCGCCGCACAAAATAGATCTTAGTTTCATAATGTTATTAGTTTAGTAGTATTGGATTGTCATTAACCGCGTAAATTTACATATAATTTTGTCAATTCAAAAAAATATCCCCGGCCAAGCCGAGGATATCACCTTATCTTCTCATCATTCCAGGAGGAGGTCCCATCATTCCGCCGCCCATCGGGCCACCGCCCGGACCGCCGCGCATTCCGCCAGGGCCGTGACCGCGACGTCCGCCTCCGAATGTACCGAAACGATATGTGAATGAAATCACGACATAGCGTCCGAGGGTATTGTTTCGTACTTCCTGGTGATAGTTGGACGCATCGGTAACCGAGAGGTTCTTAGCCTGATTCAGAAGGTCATATGCTCTGAGTGCAAGAGTACAGGTCTTGTTGAAAAGAAGCTGTGTAATCTCTGCGTTGAGGATGAATTCCGGTTCCTGCTGGGTTGTATATCCGTTGTACCAGTTGTAATTCAAGTCACTGATGATGTTCATTCCGAAAGGAAGTGTCCAGTTCATTTCGAATGAGACATTATTGTTCCATGTCGCCTTCTGATTGGCCGCGTTCATGGTATACCAAGACTTTGACATGTTCGTGCGTCCTCCTGCTACGAGTTCCACGAAGTCATTGCGATAAGTCAGGCGGAGCATCTGGGTTATACCCATAGTCTGGATCTTGTTTCTGGTGAATGCATCCGTCTTGTCAAGGTCTGGAAAATCCTTATGGAAGAGTTCGTAATTGAATTCCGCAGTTGAAGGATCGTAGTATCTGTCTGCTGAAAGCGAACCTGTTCCGATATAAGAAAGGGACTGATTGTAACGACCATTCGTGCTGGACATGATTGAGAAATTCGACATTCCGATCGGTGAGTTCACCATTACACGGGCATTCACATTTCCGTTACCTGAGCTGTTTACCGGGATAGAGTACTGGGTACCAGCCTGATCATACCACTGTGCATTGGTAATCGAATTCTGCACGAGACCTCCGTTCAAGCTTGCATTGACAGAGGTAAAGGTCTGTCTGTTGGTATATCTGAAGTTGGCCCTCATGTTATGAGTGAAGTAAGGCTGGAGGTACGGATTACCAAGAGAAATATTCAACGGATTGGTGTTGTCCGGAACAGGCATCAGCTGCGATGTCGACGGCTGCGACGAACGGCCGTTATAATTGACCATCAGGTTTGCGTTGTCATTGAACATGTATCTGATGCGCGCTTCCGGTGACCAGTTGATAACCTTGCTGTCGTATGACTCGCCGTTGGTCTCGTTATGAGTATTGGTAGGATTGATCTGAGCTCCGACCTGGGCATTGATCTTTTCTTTCTGCCAGCTGAGGGTAAGACCGGCGCGCTGGTTGATATAGCGGTTCAGGATCGAGCTTGAATATGTCGGGTCATAATTCTCCATGTCATATCCTTCCTGGAAAATCTGGGTTCCGTCTGTAGTGCTGCCGATACCGTTATAAGTATACTTGCTGCTCTTGCTGACGTTCCACGAATACTGGTAGCTGGCTTCAAGGAAGAGGGTCTTGGTGAGAGGCTCCGTATATACGAGACGGCCGCTCAATGACGAGTTTTTTGAGAGCTGGTCAAAGACCTGATTCACGATATCGTTTTCATAGTTGCCGTCCTGATCGAAATCCGTCTGGGTAAGTGACTGATTCAAGCCGGACATCTCATTGTTGCTGAAATTATAATCAACATTGGCAGAAAAGGTTCTGCCTGCTTTTCCAAGGCGCTGACGGAAGAGGAAACGTCCGCTTGTCGACCAGTTGGTGTTATCACCATAATTGTTGTTGAAACCTTTGTTGGTGAAAGTAGTATCCGCACCGCGTGCCGTACTTGTCGAGAAACGGGAAACATCCGAATAATCTCCGTTTCCGAAATTGAACTGAGGTTCGAAGAGGATGGAAGTCTTCTCATTGAACTCATGGTCAAGGCGTACACCGAATCTATGACCCTGCGAGGCATTTGTGCTTGAACCATAGTTGTCATTTATGAGACGGCTGCCATCTTCCATATATGTTATCTTCGAGCTTTCCTCCTCGACATATCTGTCAGAACCGTTATAGAGATAGTTTCCGGCAAGTTCCATATCACCGTCGAAAAGATCGAAGGCTCCGTTGAGACCACCCATCCAGGAACTGGTGATGCCGTTTCCGCCACCGAAACCACCCATTCCACGGCCCATTCCGCCGCCACCGCCACGCATTCCCTGCATCATACCTCCTGCGAGGTCATTGAATCCGCGGTTATTGGTGTTGTTTGCATTCACGATCAAGCTTATCTGACTGTCTTCCTTGAAGTTGCCGACCATTCCTGCACCCTGGTAACGCCATCCGTCCTTGAGAGGAGTCTTGCCGTTTCCGTAGTATCCCTTGTCAGGAACATCATGTCCGCCACCTGCAGAGAGGTTTCCGAACCATCCGTTCATCATTCCCTTGTATACGGAAAGGTCAATGATGGTCTCCTCGTTACCGTCATCGATGCCGGTAAAGCGAGCCTGTTCAGACTTTCTTTCCACGACCTTTACCTTCTCGATTATCTTTGCCGGAAGGTTCTTCGATGCAAGCTGAGGGTCATCGAGGAAGAATGTCTTTCCGTCGATCGTGATCTTATTGATGGTCTCTCCGTTGGCAGTGATGGTTCCGTCAGAATTCACCTCCACACCAGGGAGTTTCTTCAGGAGATCCTCCAGCATATCATTGTCAGATGTCTTGAATGACGCCGCATTGTACTCGATGGTATCCTTCTTCACGAGGATGGGATTTCCTACTGCAGACACGTTCGCGGCATCCAGGACCTCAGCATCCTCTGCCATCTTAAGCACGCCGAGATCCAGATTTTTCTCGACCGTAATTTCCTTTGTAAAAGGCTTATATCCCATAAGTTCCGCCTTTAAGATATAAGTGCCCTTGCGGACCTTCTGAAGGTTTACATTTCCTTCGCTGTCTGAAAGGACATATTTTGCCGGCTCATTTTCACCTTTTACAGTAAGGGATGCTGTAGCAAAACCCACAGGCTCACCTGTCTTTTCATCAGCGAGCTTCGCCTTTACTGTAAGCGAGTTCTGGGCATAGGCCGAAATACTGAGAATCATAGCGACACACAGGAGCGCCGTTTTTAGAAGAGAATCTGAAATTCTTGAATGCATATATACTGGCATTGCTGTCCGGTAAAAGTTCCGGACGATTATTATAAAGTTTAACAATTAAAACAAACTTGGTTCGGTAGAACCATCCAGTTCATTGACAATATTGTAGTTAGGTTTTGCAAAGAGGTCTTTTAGGTTGGTAGTGTCTG
>JAZLDR010000004.1:0-40402 GCA_045614805.1 Candidatus Cryptobacteroides sp. | reverse complement strand
ATCTGCAATGCGTGTTGGTGCTGAGGGTATCAAGGTTCAGATCAGCGGTCGTCTTGGTGGAGCCGAGATGGCAAGAAGCGAAATGATCAAGGAAGGTCGTACACCTCTCCACACATTCCGCGCTGATATCGACTACGCACTTGCTGAGGCTCACACTAAGGTAGGTGTACTTGGTATCAAGGTATGGATCTGCAACGGTGAGGTTTACGGAAAGAAGGACCTCTCTCCTAACGCAGGTATTGCAGCTCAGCAGCAGGCTAACAGCAGCAATAACCGTGGTGGCCGTAACAACGATCGTCGTCGTGGTGGTCGCAACAACCGCAGAGACAACAAGTAATTGTAACTCTACATATTTTGAAGAAGGGTTGGCAGAAATGCCAGCCCTTCTTTGCGTTACAAAAGCATTACAAAAACATTAACACTGCGTACGGGGGGGGATTTTAACTATCTTCGCGGCTTGTTGTTTTTTAAACAAGGAAGAAATGATGCAAGTGGTTGATAATGAAATGGTTTACCATACCCCTGGTATCCTGGTAATCCAGATGCAGACAGAGGGCATACTTTGCCTTTCTAACGAAATCCCGGATTGGGAACAGAATGAAGACGTACTTTAAAACCGGACGCAGATGAAAAGACTAATTGAAAGATTTGCAGCAGTGGTTGTTGCACTATCCGCATTGTCAGGATGTGCCAAGGATAATGATCCTCATGGCACTGGAAGTAATGGTGATGAATTTACTATCCGTCTTCTTCAGACAAAGACCGCTCTTGACGGTAATGCCTTGAAATGGGTTGAAGGAGATAAGGTGAATCTCTTCCATGCCGAGCATGACACAGAGAATTTTATCAGTGACGGACCTTTTGAATATACAGGAGACAATACCTTCAAGGGATTCATTCGTGAAGGTTCTGTTGTCGATGGAAAGACATACGACTGGTACGTCCTATATCCTTATGATGAAAATATGGCGTCTCCGAAGGCGGCGCCTATCTATATCCCTGCTGACCAGTATCAGTCGAAGGATGACGACATGCAGCACATCGGCAATGTCCCGCTTGCCGGCAAGGCCACAGCTGCGGCAGCAGGTTCGATAACTGTGAATATGCAGCACCTGACTACAGTGCTCAAGATCAAGGTCACCAATTATGAGCCGAATCCGATGAATCTTGACCTCGTGTCTTTCCGTGCAGATGGTCTGACACACACCACCGAGAGTGTAATCATCAACAACGGTGATGAATCGACAATCGCAGGTTCATTCGAGGTGGATATCACAGGAGATAAGTTCGTTTATAATCAGGTAAAAGGCACCAGCCGTCCATTGCTTCACCTGAACACTCCGAAGACCTTGGGACTGAACGAGAGTGCTACTGTATATATGGTGACTATCCCGTTCCATGTTCCTAATGCTTCAACTCTGACAGTTGGTATGAATAACAACTCCGGTGGTGTCAAGCAGGGAATTTATGGAAGGAATGTTGACTTTAAGGCAGGAGTCATCTGCTCTGTCAGACAAGGTAGCCGTCAGGCTCCTCCTTTCAGGGATGGAATCAACTTCTACTGCGGAAAGAAACTTGATAACGGGACATATGAGTATCAGGACGGATGGTGGAGATGTGACCTTCCTGCCCATTATCAATTCTCCGGAAATTTCAATTTTGCTGATTTGTTCTACACGTTCAATACGGGAGATGCAGTAGTGAAACTTCATGCCATTGAAAATCAGAATGATAAAGCTGGTAATGGCGAGGTGAAGGATTATAATAAGTTTAATGAACTTGCCGCCTGCTGCCAGGATAAATTTAAATGGGTGCGTAATAGGAGATTTGATCATAATTTCATCGTTGGTTACGGAGATAAGAGCGGTCTTTTCTTTGACTGTAACGCCGGATATAATGTAGGTAAATGGGATATCTGGTTCCGCCATGTGGATCCGTTTGATGGACTTACAAAAGTAGTAAATGATGATTGGATTCTCGAAACTGAACCTACCATCAATGGTGGAACCCTTTGGAATAATAAGTTTTTTGCACCAACCGCAGTTTATGGTCCTATTGCAGCAGGAACAGAGGTTAATATCTGTGCTTTCCTTAACGCTAATCCGGGATCTTTAGAAGAGGATCAGGAAAGGTTTGACTTATTCCATCCGAACTGGTGCGCCCTCACTGTGAAGGCGGCGGATGGTACTGTCCTCATCCAAAACGACGGAAAGAATATAGTGCTGACCGACGAGGCAAAAAATGTCTGCGGACAGTCTAAGGGAATAGTCTGGAAACCTGCATGGTATCGTGGTTTCGATAAGAATGTTGGCGAGGGTGAATATACGGAAGAGGGTATTTGGAATGGAGGTCAGAATGAGAATGGCCCATATCCGGGTGCTGCAGATGCTGCGGCAGAGCATGGCATCAGCATTTCTGCTGATGGAAAACTTGTTCTTTCCGAGGATTATGACGGATTTGGATTCAGGTTCGCGCCATCCCTATACTTCGAATATGATTACGGTTATGCAGAGCATCTCGGAACCAAGTATCTTCCGTTTATTGTATGTAATATCTAAGAACGACATTAAAGGCAAAAGACAATGAAAAGATATATTAAGATATTCTACATCATACTATGTGTGCTGCTCGCTGTACCAGCCTGCAATGTTGTGGATATGGAGAATCCAACACCAGAGATTCCTTATGAAATTTTCCTGGTACCTCCTACTAAAACAGCAAATAACGGTCTCAGTACCGTTTGGGTTGATGGTGATAAGGTAAATGTATTCCACGCTGAGGCTGGAACAGAGAACTATATCAATGACGGCGCGTTCACTTTCTCGACCGAGGACCGTTTCACTGGCACAATCAAGGCTGAACTTGAAGAAGGTAAGGCTTATGATTGGTATGTGGCATATCCGTACGATCCGACAACCATTTCACCAAAATACATGCGTGTAACCATTCCTACTATACAGAATCAGGTTGCTGATGGTGATATGTCTCACTTACGTGAAAAGTTGTGTCCTCTGGCAGGAAAGGTGGAGGCTGTTCCAGCTGAACAGAATCCTAACGTGATGATGAATCACCTTGTGACTGTGATGAAGATCAAGGTTACAAACTATGAAAGCGAACCTTGTAATCTTCAGACGGTGTCATTTGCTCATCATAACAGAGCAGGTGAGTATACAACTCTTGCGGGTGTTCATTATCTTGATATGACAGGAAACGAGATGGTGTATACTCAGGCGGAGGGAATGGATGCTGATAACATAACCCTTCCTGGTTGGGACTCCAGCTCGGACCTTACAAAGAGTTCTCTGCTTGAAGGAGAAATCACAAGACCTTATATAAAACTGACAAATCCCAAGACTTTAAAACTGAATGAGAGTGCGACAGTTTACCTTATCTGTAAGCCGTTCACTATTCCTAATGTGACATCGTTGTGTGTCGGAATGAATAATGTCAGCGGCGGTGTCAGTCAGGAAATCCATAAGCAGAACACCGAAGGCGTAGTCTGCAAGGCCGGAGCTATCAATGGCATCAAGCAGGGAAGCCGTCTGGCTCCTCCTTTCAAGAGTAATATCAAGTTCTATCATGGAAAGAAGAACGCAGATGGTACTTATACGATAGACGTAGAACACTGGTGGAGATGCGAACTGCCTGCAGGCTTCGATCTTCAGGGCTCGTTTAACTTCAAGGATCTGTTCACCACCACAAACATTGATGCAACATTTACTTTGATCGACAAACCTAATCAGAATGCAACTGTACAGTCAATGTATGATGAGTTCAAGGCCTGCATCAATGAAACTGAGGGATCTGGTGAATGGAATGGACATGGGGGTCTGAATGTATCGCTTAACTTCCCTGATACAGACAGAAGCGGAATATTTGTCAATTCAAGTGCAGGTTTTAATGTCGGCTCCTGGGCAATTATGTATAGGGAGGCAGAAGGAAACTAGTCCGGATGGAAACATACGATTTAAATGACAGGGTCGTTATCTTATAGGATGACGGCCCTTATTTATAAACTATTTGCTATATTTGGGAGTTAAAGGTCATACGAATATGAAGAAGGTATTATCGCTGCTGTTCCTGGGACTGTTCCTCCTTGTATCTGTTGAGTCGTATGCACAGACAGGTAAGGTCGTGAGGATACTTGCCATCGGAAACAGCTTTTCCGAGGATGCTGTTGAACAGCACCTCCATGACATTGCTGCGGCCGACGGTATGGAAATCATTATCGGCAACATGTATATCGGCGGTTGTACTTTGCAGGCGCATCTCGACAATGCCAGAGAGAACAGACCATCATATAGGTATAGGAAGATCGGTGTCGATGGAACGATGACTGAAATACAAGGATATACCATTGACGAAGCCTTGTCAGACGAGCAGTGGGACTATGTCTCTCTTCAGCAGCAGAGCGGCAGGTCCGGATTGTATGAGACTTGGGCGGAGTCGCTTCCGCAACTGTTGGATTATGTCAAGGCCAGATTGCCAAAGAAGACCAGGATGATGCTTCATCAGACGTGGGCTTATGCTGAAACCTCCGATCACGGTGACTTCAGGAACTATGACAACGATCAGATGACCATGTACAATGCCATTGTGGACGCCGTAGACAAAGCAGCCGGACTTACGGGTGTCAGGATGGTCATTCCGAGCGGAACAGCTGTGCAGAACGCACGTGCGACCATATTCAAGGACAAGATGACCCGTGACGGTTACCATCTGCACATGCCATACGGACGTTATACGGTGGCCTGCACATGGTATGAGAAGATATTAAGGAGAAGTGTTGTCGGAAACACCTATATTCCGGATGGTATGACAGCCGAACAGGTGCTTGCGGCACAGAAGGCTGCCCACGCGGCAGTAAGAAGACCGGATAGTGTGACAGATAAATAAATTTAATGCATATGAGAAAGATCAATTATTTTTTTGCGCTTGCTGCATTTGCGGTAGCGGCATGTGGACAGACAGCAGAGGAAAAGGTAAAGGCTTTTGAGGAGACTCATGAGGCCATGATGACAGAATACAGTCAGACTATGGACTCTCTGGCGAACGATCAGGTGAAGGCGGAGGAATACTATAACCAGTTTGTTGAGAAGTATATTGCATTCAATCTCGAATCGGCAAAGAAGAATGCCGACAATGAGGTTGCCGTGCAGGCTCTCCTGAACCTCCGCGGTCTTATTGATGATGCTCAGGTAGAGGAAGTTATCTCGAAGATGTCAAAGGAAATGCTTGAGAATGAGAAAGTCGTATTCTTCAAGAAGGGTCTTGACGCAAGAAAGGCCACTGCAGAAGGTCAGATGTTTACTGATTTCACTGTCGAGCATGTGTATGGATATGACAGAAGCGTAGACCCACAGCCGCTTAAGAGCGAGGTCAAGTTCTCTGACTATGTAGGAAAGGGTACTTATGTCCTCGTTGATTTCTGGTCGCCATGGTGCGGTCCTTGCCGCAGGGAGGTGCCGAACATCATCAAGGTATATGAGCAGTATAAGGACAAGGGCCTTGAGGTTCTCAGTCTTGCTGTATGGGAAAGAAAGCCTCAGTCGCATACTATCGAGACAGCAGGAGAACTCGGCATGGATTGGCTGCATATGAACAACTGCGGCACAGTTCCTACTGACATCTATGGTGTGGAGGGTATCCCTCACCTTATGTTCATCGGCCCTGACGGAACCATCCTCAAACGTGGTTTCCATGGTCTCGAGGGCATCCAGTCCGCCGTAGCTGAATATCTGGACTAGCCGCCTCGTGTCATTTCGAGCGAAGTCGAGAAATCTTCACAATGGACGTAAAAGACAAGATAAAGCTGTTTCCGCATTCCCCCGGTGTCTACCGATATTATGACGCCGAGGGGAATGTCATATATGTAGGTAAGGCAAAGGACCTGCATAAGAGAGTAGCCCAGTATTTTGTTTCGCCTGACAGACTGACCCGCAAGACTGCGGTTATGGTCTCGAAGATTGCAAATGCGGAATATACCGTCGTCGAGTCGGAGGCGGATGCTCTGCTTCTGGAAAATAACCTTATAAAGCAGTTCAAGCCGCGTTATAACATCCTTTTGAAGGATTCGAAGACCTATCCTTGGATATGTGTCACTGCCGAAGAATTCCCCCGTGTCTTCCTCACCCGCAGGGTTGTGAAGGACGGTTCCAGATATTTCGGTCCTTACAGCAGCGTGGTTCATGCAAGGAATATGGTGGAGTTCATCCACAATGTGTACCCGCTCCGTACGTGCAGGCATAGGATCACATCAGATGTGATTATGCGTGGAAAGCTCAGGCCTTGTCTGAACCTCCATATAAAGAAGTGCCTCGGCTGCTGCATCGGTGGTATTTCCCAAAAGGAATACTGCCAGTATATAGAGGAGGTTGTCGCTCTGTTGAAGGGCGGTGGGCGTGAGGTCATAAGACATTATAAGAGTCTGATGATGGAGGCGGCCGAACGGATGGATTTCGAGCAGGCACAGGTTTATAAGGAAAAGATGCTTTCTCTGGAGCAGCACTACAGCAAGTCGGTGATAATGAATTCTGCCGTCGGCGATGTGGATGTGTTCTCGCTTGTAAGCGACGGTCCTGAGTATTTTGGAAACTTCATGAGAATCAGGGGCGGCGCTGTCGTTCAGTCTCTTAATCTCGGATTCAAGCTCATGATTGAGGAGGAGCAGGGATCGGTGCTCGCGATGTTCATAGGTGAGATACAGTCCAAGTTCGGCGAACTTTCCAAGGAGGTTATTGTTCCTTTCCTTCCGGATATGTCCATCGACGGAGTGGACTTCCGTATCCCTGTGCGCGGAGATAAGTTTGCTCTTCTTGAACTCAGTGCGCGCAATGCGAAGGAAATGCGTCTGAATGCCTTGAAACAGCAGGAACATACTGATCCTGACGCTTACCGTAATATGGTCATGGAATCCCTCCAGAAGCAGTTGGGAATGAAGGAACTGCCTGTCCATATAGAATGTTTCGACAACTCGAATATCCAGGGAACAAATCCGGTGTCGGCTTGTGTGGTTTTCCGTAATGCCGTGCCGTCAAAGAAGGATTACCGTCATTTCAAGGTCAGGACTGTCGTCGGAGCTAATGACTATGCTACGATGAAGGAGGCGGTCAACAGGCGATATTCTCGTATGCTTTTGGAAAATCCGGACGATCTGCCGCAACTGATAGTTATCGACGGTGGCAAAGGGCAGTTATCCTTTGCGTATGAGGCGTTGTGTGAGCTGGGAATCATTGATAAGGTGACTTTGATTGCCCTTGCTGAACGGATGGAGGAGGTTTATAGGGTGGGAGATCCTTATCCTTTGTTCATCGACCGCAATTCTCCGGCCTTGAAGGTGCTGCAGCAGATTCGAGATGAGGCGCATAGGTTTGGAATAACTTTCCATAGAAAGCTACGCAGCAGATCACAGATAGAATCTGCTCTCCGGAACATTAAAGGAGTTGGGGATAAGACTGAGCAGCGACTGCTGCTGCATTTCGGCAGTGTATCCCGTATTGCTGCGGCGTCTGTTGAAGATATAGCAGTCCTCGTCGGTCCCGCTCTTGCTGAGACTATCCATGAAGAATTGAATAAGAAGTCATGAAACAGAAGATTCTTACTTTTTACGACTGGTTCCTGATCGTGGGAGTCATCGCTACGAACATTATCTATTCCGCCTTGTCCGGCAGTGTGGATGTAATAGGTTCCCTTGCAGGTATAACCGGTGTCCTTTGCGTTGTCCTTGTTGCCAAGGGCAGCATTTGGAACTATGCTTTCGGTCTTGTCAACGTGTCTCTTTATGCGTTGATATCATTTAAGGCATCGCTTTACGGAGATGCGGCTCTTAATGCCCTGTATTATCTGCCTATGCAGTTCATTGGATGGTGGCAGTGGCGGAAGAGAGGAGCCGCTGTGTCTGAAGCGCAGGCGGGTGATGATGGTGTCCTGGTGAAGGCGCGCAGATTCAATTGGAGACAGAGAGGACTCCTGGCTGTCGGCTGTGCAGCAGCAGTCATTGCAGTAGGATTTCTTCTCCGCCATCTCGGTGACCCGCAGCCGTTCAAGGATTCCGCGACAACAGTGCTGAGCATTGTGGCACAGGCCCTGATGGCTTTGGCCTTCATGGAACAGTGGGCCCTTTGGATCATCACAAATATCATCAGTGTAGTCATGTGGAGCATCTGTGTGTCAAGAGGAGAGGCCCATGCTGCGGTCATGGTAATCATGTGGGTGTTCTATCTCCTGAATTCGCTTAATGGATTCAGAGTCTGGTTGCGTCTGTCAGACCGTAAGGCTTAAATAGGGAGCGGATTTTTATTTTCCAAATATTTTTACTTACTTTGCGAAGTTTTAGCGCAAATACGTATATTAGAATTATAAATTATTAACTTAAAAATTTAACGTTATGGCTAATATTGCAGAAGATGTAAAGGCAATTATCGTTGATAAGTTGGGAGTACCTGCTGCTGAGATTACTGAGACAGCAAGCTTCCAGAACGATCTCGGTGCAGATTCACTTGACATCGTAGACCTTATCATGGAGTTCGAGAAGAAGTTTGACATCTCTATTCCAGATGAGGATGCAGGTGACAGAATCTCAACTGTAGGTGACGCCATCAAGTACATCGAAGACAAGGTAAACGCAAAATAATTTTGTCTTACATAAACAGAAAGGGCTGGTCGATTGACCAGCCCTTTCTTTAATATACTTGTTATTCATTGGCTTTTTCTGCAGTCTTCGGTGAGGAGAATGTGACTCTGAGTCGAGGCAGCTCCTTTATGTTGTCGCTGTAATCCGGACCGTTGAGTGTACATCTGTAGTATCTGTCCTTGTCGAGTTCGATGCTCGACTCCTCTGTCGTGGTGTTGTACGAGTTGGCGTATGCTGCCATCATATAATAATTATAGTAGTTGTTATAACCATAGCCACCGTATCCGCCATAGCCACCGTATCCGCCATATCCACCGTAGCCATAACCATATCCGTATGGATCGTACATCATATTGTTATAATATGAGTTGTACATCAGGTTATTGTAGAAATCGTTGGAAGCATTGTTGTTGCTGCTTTCTGTCACCTCTTCGTGCATGATGAGGAGCCAGATGTCATATTTCTCAATGTTTTTGTCATAATTCTCATCCTTCTTCACCTTCATGATTTCCTGCACGTGATGGCTGATGTCAGGAGAATAAAGGTTGAGAGACCTGTTGATGTTTCCCTGATTCTCACTGGCTATGCTTGAGTCTGTGAGACCTGCGTATGTGACATACTTGTTGTCGCTGCTTCTGAGCTTTACGGTCGGGCTCAGGATTACAGGGAATTTGTCAATGAGGTCATAGTTGCCGTTGACATTATACGGGAGAACGATGGTCGCCTTGTTGATGACTGTTTCTGTTATGTCGGCAATACCGGCTGCTACCATCTGCTCTTCGATGATTTCTCTGATTTCACGAGCCTTGATCACTGGCTTGACTCCGCATCCGCCCTCCACGAAGATCTTGTCTGCAGCCGGAACACCCTCCTTTTCATATACGCTGTAAGAGTCGTGTATACTTGCATTGAATGCATATTGAGGAATGTCGGATGTGTTCTTGATGTTCTTTATGAAATCTCCTGCTCCGAACATGAAGACGAATGAGGTGTCTACCCCTGTCCTGTCCCCATAGTCAGCACGTATCTTAAGCTCGGCATAGTTGCCGGTGATGTAGCCGTATTGAGAGTCGTAGTCGATCTTGAGCTTGAAGAGATTGTATCGTCCTCCCATTTCTGCAGGAGTGTCAGTGGTGATGTATATTCCCGGGATGCCTTTGGTTCCTTTCTTCTCGTTTCCGTTAAGATAGTACTTGATGCTGTCCATATCTGCAGCCTTGAGTCTCTCGACCATGCTTTCGGCAAATGTCTTGCTGAATTCAAAGCTCAGTGAATCACCACCGTCATAGACGGGAACTCCGTCGGTTATGCGGGTAGAGAAGTCGATGTACCTGTTTCTCATCTCTTCGCTTGTGAACTCTCCGGCATAAAGCACGGTAGAGTCCAGGGCCTGCTTGAGTTCGTAGACATATATGTTCTGCAGAATCCTGCGCTGATAATCATACGCTGCAGACAGCGTATCTTTTGCGGCTGTGAAATAGAAACCTCTGACTTCGGTGTTTTTTCCGAAGTCAAGCGTATCCGACACAGGGATGAGCGTAAAGGTGCTTCCCTTTACGGTGGTTCCCAGGACGTCATCCTTGATTGCTCCTAATGTAAATCGTGAGGAACTGTATCCTGACAGGCTGTCGGCCATCTGAAGGCGTATGCTTCTGAGGGGGGCGTCTTCCTGAGGGAAGACATCCCATTTCTGGTCAGTAGGGATGAGGTTTTCTCCCAACTGTTCGTTTACCTGGATACATGATGCAGAGGCAAGCAGTGTCGCACCGATAACCGCGAGGCGGCATACTCTGCCTATAAAATCAAAATTCATTATACCTGATCGTAAAAACTATTATAATCCTCTATGTACGAGCCGTTTTCGATAGATTCAGCGTTGAAATCCAGAACCGGTTTGCCAGACTCCCTGCAGAAGTTGACAATCTCTTCGTCAATCCCTTCTGAACCGAAGATGATGCCGTCTGAATATTCGGCTGCCAGTTTAGCAAGATTTGTGCCTGTAGGCTCGTTGAGGATTTCCAGATCCGCCTCTGATATTCCTCCAAAGAGCATCTTGCTCTTGAGATCCTCTGTCAGAATCTCCTTCGGAGTGTCGTCATAAAGCGATAGGACTACCTTGCTGTTTGAGAAGATAGGGTCGTCGATATATGCCTTCTTGAGATAAAGCGGAAGCACATGTGATATCCAACCCTGGCAATGGATTACATCTGGTGCCCAGCGCAGTTTCTTTACTGTCTCGAGTACGCCTCTTGCGAAGAAGATGGCACGTTCCCCGTTGTCTGCGAAGAAATTGCCGTCGGCGTCATGGTAAATGCTCTTGCGATGGAAGTAGTCTTCATTGTCAATGAAGTAGACCTGCATTCTTGCTGATGAGATGGATGCCACCTTGATCACAAGCGGTCTGTCCACATCGTTGATCACGATGTTCATTCCTGAGAGTCTGATCACTTCGTGAAGCTGATTCTTTCTCTCGTTGATGCATCCGTATCTCGGCATGAATGACCTGATCTCCTTCTTTCTCTCCTGTATGCCCTGAGGAAGGTATCTGCCGATGTTGGCGATGTTCGACTCGGGGAGATACGGAAATATCTCAGAATTGACAAAAAGGACTCTTTTTACAGAATTATCCATACTGTTCAAATTTAGTTACAAAATCTCAACAAAGATAATCATTTTTTTTGATATTTCATTAACTTTGGCCCTCTATTGGGCGTTCGTATGGGTAAAGGAGAAAACAGAATAATGAGAAGGAGACTGGCAAATGCCTACCTTTCATCGGTCATCAGCATCAGTCTGGTGCTGCTGCTGGTAGGTGTTGCAAGCATGCTTCTGGTCAATGCAAACAGTGTTTCCGATTACTTCAAGGAAAACATGCAGGTGTCGGTCATGATGAAGGATAATGTGACCGAAGACAAGGCTTTGTCTTTCTGCGAGACCCTCAGGAAGGCCCGTTACATCAAGACCACAACGTATATTTCGAAGGAACAGGGACAGATGGAACTCGCCGATCAGCTTGGTGAGGATTTTCTGGATATCTTCGAGACTTCTCCCATTCCGGCTTCGATAGAGATTACCCTTGACGCAGCCTATGTGTCTTCCGACAGTCTTGAGGTCGTGAAGGCGGAGATTTCCAAGTCGTCTCTCGTTGCAGAGGTCAATTATCAGGGCTCTCTGGTCGATGCCCTCAATGCAAACCTCAGCAAGATATCTCTTGTCCTGGGATTCTTTATCGCACTCATGCTGTTCATCTCGTTTGTTCTGATCAACAATACGGTTCGGTTGAGTGTATTTTCCCGCCGATTCACTATCCACACCATGAAGCTCGTAGGTGCGACACGCTCGTTCATCAGGGCGCCGTTCCTGATCCAGGCAGGCTTCCAGGGCGTATTTTCCGCCATGATTGCAATCATTGCCCTGGTCGGAATGCTTTTCTTCCTGAGAAGCGGCTTTGAGCGTCTCTTCGAGATTTTCCGTCTTGACCTTCTTCTGATTGTAATTGGTATCGTGCTTGCTTCAGGCCTTGTCATCTGCCTTGTAAGCACATACTTTGTCGTAAATAAACTTGTGTCACTGAAAAAGGACGAACTATATTATTGATATGGAAAACAATACTAAAATGCCGATTACTCCCAAGGGATTGAAATATCTTCTTATGGGACTTATTGTAATGGTTTCAGGATATATCCTCATGTCGGGTGGCGGCAGTGACGACCCGGAGGTCTTCAATTATGCGATGTTCGATTTCCGCAGGATGGTTGCGGCTCCGGTAGTGATAATCCTCGGTATCGTTATCGAGGTGGTGGCAATCATGCGTATTTTCAAAGGAGAGTAAGGCTGTATGGAGTGGTTTGAGGCAGTATTGCTTGGTCTGATACAGGGACTTACCGAGTTTCTTCCTGTCAGCAGCAGCGGACATCTCGAGATCGGAAAGGCTTTGCTTGGAGTTGAGACTACCGATGATCTTCTGTTTACCACCATGGTGCATGCTGCCACCGTATTGAGTACTGTGGTCGTGTTCCGTCATCAGATATGGGACATTCTGAAGGGCTTTTTCTGTGGCTTGAAAGGTCTCAATGTGAAGGGCGGGAAACTTGTCTGCAATGATCAGACAGACTATCTGTTGAAGATGGTTGTGTCGATGATTCCGATATTTGTCGTGGGCGTGTTCTTCAAGGATCAGGTTGAGGCTTTGTTCGGCTCGATCAAGGTTGTCGGATATTCTCTTCTTGCCACATCAGCTCTGCTTATCTTCTCGGACCTTGCGTCCAAGAGACCGGCGCGTGAAGGTGCTCCTACGTACAGAAACGGCATTTCTTATTGGCAGGCGCTGGTTGTCGGACTCGGTCAGGCATGTGCTGTCATTCCGGGCCTCTCCCGTTCCGGCACCACGATTTCATCAGGACTTATCTGTGGCGTGAAGCGAGAAGTCATGGCTCAGTTCTCTTTCCTGATGGTTCTTGTTCCTATTCTCGGAGAGACTTTCCTGGAGATTGTGGGCGGTGAGTTCGGTGCTTCGTCTGTGGGCGCTCTTCAATTGGTGCTCGGTTTCATTTCGGCATTCCTTTCTGGTTTGTTTGCATGTAAGGTGATGATTGCTCTCGTCAGAAAGGCCCGTCTGAGCTGGTTCGCTCTTTATTGTCTTCTCGTGGCAGCAGCGATATTCATATTTGCTTAAATCCAGACCTATGCAACAGTATACTTACTTCGTGTCAGATGTCCATCTTGGTCTGCAGGTCGATGATCCTGCCGGCAGGGAGGCTCGTTTCGTGGAGTTTCTCCGCAGTCTTCCGGAAGAGACAAAGGCTCTGTATCTTCTCGGAGACATATGGGATTTCTGGTACGAGTATCGTGATGTTGTGCCAAAGGGATATGTGAGGGTGTTCGCAGCTCTCACTGCGTTGATGGACAGAGGTGTGGATGTGTATTTCTTCCAGGGCAACCATGATGTCTGGACATATGGTTATTTCGAAGAGCTGGGCATGAAACGCCTAGAGCAGCCTGCTCTTGTGGAGATTGGTGGCGAGGTGTTCTGTCTTGGTCATGGTGATGGACTCGGTCCAGTACCGTTCGGATATCGCTTCCTGCGTGGTGTTTTCCACAATAAGGTGCTGCAGTTCCTGTTCAGTCTTCTTCATCCGTGGATTGCCTTCCGATTCGGAAACGGATGGTCGCGTCAGAACCGTCTATCACGTCATGTGGAATACGAGTTCCGTGGTGAGGAGGAACCGCTGTATAAATTTGCGGCCGAGTATGAAAAGGCCCACAAGGTGGATCATTTCATCTTCGGCCACTATCATGCTGATGTTTCAATGCACACTCCTGGCGGTGCAGATTTTCATGTACTTAAAGATTGGATGAAGTCCTCGCCTTACATCCGTGTATCCCATACTTCGGATTCTGTATCAGACATCACAGTCTGTTCTATGCCATAAGCCATCGAAAGTTGCCTTTATGGCATAGAGGTTTCGATGACTTTGCACATGGCGTCGTACTGCGCCTCCATGCTCTGAAGGAGCTTGTACTGAGCGTGCGTACGCACAAGATTGTGCTCAGGATATGCAGTCTTGTAGTATTTATCCCCGTCAATATAATCCATCAGGAACCTGAGCACCTGCTCGAAAGTGATATATCTTGCAGAGAAGGCCAGCCATTCAAGTTCTGACTTGCTGATGGTGTCTTTCTGCTCGTGCAGATATCCCTCCGCATATGCCTTGAACATATCCAGATTCATGCTGACATTATCCAGATCCTTGTCATCTTCGGCTCCTGTGTTCGTGTAGGAACGGATTGCATCACCGAAGTCGTTGAGTGAAGTCGACCTCATGACTGTGTCAAGGTCTATCATGCAGAGCATGCTTCCGTCTGAACTGTTGAAGAGGATATTGCTGAGTTTAGTGTCATTGTGACTGACATGTGACGGGATTGTACCGTCCTCCACCAATGCCCAGAAATCCATCATTTCCTTCCTGCGGGACTCTATCCATGAGATTTCCTCCTGCAATTCTTCGACGCGTCCAACCGGATCGGCTGCAATTGTCTCATCCCACTGCTGGAAACGCCAGCGTATATTGTGGAAACCTTTGATGGTCTCGTTCAGAGGCTTGTCGAAATCTGCAAGCAGTGACTGGAATCGTCCTGCACCAAGTCCTCCCTGATAAGCCAGTTCTGTAGAATCCGCCCTGCTGTAAGTTATGGTGTCATTGATGAAAAGGCATACTGCCCAGAAGTTTTCACCATCCTGCACATATAGCTTTCCGTCTTTTGCAGGGATCACTGTGAGAGTCTCGCGGAGGGGATCGGCGACCTTTGATTTGATGTGGTCGGTCACGGCCTTGATGTTGTCCATCATTCCCGGAACGTCAGGGAAAATCTTATGATTCTTACGCTGGAGAATGTAATTCGGGTCATCTCCCTCTGTCTTTATGACAAAGGTGTCGTTGATGAATCCCTCTCCAAGAGGTGTGATTTCAGAGACAGTGCCTTTCAATTCAAACTGAGAGGCAATAGCATGGATGTTTTTCATTTCTTTATCAAGTTTATTCTGCCGAAAAATTCAGGGCAGTGGAAATTCGGTTCTGGGAGTTCTATCGGTGACCAGCTGAGATAATGTGGCTGTCTGCAGTTGTCTCCGCATTTATAAAAATTGACATCGAGGTAGTCCGGTGCTTTGTCCAGACCGAGCAGGCTGAACGGTATCATAAGAGCCAGGTTCCATTCTTTCAGCTCTGTGTTGATTATGTCAGTCTTTTCGTGGGGCAGCGAACTGAAGCATCTGATTTTGCTGAGTTTCTCTGCAGGGAAAAGGTCGCAATCTGTTCTTGATCTTCTGTGAGCGGCGAGTTTGGTTGCAATACAGTTAACTTCAAAGTTGTAGTAATTGTCTGATAGAGGATCTTTGATAAACGTCTCCACACAGCTATCCTCCCAGACCGGACCATTGTCATCAAGTACTGATCCGAGGATGTGTTCTTCCTTTACCGTATATAGCAGTGCCAATACATTATCTGAAAAAGCAAGTCTGAGGTTTACTTCAGGGACATAGCTGTATTCTGTCCAGTTGACACAACACACCTTTTCCGGACGTATGTGCTCAGTCATAACTGTGAGAAACTCCTTGTCCTCAAGATTTTCAATTACAGGTATATGACGTATTTCTATCTCCTTTCTCATAGCTGAGGTTTTCTTAAAAGGCATTTTAATAGGATTTAATCCTAAAAGGCATTAGGAAAATGTTGTTTACGATTGCCATAGTCAGTGCACAAATTTATGAAAAAATGAGACTTGTCATAACTGTTTTTCTGCTATTGTACCTTCTGATAGGATGCGGTACAGTAGATAAACCCATATATCTGGATGATAATGCTCCTGTCGAAGAGAGAGTTGAAGACGCCTTGTCCAGATTGACTCTTGATGAAAAGACAGATCTCATTCATGCTCAGTCCAAATTTTCTTCAAAGGGGGTTCCTCGTCTCGGCATTCCGGAAAATTGGCTCAGTGATGGTCCTTTGGGAGTGCGTCCGGAAAATCTTTGGGATAAGTGGGGAAGTGCAGGATGGACAAACGATGCATGTACGGCTTTGCCAACCCTCACCTGTCTTGCGGCTACATGGAATCCGGACCTTTCCTATCATTATGGAAAAGTACTCGGGGAGGAGGCCCGTTACCGCAACAAGAATGTGATTCTGGGTCCCGGAGTCAACATGTTCAGAACTCCTCTTAACGGGCGTAATTTTGAATATATGGGCGAGGATCCATATCTGGCATCCAGGATGGTAGTGCCATATATCAGAGGTGTCCAGGAAAGCAAGGTCGCTGCATGTGTGAAGCATTTTGCCTTGAACAATCAGGAGGCGAACAGGAGCAAGATAAATGTTGTTGTAGATGACAGGACTCTCTATGAAATCTACCTTCCTGCTTTCAAGGCAGCCGTTCTGGAAGGAGGGGTATGGAGTGTCATGGCGTCATACAACAGATATAAGGATCAGTTCTGCTGTCACAACCAATATCTTCTGAATGATATCCTGAAAGGAGAGTGGGGCTTTGATGGGGTTGTCGTTTCGGATTGGGGCGGTACAAAAGACACAATGGAAGCCATCAAGAACGGTCTGGACTTGGAATTTGGCACTGGGACAGACGGAATGACGGTGGAGTCCAATAATCCATACGATGCTTATTTCATGGCAGATCCATACAAAAAGCTCATAGACGATGGTGTAGTAGGAACAGAGGAACTCGATGATAAGGTCCGTAGGGTGCTGAGGATGATTTTCAGAACAAATATGGCAAAGGATCGTCCATATGGGTCATTCGTTTCGGACGAACATTTCAAGACTTGTTATGATATTGCTAAAGAGGGTGTCGTTCTTCTTAAGAATGAGGACCTTCTTCCACTCAATGTATCAGACTATGAGACTATTCTTGTAGTGGGTGATAACGCATCACGCGCACTTTCAAATGCCGGTGGCTCATCGATTGTAAAACCTGCTAAAGAGGTCCTCACTCTTGATGCGATCCGTAAGTATGCAGGCGATAAGGCGGAAGTCAGATATGTCAGAGGATATCAGGCCTATATGCCGGGTTACGAGCCTGAAAATATCGGGCAGCTGCGGCAGGAAGCAGTAGCTGCGGCAAGGAATGCTGATGTCGTAATCTATGTAGGTGGACTGAATAGATGGTCTTATCAGGATTGCGAAGGCCGTGACAGACTCGGATATGAACTTCCATTCCAGCAGGATGCTCTCATCGAGGATATTTTGGATGTCAACCCGAATGTTGTCCTCATGCTCCATGGAGGTACATCGTTCCAGATGCCATGGAGGAATAAGGCAAAATCCATCATATACGCGATGTACGGCGGCAGTGAAAACGGAAACGTTCTTTCAGATGTTCTGTTCGGGGAAGTAAACCCTTCAGGAAGACTTCCGTTTACTATGGCAGAACGCCTGGACGATTATCCATCGCATGCGCTCGGAATATATGACCCTGAAAACAAGGAAGATGTCAGATATGAGGAGGGACTTTATGTCGGCTATCGCTGGATGGATGAGAAGGACATCAAGCCTATGTATCCATTTGGTTTCGGACTTACATATACGGAGTTTAAATGGGGTGAGCCTTCGATATCATCAAACAGTTTAAAGAGTGTGCAGGAGGTCGTGCTTCCTGATGTTGAGTCAGAAGTCAAGGCTCGTGAGAGCAAAAAGATAAAGATAAGTGTCCCTGTCACTAATATAGGAGAAATGAGGGGTGCGGAAGTCGTTCAGCTGTATGTCAGAGATGTCGATGCATACCTTCCGCGTCCGGAAAAGGAACTCAAGAGATTCTGTAAGTTATGGATTGAACCAGGTGAGACTGCCGTGGCAGAATTTGAACTGAATGAAGACGACCTGCGCTTCTTTGATCCTGATAAACATGCATGGGTATCAGAGAAAGGTGAATTTGAGGTGCTTCTCGGTTCATCTTCGACAGATATCAAAGGAATATTAAAACTAAATCTAAAATAATATGAAGAAGTTTTTGTTTGCTTTTGTCACACTCTTTCTGACGTTATCGTGCGAGGTGCAGCAGGAGGAAGACAATCTGAAGGTAATGTCATACAATATGAGATATGACAGCCCTAATGATGGTGAAAATATTTGGGATATAAGGAAAGTTGCGACTCCCGCAATGATAAAGGAGGTGCATCCGGATGTGTTCGGTGTGCAGGAGGCGATGGTTCACCAGATACGGTATGTGGAAGAAAACTGTCCGGAATATGCGTCGATAGGAGTTGGTAGGGATGATGGCAAGGAGGGTGGAGAGTTTATGTCCATCTTCTATGACAAGTCGAAGATAAAACTTAATGAATGGGGTACTGTCTGGCTTTCTCCGACTCCGGAGAAACCGAGTCGAGGTTGGGATGCCGGATGCTTCAGGACAGCTACCTGGGCAAAGATGGAAGTCATAGGTTCCGGGAAAAGATTCTTCTATATAAACACTCATCTGGATCATGTCGGCAAGAATGCCAGAAAGAATGGTCTTGAACTTATAATAAAGATTATAAAGCAAAAGAATGTCGAAGGGGATCCTGCTATTCTCACAGGAGATTTCAACGTCACTCCTGACGACTCCTTCACCCTGGATGGTGTATATGCCTATATGAATAATGCTTCGGCAACTGCATTGGAAGCTGATTCCGTGCCGACATTCAATGGCTGGGGCAAACGAGATGGTAGTTTCATTGATTACATCTGGTGGAAAGGATTCTCGTCCTGCAAGGAATATAGGGTCAATCGTAATGAGTATGGAGGAGTCAAGTTTATTTCTGACCATTGGCCTATAACTGCAGTTCTTGTTTTCTGAGAAATTATTGCATTCTAAGTTAGGAAGGCACGATGTAGGATTGCCTATAAGATGATAAGCAAGTTGAAAATGGAAGAAAAAAGAACAATTGAAGAGTTGCTGCCGCTTTACTGCGATGGTATGTTGTCGGAAGAGGAGAATGCCCTTGTCCTGAAATGGCTTGAAGAAGATGAGTCCAACAAGGAACTTCTCAAGGCGATGCTGGATGTGTGCATTGATATGGATGCACTTGCAGTCATGTCGTCAGTGGATACGGACAAGGCCTTTCATAGGGTAAGCGGAAGAATTAAAAGGGAAAAGGCAAAGAGGTACCTTGCATGGATACGTAACGTAGCTGCAATGCTGCTGATTCCTTTGGCCGGAGCGTTGACTTATGTGCTGATGGAAAATAAGTCCGAGCCAGTTGCTGATGTTCAGATGTTGGAATTCAGGACCAATCCCGGTATGACAGGAAAGGTGATGTTGCCGGACGGGTCTACAGCCATACTTAATTCCGGATCGGTGCTCAAATATCCGTCAGTTTTTGTTCCTGGAAAGCCGCGTATGGTGGAGTTTGAGGGAGAAGCTTATTTTGATATAACCAAAGACGAGTCTGCAATCTTCGTGGTAACCACTCCGTCAGATGAAAGGGTCGAGGTGTATGGAACAAAGTTCAACCTGGATGTTTATGAGGGAAGTAATAGTGTGGCCACATTGGTGGAGGGAAGCATAGGCTTTTTCTATAACGACAAGTCAGGTGAAGAGAAGAAGATCTTGATGACCCCGGCCCATAGGCTTGAACTTAACCATGACAGCGGCATAGTCTCAATGATGGAGACTTCCTGTGCAGCGGAGACTGCATGGAAAGACGGAAAGATACTTTTGGACAAGACATCAATGGATGACATTCTGGAAATTCTGAGCAAGAGATATGATGTGGACTTCGTGGTAAGGGATTCTCTCATAAGAAAAATGACTTTCTCCGGAGGTGTCATTACAATGAACCGTCTGGAGCACTTGCTGGAGTCTTTCAGTATCTCCTCATCCATTCATTGGAGATACCTTCCATCCAAAGATATCAATAAGAAACAGATGATAGAACTATACTGATAACACCTAAACTAAACATACATGAAGAACATAACCCTGATACTTTTAGCCGTAATGGCTTTTGCCGCATGCACCCCTGAGAATAATCCCGGAGGAGGAAAAGACAATAACCCGGTTGAACTCACTGAAATGCCGTTTACTAAAGGAGTAAATATCTCCGACTGGTTCCTTCAGGTGAATGAAAGCTATCTGACTAAAGAAAAGTATACTGAAAAGGATTTCAAAGATATCGTGAGCCTCGGATTTGAGGCAATCCGTCTTCCGATAGGTTTCCATCATTTTACCGGACCCGGACCGGCTTACGACCTTTCAGACAATTTCTTCGACATCCTGGACTATGCTGTGGACCTTGCGGAGAAATGCGGACTTTACATCATTCTTGACAACCATACTTATTTCGGATCGGACGTCTTTCCTCCTGCATACGGAGAGGCTCAGCTCATCAGAGTATGGGAGCAGATGGCTGCCCGTTACAAGAACCGTTCGGAACTTGTGATTTACGAGGTTATGAACGAGCCTGGCGGATCATATATGGAGCAGCATTGGTATGACATGCAGACTCGTTTCCTTCAGACAATCCGTGCCATCGATACTAAGCATACAGTCATTGTGAAAGGTGTCGGCGACAGCAGAGGAAGGTTGAGTGAAATTCCAGTATATGAGGATAAGAATCTGATATATTCTTTCCACTTCTACGCAACCCATCTCTTTACTCACCAGAAGCCATCTTGGGATATGGGATCTCCTACCCACGATCTGACTTCGCCTGTTCCGTTCCCTTACGATGCGGCCCGTATGCCGGAGAAGCCTGCATCATTTGCCGGAACAGATTTCGAAGACTACTATAATAATTATGCAACTTACGGAACAGCCGCATATATAAAACAGTGTATCGACGAGGCCGGAAACTTTGGTTTCGAGAGAAATGTCCCTGTCTTCTGCGGCGAGTTCGGTGTGCTGAATAACGGATTTGTCGAGAGTAAGGACCGTGCAAACTGGCATCAGGCGTGCGTGAACGCGTTTGCACTGAACAGAATCGGCTGGACTATCTGGGATTATAACACTGATTTCAGCATGTTTGACGGCAGCCCGATCTTTGAGCAGAATCTTAATGTGGATCTTCTCAAGGCCCTTGGTCTGAATGTGCCGCCTGCGTATGAAAGCGGAAAGGCTCCTGAACTTCAGATTTATGACGATGCTTTGGCGAATTATGCAAAGAATACAAGCTGGAATGGCGATGATAGTGAGAGTAACTCATATTATGCTGTCAATTACGAGCATAAGGACAGACCGTTCGAAGGTCTGAATTGCATAGAATGGTCTATCCCTTCAGTAGAAGAAAACACTACTACATACTGCTCGCTTCAGTTTACATTCTGGCCAGTAGCTGATTTCAGCAAGCAGTTTGACTCAGACTACTCTCTCGAATTCATGATACGTTGTGATCAGCCGGTTGACAACTTGTACGTAAGGTTTCAATATTGGAATTCTGATAGAGGTAATGATCACCGAGCATGGCGCAATGTCTATATCCTTGGAAATAATTCTCCTTTTGCTTCAGGTGTCTTTGCTTCGAATGGTTCATGGAATAAGGTGTCTATCCCTATGAAGAATTTCTATATCAAGGGTAATAACGATAGAAATCCTTGGGTAGAAGAAGGCGAGTATGAGAATTATATAAAGGAAAATCCTGATCAGACTTGGGATTGGAATCATATCAATAAAATAGAATTCTCTACAGAAGGAAACAAAGCCCTTAAAGGTGTGAAGATTTATATCGACGACGTGAGAATTTGTGGATCTACAAAATAAATCTGATGAATAATCTGTTCAAAAAGACTATTGTCACATGCCTGTCACTATGCCTGGCAGCCTCGCTGTTTGCGCAGCAGAGGGTGACGATAGATGTAAAAGGGGAACCTTTGAAGAAGGTTGTCAGTGAACTCAACCGAATAACAGGATATGAGTTCATCTTCAGTGACATTTATGTGGATGTGAGCCGGAAGGTAAGTGTTTCAGCAAGCAATTCTTCGCTTGTTGAGGTGCTCGACATGATGGTGCAGGGAACAGACATCATTTATTCGATAGTGGACAATAAAGTTGTCTTTTCGCAGAGGAAAAGCGCCCCTCAGTCTGAATCGGTCAAGGAGGAAACTGTTCGCGAAATCACGATATCAGGCAGGGTGATCGATATGTCCGGCGAACCTGTGATTGGTGCTGCAGTTCTGGAGAAAGGAACATCCAATGGAGAGATTACTGATTATAACGGTGAGTTTTTCATTACCATCAGCGGCTCTGGAGCATTGCTTGATATCCAGGCATTAGGCTACGAACCGTACACTGTGGCGGTGAAGTCCGACAGGAGGCTTACAGTGACTCTTCGTGAGGATAAGGAGCTCATCGAGGAGGCTGTGGTTGTCGGTTATGGTACCATGAGAAAAAGAGATCTTACCGGATCCGTGTCTCAGGTCAAGATGGAGGAGGCAACTGCAGGAACGGTCTCTACCCTCAGTCATGCTCTGGCGGGAAAGGCTGCGGGTCTTCAGGTGAATCAGACTTCTGCCATTCCCGGTGCATCTGTAAATTTCCGAATCCGTGGTGCGGCTTCTCCCACTTCCAACGACCCTCTTATCATCATTGACGGTTTCCCTGTGGATCCGCATGATGACAGTTCGTATGAAATCGGATATTATTCCTCTGGAAGCACAGACAATATTCTCGGTTCCATCAACCCTAACGATATCGCATCCATAGAGGTTCTGAAGGATGCTTCTGCTACTGCAATCTATGGCTCCCGTGCAGGACATGGAGTTATCATCATCACTACCAAGAAAGGTTCTGCAGGAAGGGCTAAGGTTTCATATTCCGGAACAGGTAGTGTGCAGGTCATGTCTGACAGCTATGAGACACTCAATGCACAGGAGGTGATGGAAGAAGCCAATAAGTTTGTATATGAGGAGTGGATGAAGGACAATGGCATAGGAATATACGGAGGAAAACTTCCTAACCAGGCGAGCAAACCATATTCTGCAGCTTTTACAAAGGCGCAGATGAAGAACGCAGAATATGATACGGATTGGTTTGATGAGGTTACCAGAATGGGATGGCAGACTCAGCATAATCTTTCTGTGACCGGTGGAAATGATAAGACCAAGTATCTTGTTTCAGGAAACTACTTTCATCAGGAGGGCGTTATAAAGACCAATGCTCTCAGTCGTTACACTGGTCGTATCAACCTTGAACAGAAACTTGGCAGCATAGTAACCTTCGGTATCAATACTACTTTTACGCGAAATGAAACGGATAATGTACCGGTAGGGTCAGGCCAAAACGAATATGCTTCACTTCTGGTGTCTGCCAGTAAGTTTTCACCGTTGTTTCCAGTCAAGGATGAGAATGGTGAGTATGTTCTTAATCCATATATTTCCTTTGTCCCCAATCCGGTCTCATTGCTGGAAATTACAAATAAGACGACCAAGAACAGGGTGCTGGGAACAGCATTCGTAGAGGTTAAGCCTATTGAAGAACTCTCATTGAAGGCGAACTTCGGTGTCGATTACAACAATGCCAAGCATAAGGTATATATGCCGAAGACTACCCTTTATGGAAAGAAGAAGAACGGACAGGCTGACATGAGCCAGATGGAAAAGAATGACTATCTCTTTGAACTGACTGCAAACTATACGAAGAAGTTCGGTGACCATAACCTCAATGCTCTTGCCGGATACTCTTTCCAGCAGTTCAACAAGGAGGGTCTTTGGCTTGGAAACAGTGACTTTCTAACTGATGCGTTCATCTACAACAATATGGGCGCCGGTCAGTATGTAAAGCCGACAGTCGGTTCAAATGCAACTAAACGCGAGGTGGCTTCGCTCTTCGGTCGTGTGAATTACTCCTACCTGGACCGCTATCTTCTCACTGCGACACTTCGTGCAGACGGAACTTCGGATTTTGCGCCAGGAAACAGATGGGGATTTTTCCCTTCTGTGTCTGCAGGATGGGTGTTCACTGACGAGCCTTTCATGGAATCTCTTAAATCCTGGTGGTCAATGGGTAAGGTGCGTCTGAGTTATGGTCAGACAGGAAATGCCAATATCGGATATCAAATAGAAAGCAATTACGCCAGAAGAGACCAATATGACAATTATAGCCACTCATTCGGAGAGTCGGAGCATATGGGTCTGATATTATCTCGTCTTGGTAATCCGAATCTTACCTGGGAGACAACCACTGAGTGGAATGTCGGTCTTGAACTGGGATTCTTCAATGACAGACTCAGCTTGACAGCGGAATACTTCAATAGAGTCATTTCAGATCTTTTGAGCTGGCGTGCTCTGTCAAAACTTCAGGAATTGGATGGCGTTGCTGATAATGTCGGTAAAACCCAGAGTCAGGGTTTCGAGTTGACAATCAACACCCAGAACATCAAGCGTTCGTCTTTCAGCTGGACAACAGACTTCACCTTCTCTCTCTATCGCGACCGCTGGTTGGAGAGAGCAGATTCCTGGGTGCCTAAATCTTATTCCATTTATGACGGGCCGCTCAGATTGGAGGCTGGCTATGTTTCTGATGGACTTGTGCAGGCAGGAGAGAGTATTCCATATATGCCGGGAGCTCTTCCAGGACAGGTGAAGATAAAGGATATTGATGGTTTCCTTTACGATGACGATGGCAATTATGTGGTGAATGAGCATGGCATATTCCAGAAGACCGGTCGCCCTGACGGACGTATCAATGAGGCCGACATGGTGATTTACGGCTCTAAAGATCCTGATTTCATCATGGGTCTGAACAATACTTTCAACTGGAAGAATTTTGACCTGAATATCTATTTCTACGGCCAGTTCGGTCTGCTCAATAGCGGGTCTTACAAGGAAATCTGGATTTCGGACCTGAATGGTCTTCGTTACGGCTTGACATACCCTAAGACGGTAAAGGATGTCTGGAGACATGATAATCAGGATTCGCAGTATCCGGGATATTTCCAGCAGAAGAGTACATATGGTTACGGAGATTATCTCATCAGGAAGTTGTGGTTTGTCCGTTGCCGGAATATTACCCTCGGTTATACGGTGTTCCCTAAGAAGGGACTTTCAAAGCTTAGAGTTTATTTTGATGTTAATAATCCGTTTATCATCCAGCCGGGATATACAGGATTTGACCTCGAGACTGATGACTCAAGTTACGCATATCCTAATGTAAGAACATTCTCTTTAGGTCTTGACATAACCTTCTAAAATGACTCATATGAATAGATATATAATAATAGTTTTTGCTGTCTTGTCAGCTATGACTTCCGGTTGTACGTTAGAGTCAGAAGATTATGGATCAATCAATACATCTATATTTCCTGCAAATGCAGAAGACTGTGATGCTCTTGTAGTAGGTAATGCCTATCTGTATTTCCGGTCTTCCGGTTATAATGGTCTGTACTGCTGTAATCATGATGGTATACATGTGCTCAGTGACATGGCTTCAGATATTGGCCAGTGTATTTGGGATCCCAGCCTTTGGAATGAGTTGATAACTCTGGCTCCAGATGCGAATCTTACTCATGGAGTGGTTAAGCTTTATAGGAATAACATCCGAGGAATAACCAGGATGACCAATACGCTTTCGAGAATCGAGCCTGTTGAAATGGAGTCTTCGCGGAAGGCTACCATGAAAGCGGAACTTTATTGTGCTCGAGGCTGGCTGGCATATATTCTTTATAATTTCTTCGGCCCGATTCAGATAGCCACTCAGGAACAGTTGGAAAATCCTTCCAAGAAAATTCCTGCTCCACGCAGAACTAAGGAGGAGACCGTCAAATTCATTGAGGACAATCTTCTTGCTGCCTTGGAGGGCGATGCGCTCCCTGTCATATTGAAGAAAGGTGATGCCCGTTATGGACGCTTTACCCAGGCTCTTGTGCACATGGTGCTTATGAAGTTCTATATGCATGAAGGCAGGTGGGCTGATGCAGTGGCCCAGGGACGTGAACTCATGGATTCTAAGTATGGCTTTGGTCTGATGCCTGAATACAAGGATATCTTCACTCTTGCAAATGAGGGCAATAAGGAGACTATCTGGGCGTGTGAATGTGCCACTGGTATCAATGAGCAGCTTTGGGTTACTCATGTGATGCCATTGGATTACCCTCATGTGAATCAGAACATGACTCTCTGGGGTGGTGGCTATAAGATTGACTGGTCTTTTATGGATACATTTGATCCGGACGATAAGAGGTTGAATAGTATCATTACCGAATATGTGTCTACTTCTACAAATGAAACGATGAATCGCAATAATCCGGGCAATAGGTTTCATGTGGGAGCTATTCCTTTGAAATATGAGGAAGATTTGGCTCAGATAGGTGAAGGAAGTCAGATTGACTGGATTGTTTTCAGATATGCAGATGCATTGACGCTTCTTGCGGAAGCAATTGTGCGTGACGAAGAGAAGATCACACAGGAAGCTATAGACCTTCTGAACATGGTGCGCACTCGCGCTCTGCCAGGTAAGGCATACTCGATGGCGGACTTTACAGATGTCGATGCTTTCCTTGATGCGGTGCTCCTGGAAAGGGGACATGAACTATGGTTTGAGGGTACTCGTCGCGAGGATCTCATCCGACATGGAGTTTACATCGACTATATGAAAACATATAAGAACTCAAAGACCGCTAAGGATTACATGACAGTTTTTCCTCTTCCACAGGATGTGATTAATGAAGGCGGAGGACTTGTGCACCAGAATGATGGATACTAAACACTAAAACCAAACATAATTATATGGACACTAAACATGAAAGGGCGTATATGTCGCCACAACTACAAGAGTTGAATTTAGCCCATGAAGGATTGTTGTGCTCTTCAACTCAGACTCAGGAAATCGAGGAGTTTTACAGAGAGTCGGATGTATGGGAATGGTAACGAATTAAAGAATATCAGATATGAAAAGTACAAAGTTTTTTATTGGCTGCTTTCTTGCTGCAGCAATGATAGGTTGCACACCAGAAATTTCAGATCCTCAGTTGCCGGATGAGGATGTAACTCCGGAGGAAGATGTGACTCCAGAAGAAGACGTGACTCCGGAGGAGACGCCAGTTGTTCCCGGTTCGTGTGAACTTGAAGCTTCTTTGAGATTGATGACCAGAACTTCTTTGGATGACCTCACAATTTCGTGGGAAGATGATGATATCATCAAAGTCTGGACAGGAGAATCTTTCACAGATTATGTACATCAGGGAGAAGGAAAGTTCAAGGGCGAAAAGCCCGTAGCACTCAAAGATGGCAAATATGTGGCTTTTTATCCTGTTGCTTCAGTTGAGGGAACAAGGGCTTCATTTGAGATACCTGCAGAACAGACATTTGCTGCGGGAAAGGCAAATGATCTTCCGATGGTAGCTGTGTGGGAAGAAGGCGGAAAATGTGTTTTCTCTCCGGTATGTTCGATACTTGAGATGCCTCTCACCATTGCTGAAGGTGTGACTTTGGCGTCGATTGACTATGCCTTCAACGGCAATGTCGGCGCAGGAACCTATACCTATGACTATGTAGACGGAACATACTCAAAAGACGCTGCAGGAGACATTACCCTGACCGGTGAGTTTGCATCAGGTAATGTATATAATGCTGTTGTGCCAGGTGACTACAGTGACGGTTTCGTGCTTACACTTACAGACACTGATAATTGCGCAATGGTGCTTACTGCAACAAATGGAGAGGAACTTGCAGCTGGAGTTGTGCAACCTCTTGGAGCTGTGAACTATGCTCAGCTTGCTCCGGAATTCACTATTGCATACAATGACTGGGCTGCGACAGCAACTCTTGCATCAGAGAAAACTTCCGGCACAAGATACTGGCTTTCAAAGACCGTAAACGGTGAGCCTCTTACAGGTGTCGCGCCTGTAGATATGAGCAATCTTGCCAAGGGTGCTGCAGTTAAGTTGTATGGCTATCTCTGTTCTGAAAATGTTGCAGGAACTGGTGTTCAGGCAGGTGACAAGCTTTATCTCGTAACTGAGCTTAAGAATGGAAATGTGTCGTATCTGCGTAGTGTTGAGTATACTTATCAGCCGGATCCGCTGGAGGTTGTTCTGTTTGATGATGCTCTTACTTCTGATAGAGCGTATTCTCCGGAACTTAAAGGATGGGGTGGGACTCTTAATGCCAATTATACAGAGGATTCTGCTTTTGGAACAGCTTGTATGAGGGGTGAATTACCTCAGAAATGGGCTGATATGGCTTTTTACTTGTGGGATAATACTGCAAGTACGTTTGCAAACTTTAATCCTCAGGCAAAAGCCCTGTACAATTTTGAGTTTTATGTAAAGTCTGATGCTCCAATAAAAGGAAATACATATTTTGCGATACGTTATTATGTTGCAGGCGGAAGTGCTATAACGTCAAAATTTCAGTCTGCTTGGCAGGATTTTACTGCTGCTAGAAAAGAGATACCAGCTCAGACATGGACAAAGGTATCCATCCCGATGAATCAGATATGGCTTAATACCGCAATTACTGATCCAGATTACAAAGGATATAATGATGATGGAAGTTTAACAGGCTGGCTCTGTAACTATAAGCAGGTTGACAGAATATATATTAACTCGCAGCCGAGCAACTATGTTGCCGGAGATTTTCCGACTGTCATTCTTGTTGACCACTTTACAATCCGCAGATCCACATTATAGAGCAAGGTATGAGGATTAGTCCGTTGATTTTTGTCTGTGCTCTGCTGTTGTGTGCGACAGCTCATGCCCAGGTCTATGTACCTAAGGAGGACGAAATCCAGTTCAAGGTTCTTCAGACCACCAAGGATAAGTCACAACAGCAGATAAGGACAAGCTCATTTACTTGTCATCCGTATTCGGCGATGAAATCCATAGATCTGGATGCCGCAAAGCCTTCGCATGAGTATTTCGGATGCGGAGTGTCTTTGACTGATGCGTCATGCTGGATACTCTCGCAAATGGATTCTGAGGCTCGTCATGAACTTCTGAAGGATGCTTTCTCTACAAGTGGGGCGAATCTTTCAATGATACGTCTGAACTGCGGGGCCAGTGATTATTCGACAGAACTTTATACCTACAATGACACGCCTGGTGATATCGGTATGAAGAACTTTTCGATAGATCGCGATAAGGTGTATATGATACCGATGGTGAAGCAGATATATACCTATAGCCCTGAATTGTTCGTGTATTCTTCAATATGGAGTGCTCCTGGCTGGATGAAGGACTCAGGTGCAATGTGTGGGGGAAGTCTGTTGGATGAGTATATGCCTGCCTTTGCTAATTATTGGGCTGCATATTTGGATGCCTATAGAAGGGAAGGCGTCGAGATAGATGCTTTTACAATTCAAAATGAGCCGGAAACAGATCAGGAAGGATATAATCCAGCAACACTTGTTTCTGCAAGACAAGAGATTGAGCTTGCCGGAAAACTTTTGCCTGCAGCATTGAAGAAGAAAGGTCTTGATACCGATATATGGATTTGGGACCATAATTATAATGGGTGGCAAAGAGTTCTGGAGGTTATCGCGGACAAGAATGTCCAAAAGAATATATCTGCTGTGGCATGGCATCCTTATGCGGGGAGCCCATCTATGATGAGGAATGTTACGAAGGAGTTTCCTGGAATGGAGATGCATCTGACAGAGCGCGGGCCCAATAAGGCCATGGAGGATGTGCAGGATCCCAAGTGGTTTGCTGATGTAATTTTCAATGCTTTAAATAATGGGTGTTCTTCATATTCAAGTTGGAATCTTGTTCTTGATCCTGACGGACAGCCTTGTACCGGACGTTTTGCTTGTGGTGGGCTTATAGAGGTGGACCTTGAGTCTGGTAATGTGAAAAAGAGCCACCAATATACTGTGTTCCGTCAGTTTTCACCATATGTAAAACGCGGTGCCCAGGTAATGAATATAGAGCAGCCAGAGAAGGATATAACAGCAATAACATTCCTCAATCCTGATGGAGAATATGTTATTTGTATAGCGGCAGGTAATAAGTCAAAGATGCGTCAAAGGGTGCAGATCAAGTTTCAGAATCAGTATCTTGGTCTATCCCTCCCATTGGACACATGGTCAC
This sequence comes from Candidatus Cryptobacteroides sp., assembly GCA_045614805.1. Classification (GTDB taxonomy): domain Bacteria; phylum Bacteroidota; class Bacteroidia; order Bacteroidales; family UBA932; genus Cryptobacteroides. Next base: position 10,265 of record JAZLDR010000004.1, on the reverse strand, counting down.
TGACAACTGTCATAATAGATGCTGTAGAATCTTCAATCTAATTATACTGATCAAACATTGATAGCCGGTGTCAGGAATGTGTTCTGACGCCGGTTTTTCTGATTTCACTTGTCAAAGAACTTTAAAAAAGATAAAAAGTTTCACTACCCTGTTTGAAATCCTGTTGACAAAGCTTACTTTTGCGGGAGAAGGGGTGATAATAATTTTTAAGGAAAACTATGTTTAACTGTTAAATTGTTATCACTATGCCGCAAATCAGCAGATTTTATGGGATTATTATCCTGATGAATTACAAGGATCATCTTCCGCCGCACTTTCACGCTGTTTATAACGAGTATGAAATAATAGTGGGTATTCAAGATGGTGAAATAAAAAAAGTATGAACTTCTTGAAAATAACAAAGGCTGAATATATCGACGGTTATCGTGTGCAGTTGTGGTTCAATACTGGGGAAATCAGGATTGCGGACCTTTCGGATTGTTTGTCTGGACCAGTTTTTCTCCCATTGAGAGATGTCTGCTATTTCAAGAGTTTTACAATACCGTTCAATACTTTGGAGTGGGATAATGGTGCCGACTTTGCACCGGAATACTTATATGAAATAAGTGTTCCATTTGAGCATAAAAATCCTTAGGATTTCCTTCTGCCAGATTGCCTTATAGGCAAAACCGCATGATTATGAGCAGAAAAATATTTTTGTTGGCCATCGTTGTGACTCTCTGTGCTGCAGTGCAGGGCTGTCGCAGCGATGGCCAGGTTTCGTTCAGTTGGGGTGATGCTGATGTTCGTTACACCTTGAGTTCTCAACCGGCAGTCTGTGGAGAGAAATCAATGACTTTGAAAGGTTGGAAAGGAGAAAGAGTATCAGCAGTCGCAGAAATATGGGGTGCAGATACTTTAATGAACGTTGTATATGAGATTTCAGATCTGAAGGGCTGCAACGGTTCTGTTATCCCCGCGTCATTTTGCGAGATGGGCTTTGTTACTTGGCAGATGGCTGACGGACTGGCTGACGGGCATGGCTGCGGTTCGCGAAAAGACCACTCAAAGTTTGACTCGCTGCTTGTCGCAGACTGTATAGACCGGAATCTTGTGTCTATGGATGTTCTTCCGGAAAGAGTACAGCCTTTGTGGTTTTCTCTGGATATTCCTCATGATGCGGCGCCAGGAAAATATGTCGGAAAGCTTCGCTTGAAAAAGGAAGGTCGTATTCTCGGAAAACTGCACGTTCAAGTGGAGGTGGATGAATATATGCTCCCACATCCCCATGATTGGGATTTTCACCTTGACCTTTGGCAGAATCCGTTTGCTGTAGCTCGTTATGGAGGTTTGATTTTATGGAGTGACGAGCACTTCGACGCAATGCGTCCTGTCATGCAGCGTCTGGCAGAATCCGGTCAGAAGGTGATAACAACCAGCATTATTCATAAGCCATGGAACGGACAGGTGTATGACCCATATTTGAGCATGGTGAAGTGGACGAAGAAGTCTGATGGTACCTGGGAGTTCGATTACGATGTGTTTGACAAATGGGTGGAGTTCATGATGAGTCTCGGTATTGACAGACAGATAAATTGTTATTCAATGGTGCCGTGGAGGCTCTCATTCCAATATTTCGATGAATTGTCAGGTTCTCTAAAGGAAATAAAGACGAAACCTGGTGAGAAAGCATACGAAGATTTGTGGGTAGGCATGCTCAAAGACTTTTCTGCACATCTGAAGGAAAAAGGTTGGTTTGATATGACCACAATTGCAATGGATGAGCGCCCGATGGATGTAATGCAGAAAACAATAAAGGTCATCCGCAAGGCCGAACCGGACTTCAGACTTTCTCTGGCAGGCAACTGGCATCCTGAAATCGAACGTGAAATCTATGACTACTGCATTGCCTGGGGACAGCGGTATCCGGAAGAGACGCTGCTGCGCCGCAAGTCAGAAGGCAAGAAGAGCACATGGTATACAAGCTGTGCGGATGCTGTGCCGAACAGCTATACTTTCTCTGAACCGGTGGAATCCTATCAGACCATAATGGAGATGATTGTACGCAATAGCGACGGATTCCTGCGCTGGGCATATAACTGTTGGCCGATCGATCCGATGACGGATTCCCGTTATGATAATTATGCTTCCGGCGACTGTTTTCTTGTATATCCGGGAAACTGCTCGTCTGTGCGTTTTGAGAAACTTCGCGATGGTATCGAAGAATTTGAGAAACTTCGGGTGCTTGAACGTTCGGTGCTGGAAGGCAAGACCTTGGTGACTTGCGGAGACTCTTTTACCGAAGGTGATTTCTGGGATTATATTGATGCTGAAGGCAAAAATGACAGATTCAGCCCGGAAGTCTATGACAAGGAATGGGGATGCTATATGACATACCCTTACTGGATTGCCAGACGTAACGGGATGAAGCTGGTGAATATGGCAAAATGTGGTTCTACGCTCGCATTGCCTGCGGAGAAGAAATTCGAATGTTTCGTAACGGAGAAACTTGATTCGATTCCAAAAGACGCCGATTATATCCTGTTCAAGTTCGGAATCAACGATTCCTGGCATCTCCCTGTCGGTACAATAGATGACGTGACCACTGATACCTTCTGCGGTGCATGGAATATTGTGTTGTCGTGGGTGCAGGAAAATTGTCCGGATGCAAAGGTTGGAGTGATAGCTTCGAATTTCTGCAAGTCAAAGGAGTGGTCTGATGCCACTGTGATGATGTGTGAAAAATATGGTGTGCCATGCCTTAACGAGGAAAGCGAGGATGTGCCGTATTTCTATGGCCAGAAGTTCAGACCATATCCTGACGAGTTGAGAAAGACGAAGGATATGGAGTATCGTGTAAGTGAGGAGAATCTGCATCCTGACGTAGCTGCGCATCGTTATGAAAGTCTGATAGTCGAAAAATTCCTCAGGACGTTATAATCTATGGTAAAGAGAATGTTGTGTGTGGTGTCAGTCATCTGCGCCACATTTGCCTTTGCTGAGGCTCAGTCTCCGGAGTTTTATATGGATATGGACGATGGGTCTTGTCTTGACGGAATTATCTGTAGTATTGAGGAAACAGAGGATGGTGACATTGAGGTCTGGGACGTGACGCTTACCAATACATCTTCTGAAGTGTTTCGGCCCGTCAAGGCCGGTGTCAGACTGGGAATCGACACCTATATGGATAAATACCCGGAATGGTTGGACAAGTATTTTCCTACATTGCTATACTGCAACAGGACACACTTTCACGGATATCTTCAGACTCCGACAGGAAAAATGTTGGGAATAGTTTCTACGGACCCGATAGCTTCATGGAGTGTTGATTATAATCTGGCATATGAGGAACCGGCTGGATATTGGTTCTATGGTCATCGTATCAGCTCAGTTAATCTTGATCTGATGAATGCACTCCCACTTCCTGAACACCACCCTCAGGATAGATGGAAACTGGAGCCGGGGCAGACAATGTCATGGAAAATCATGCTTGTGCCTATCGGCGATCCGTCAGACTATGAAAGTCAGATCCATCAAATATCAGGTGTGCCGATGATAAAGATGAATCAAACGTCTTTCACAGCGGGACAGGAGGCTGCATTTGAGGTTTTTGCTGATAAGCCTGTCGTCAATATCGTAGACGGCAACGGAAACAAAGTGCCCGTAAAGAAGAAGAGATCTGGAGACAGATGGATTGTTACTTGTCGACTTGACGCGCCGGGTCTATATGCCGTTGATGTCCATTCGGGAGACTTTGTTACTGACGGAAAGCTTTCCGTTCATCAACCATGGGAGTGGACGATGCGTCATGCTCGTTCCGGGGCTTTGAAACATAAGCAGAGGGCGACCTCTCATGTGGAAAGCTGGTATGGATACCACAGTGCTTTCATTGCAGCAAAGTATTTTCCCGATGATTCAGTTGATGTTGCTCTTGCCGGTCGTTTCGATCATCAGATGAGGCTTCTCTATGGTGAAGATTTGGCCAAGCCTTTATATTACGATTGGCGTATCCAGAACACATCAAGCACTATAGGCATGTATGTCGATAAATATGAGGCTTATGCAAATGTGGAAGATCTTGAAACTGCGTGCAGGCTCGCAGATTGGCTTATCGGATATGCGCAGTGGCGTGATGACGCATATAGGAACAAGTGGAGGACTGTCTACACAAGTGTCATATATGTCGCAAAGAGTATACTTGAACTATACGAGGCTGAGAGCAGAAAGGCAGACGAACTTGTCGCAGCCGGTATTGATGCATCATATTGGATAAACGCGGCAAATCGTCACTATGCTTCTGCAAAGCGTGCCATTGACCAGCTGGTGGCTTCTCAAGGAGACTTCCATACTGAAGGAGAAATCACTTTCGAAGATGGAATGATTTCATGTTCAGCTCTACAGATGGGCAGATTGGCACTCCTGCAGGAAGATAGCCTTGCCCGTAGGCATTATGCTGATGCTATGCTAGCCCAGCTTGAAAATCATGATTGTCTGACCCAGCTTCAGATACCTGATGCACGCAGAAGGGGAGGCACCATGCGTTACTGGGAGGCACAGTACGATGTGCATATGATGCCTAATATGTTCAATTCTCCACACGGTTGGAGTGCTTGGAGAGCATATGCTACTTACTATGCTTATCTGCTGACTGGAAACGAGAAATGGTTGCTTGAAACATGGAATGCAATGGGAGCCTTTGCTAATCTTATAGATTACAAGACTGGTGAGTTGCGTTGGGCATTTGTACTTGATCCTTACATCAGGGCTAAGCAGATGCATGAGCCGGTGAAGGGTATAGATCCGGATTCCTTGGATTTTGCTAATCCGCACCCTGATATGTATCCTCATCGTGAGTTTGTGTTTGGGGAGGGTTATGTTCCTATGGTCAGCAGCTGGCAGACAAGGAATTCCCAGGACAATGATGTTCACGAAGTCTTCAAATGCCTTGGAGAAACATTCTTGACCAATGCATTTATTGTAGAGCGGCCATCAGGTGATATCGTCGGGTACAATTGTACTGTCTCTCGGAAGGGAAAAAAGATTTATGTTGTGCCGGATGAGGCCCAGATTGTAAACCTTCATGTCAATCTGCTGAATTCATGCGAAATCGAATTCTTAGGTCGGAGTGCTCTTGTGGAATCCGGAATGTGTGGTTTTGTAATCGAAAACAGATAAATATATGAGAATCGGAATTGTTGTTGCGGTCTTGTTGACTGTGATTGCCGGAGAGGTTTCGGCAAAGACTTATGAACTTTCATCTCCTGATGGAAAGAATGTGGTGACTGTGGATTATGGTCAAAATGGGTTGGTGTGGTCACTTGATTACGATGGGATTTTGCAGTTTATGTCAACACCTGTCAGTATGGTTGTGGAAGATAAGGTTTGGGGAGCAGCCGGTGAGCGTGTACGTAGGGTTCTGCGTTCAGGTAAAGAGGCTCTTGTAAAGTTCCCGGTGCCTAGGAAGTATAGAGAGACTATCGAAAAATATAATTCGATGACCTTGGCTTTTGATGATTACGATGTAGAATTCAGAGCCTATGACGATGGTGTCGCGTATCGTTTCATAGGTAAGACGGACCGGGTTGGTAAGGTGATGTCTGAAACATCCGGTTATCGCTTTACGGATGATCATGAAGCATATGTACTTTTGACAAAGGACCTTCAGTCTTGGTATGAGGAGGATTACACCGTTGCTAAGCTGAGCGAACTTCCTGTGGATAGGATTTCGCTTACTCCTCTGATGGTTACTACTGGCAATGCTCGACTTCTTTTTTCCGAGTCTGGGTTATATGACTATTCCGGATCTTATCTTAAGACTGTTGAAGGAGGATTCGATATGGAGTTGTCTGCATATCCGTCTGCTCAGGAACTTCGTGAAAGAGGAAGCAAGAGATATGTAACAGCTCGCGAAGATTATATTGTCGAATGTAATCTGAACCGTACTTTTCCATGGCGAGTTACAGGAGTTTTCCCTCTTGGCAATGATGCCGCAATCCTTGACAGCGAACTTATCTATCTTCTAGGAGAGAGAACAGCCGAAGATTTCAGTTGGGTTAAACCTGGCAAGTTGCTGTGGGACTGGTGGAACTGCAACAACATTATTGGTGTCGACTTCAAGGCGGGTATCAATACGGATACTTACAGATACATGATAGACTATGCTGCGGCCCATGGTTTTGAATATGTGCTTTTTGACGAAGGCTGGTCTGGAAAGAACGATCTTCTCAGTCTAAATCCAAATGTTGATATGCCATATCTTTGCGCCTACGCTTCTGAGAAGGGCGTTGGAGTTTGTTTGTGGTCAAATTGGGTAACCATGGACAGGCAACTCATTGAAGCATTGGATCTGATGTCATCATGGGGTGTTAAGGGTGTAAAGGTGGACTTTATGGAGAGAAATGATGCAGAGGTGGTAAATTTCTATGAAAAGGTTGCAAAAGAGGCAGCCGCAAGGCATATTCTTGTAAACTTTCATAGTTCCTACCCGGCTGACGGTCTCCATGCAAAGTATCCGAACGTGATGACGCGTGAGGGTGTTGTAGGTCTGGAATACAATAAATGGAGCGAAAGAGCAACCCCAAGACATCAGCTTATAATTCCGTTCCTTCGTCAATGGGCGAGTGGTATGGATTTTACTCCTGGATCAATGGTAAATACACAAAAGAAGTTCTTCAGAGTCCGTCATGATGATCCGATGAGCCAGGGAACGCGTTGTCATCACATGGCAATGTATGTCGTATATGAAAGCCCGTTGCAGATGCTCTCGGATAGTCCTTCGAAGTATGATATGAATCAGGAGTGGCTTCCATATCTCGAGGCTGTTCCTACGGTTTGGGATGAGACTATGCCTCTGTGGGGAAATATCGGCGAGAATATAGCAGTCGCAAGGCGCAGTGGAGACACATATTTTGTTGGTGCCATGTCCGCAGGTGATGCAGATGATGCTGCAATCAGTTTGTCATTCCTGCCTGAAGGTGAATGGAAAATGGTTGTTTATAAGGATGGCGTGAATGCCGGAAAGAATGCTATAGACTATAAAAAAGAAGAGATGACTGTTACAAAAGAAACAATCATCCCTGTATGGTTCGCTCCGAACGGAGGTTTTGTTGCGGTTATTGAGAAACTTTAGGAGAAATCCTGCATGAAGGTCATGATCAGGGCAACTATTTCGATTGGAAGGTAATCGCTTAAATGTTTCCTCATGATCTTCAGAGCCTGCTGTATGCGGTAATCAATGGTCTTTACGGAAACGTTGTTTTCTTCGGCTATCTCCTTGTAGCTCAAGCCTTGAAAGCGGTGCATGACGAAAGCATTACGATAGGATTCGGGTAGGGATTGGATCCCTTCCTGAATCCTTTTCTTCAGTTCCTCCACCTGATACTGGTCGATATCCATCATTGACCTGTCTTTCAATGATGAGAAATACCATGCAGCTGCTTTGTCTGCAATACCTTTGCGGGTCAGTACATTCAGAGCTTTATGCCGGACCATAGAGAACAGATATTGGTTAAGTGTCGTGTTTATGACCAGACTTTCCCGCTTCTCCCAAAGCCATACCATGCAGTCTTCTACAACATCTTCTACATCATCCATTTCAACAAATCTATGTGCATAGGCGCAAAGCACAGGGTAGTATTTCCTGAATAGGCTCTCAAATGCCGAATAATTACCGGCTTTGATCGAAGTGATGAGTGAACTATCGTTGATATGTGAGGATGTTTCCGTCATTTGTTTTCTCTATCTCGTTAATTTGACAAAGGTATGAATAATTTACAGATATTTTTCCGGAATGACAACTTCCGGCATGTCTTTCCAGAAGAGTGACCAGTAGAAGGCGGGGTAGTCGCCGGCTTCCCAGATCTGGACGAGTTCTTCCACCTGTTTGTCCTCACCTTCCGGGTCATAGGGTTTCTTGAGGTCGGTGCCGAACATTTTGGCGATTCCCTGCCAGAATCCTGCTGCCATGCCGTTCTTGTAGTCCTTTATTATATTATATGAACTTTTGCCGACTTCGCGGTCTATCAGTTTCATCAGGAGAGCACCCTGGCTGACCGTCATCTTCCTCATCTGTCCCTCGAAGACTTCAAACAGTTCCTTCTGTACAGAGCTGACATACTTATCCTTCTTCACTCTCTTGAGATTGTCGGCTGCAATGGTGCTGTCCGCCTCCGCTACGAGTTTTCTTGCCACAAGCGCATAAGGGTATGCCTTGCTGAAGTTATGGACCAGCCGGTAGTATTTCCTCCAGTCCTTGCCTTTCTGCTTCGGAATGCGCGCGTAGACTTTTGATGCGCGGATCTCGTCTATATATATGGTGTCCTTGCCCTCGACGATATAATGCATGATCTCCTTCTCCTGAGGCAGTGCTGTCTTCCTGCTTTGCGCATGACATACCCCAGCCGAGGCCATGCAGTATATCACGGCCGCAATAATCGTCATATGGTATATCAGAGACTTTCTCATATCCTGCAAATATACTATTATTTATTGAATGGTTGTGAAAGTTGCCGGAAGGCGGTATATTTGCAAGGGTGCAGTTCTAAATATTTGTACTATGGATAAAGGAAAATTTTTCAGTGGTGTGGCAATAATGCTGGGACTGGTGGTGATGGGCTCCATGCTTCCGAAAGCAGTGGAGAAATACCGTTCTTATGACCGTACTGTCAATGTCAAGGGATTGTGTGAAAAGGAGGTCAAGGCTGACAGGGTGATCTGGCCTATAGTATATAAGGTGATGGCCAATGACATCCAATCGGTATATGACCAGATCGATGCCGGCAACGATGCGGTCCTGTCGTTCCTGCAAGGCGGTGGCGTCAATGCTTCGGAGATCACAGTTGCCGTACCTCAGATTTCAGATAAGTTTGCCAATGAGTATGGTGACAATGACAGGGCGTTCAGATATATCGCAAAGAATGTGATAACAGTATACACATCTGATGTGGATCTTGTGTTGTCTCTTATGGACAAGCAGTCGGAACTTATGAAGAAGGGTGTCGTTACAGGAGGAAACAGCTGGGAGAATCCGGTAGAGTTCAAGTACGAAGGTCTCAATGACATCAAGCCGCAGATGATCGAGGAGGCGACGCAGAATGCCAGAGAGGCGGCCCAGCAGTTCGCAAAGGACTCTGGCAGTAAGCTCGGCAAGATAAAGACTGCCAGTCAAGGAACGTTCACTATTGAAGACCGCGACAGCAATACACCTTATATAAAGAAAGTACGCGTGGTATCTTCGGTTACCTATTATCTCAAGAACTGATAATTTGAATGAATGAAACCGTCAAGGTGCTTGATTGTCTCTAAAAATATTGACATAGACTACATTTCACTCTTGTCTTGCATGATGTGCCGAAAGTCAATCTAATGGCATGGGCGTTAACTAAACGTACGAAAAGTTGACTGACGGTGCTGTTTTGTGCCTTGAAATGGGCTTTTCGGCCACCGTCAGTCATGAAATCGGCCGAAAGCCTGACTGACGGTCCCGTTGGTATGTTCTGTTGATCTTTGGAACAGATTGTCAATGATTGTCGTCATAGTCTTCTCCATCCCATATGAAGCCGCAATTGGTGCACTTGGGTACAATTACGTTGTAAGAATTCCTCTTCGTACCCATCATTTTGCATCCACATCTTACACATTTAGGAATATATCCCTCTTTGTCTGCATAGACCTTCTGGCATGATTTGCACCACAGGAGCCGGAGTTCGCCATGTCCATGTACGTCAAATGTTTTATATTCCTCGACAGTTCTATTTCCGCACATGCTGCATTGCTCTCCGAGGAACAGGTCTGACCAAAATCCCATAATCTGATTGTTTAAAAAGTTGATATTTGCTGTAAATCTACGAGTATTCTATATGTTTTCCAAGAGTTTTGCATAGGGATGTTGTCTTCTGTGCAGTTGCTCGGCAATCTTCTTCTTTTCCTGAAGAGACAACTGATAGACAGAACTTTTGTCGAATCTGTTACGGTCCCAAATGGCGGACGGGGCGGCAGAGGAAAAGGAAAAGTTATCAACAGGCCAAAGTGCTGAAAAACAATATTTTTGTTGATAAATAAAAATTTATTCGTATATTTGCAGCCCCCAAAATATGGGGTAATGAACATAAATTATTTATTTACAAACATTTATGCCTACAATTCAACAATTAGTTCGCAAAGGACGCGAGGTTATTGTCGAGAAGAGCAAGTCTCGCGCGTTGGATGCTTGTCCTCAGAGAAGAGGAGTATGCGTACGTGTGTACACTACTACACCTAAGAAACCTAACTCAGCTATGCGTAAGGTT
>JAZLDR010000003.1:0-8873 GCA_045614805.1 Candidatus Cryptobacteroides sp. | reverse complement strand
GGAGTATGAGGCTGTCATATATGCGGATGACCTCAATGCCCCGATAGTGATGCAGCCGGACGGAACCGAAGCCCCGGACAAGACATGCTACAGGATAGAGAAGATGAAGGTAACCTCGTCAGATTCTCTGAAGATAGAAATTGCGGGAGACGGCGGTCAGGCCGTGTCATTTTCCCCTTTAACGGCAGAATAAACATTTTCCTATGGACAGATATGCTATAAAATCATTATTCATTTTACTGCTGGCAGTTGTCTCATGCAGCCATCAGACAGACTCATATACCCGGTATGTGGATGTCAAGATAGGTACCGGTGGACACGGACATGTATTCGTAGGTGCCAATGTGCCTTTCGGTATGGTGCAGCTGGGGCCTACCAGCATACCCCAGCAGTGGGACTGGTGCTCGGGCTATCACGACAGCGATTCTACTGTCATCGGATTTTCTCATACCCATCTCAGCGGAACAGGCATCGGAGACCTTTTTGATGTCACTGTCATGCCTGTGACTGGAGATGTGACTTTCGCACGCGGTACTGAAGATGAGCCTGGCAGCGGTCTATGGTCGTATGCTGACCGTACACGGGAGATCGCACGCCCGGGATATTACAGCGTGCCTTTGCTGCGTTATGGCATAACTGCCGAACTTACGGCCACCAACCGGGCAGGACTTCACAGATATACATTCCCGGAGTCGGATGATGCCGGCATCGTGATAGACCTTCAGAACGGAGGATGCTGGGACAAGGCGACCGAGACATTCATAGAGGCCTGTGGAGATGATGCCGTACGTGGATACCGGTATTCGACCGGATGGGCCGATGCACAGCGGATATATTTCCATGCAGAGTTCTCTAAGCCTTTCAGGGATCTGCATGTCCACAGCATAGACTATATGCCTCTTTTTGCAAAGGCTGATTTCAGCACTTCAGAGGGCGAGCAGATACTGATGAAGGTGGGCCTGTCTTCTGTGAGCATGGAGGGAGCTTATGATAACCTTATGGCCGAACTCCCGGGCTGGGATTTCGATGCTGTGGCTGAAGCAGCCGACAAGGAGTGGAATGACGAACTTGGCCGCATCAAGGTGGAGACTTCTGATGAGACAGCCAGGAAGGTGTTCTATACGGCAATGTATCATGCGATGATTGCTCCTTCCACATTCTCTGACTCAGACGGCAGATACAGAGGTGCGGACGGCAATATTCATGACGATCCGGGATATACGACCTATACTACTTTCTCCCTTTGGGATACATACAGGGCTGCCATGCCTCTTTACAGCATCTTCCAGCCGGAACGATATACGGACTTCATCAATACCATGATGGCCATATTCAAGGAGCAGGGCAAACTTCCGGTATGGCATCTGCACGGGTGTGAGACAGACTGCATGGTCGGCAATCCGGGTATTCCTCCGGTGGCTGATGCCATCGTGAAAGGTTTTGATGGCTTCGACCATGAACTTGCGTTCGAGGCGATGAAGATCTCTGCCCTCAGACCGGACAGAGGACAGGACCACAGGATGAAATATGGATATATTCCATATGACAAGTTCAATGAATCGGTAGCCTATGACCTTGAATATGCTCTTGCGGACGGTGCCCTTGCCAATGCGGCGAAGGTTCTTGGAAAGGAGGAAGACTATCTGTATTTCCTTGAGCGCAGCAAGTCATATAAGGAACTGTTTGACTCATCCTTGAGATTCATCAGAGGCAAGGACAGCAATGGAAGGTTCCGTAAGGAATACAGCCCGTTTGCATCCACACATCGTGCGGATGATTATTGTGAGGGCAACGGCTGGCAGTACACATGGCTGGTGCCTCATGATTTCAGAGGACTGGTGGAATGCTTCGGCAGCAAGGAGGCCTTCCTCGGCAAGCTGGACTCGCTTTTCACGGTTTCATCCGTAATAGAGGGAGAGGAGACATCTCCGGACATTTCCGGTCTCATCGGCCAGTATGCTCACGGAAACGAGCCGAGCCATCATATACTTTATTTCTACACCATGGCAGGCCAGCCTTGGAAGACAGCGGATAAGGTGCGGGAAGCTCTCGGGACATTGTATTCGGCAAGACCTGACGGACTGTCAGGCAATGAAGATGTGGGACAGATGTCGTCATGGTATATCCTTTCAGCGATGGGCATTTATGAGGCGGAGCCTGCATCGGGACGTTACTGGTTCGGCAGCCCGCTCTTCGACAAGGTGGAGATAGAGGTGCCTGGCGGAGTGTTCACCATAAGGGCAGAGAACAACAGCGATAGGAACAGGTATATCCAGGGCATTACCCTGAACGGAAAGGCATATGTCAAGGGATATATCAGACATGAGGATATAGCCGCCGGCGGAGAACTCGTGCTTCAGATGGGACCTGACCCTAAGGTGTGGTACTGTGCCAATGAACCTGAGGAGTACAAGGACCAGCGTCCTGCTCCATCCGAGAGGCTTTTCACCTCTTCAGCGGTGGAGGCAGAGATTGCACGTGTGACCGGAATGCTTGAGAACCCTCGTCTGAGGTGGATGTTCGCAAACTGCTATCCGAATACTTTGGATACGACCGTGCATCCGGCAGAGGACAAGGACGGTCATCCCGATACATTCGTATATACCGGAGATATTCCGGCGATGTGGCTCCGGGACTCCGGTGCCCAGGTGTGGCCTTATCTGAGGTATATCACTGAAGATCCGGAGCTTCGGAGGATGATTGCAGGAGTGATAAACAGGCAGTTCAAGTGCATCTGCACAGACCCTTATGCCAATGCTTTCAATGTAGAGCCTGTCGGTGCCCACAACAAGACCGACTGGCCGGCGAGTGACCCTTATGTGTTTGAACGCAAGTGGGAGATAGACTCGCATTGTTATCCCATCCGGCTGGCATACGAGTATTGGAAGACATGCGGAGATGTATCGGTATTCGGCGAAACATGGATCGAAGCGGTCGGCAGAATACTTGACACTTTCAAGGAACAGCAGCGTAAGGACGGACATGGGAGTTATGTATTCCTCCGTACCACTGACCGTCAGCTTGACACCAAATGCGTTGTTGGGCGTGGCAACCCTGTGAACCCGGTAGGGCTGATTGCTTCTTCGTTCCGTCCTTCCGACGATGCGACTACCTTCGAATTTCTTGTTCCGTCGAATTTCATGGCCGTGTCTTCCTTGAGAAAGGCGGCAGAAATTCTCTCTCAGGTGAACGGAGAGGCTGATATGGCTAAGGAATGTCTTGATCTTGCGGATGAGGTGGAACAGGCCCTGAAGGAACATGCAGTCGTGGAGCATCCTGAATTTGGAAAGATCTATGCCTATGAGGTGGATGGTTTCGGCAGCTGTTTCCTTATGGATGATGCAAATGTGCCGTCACTTCTGGCGATGAGTTATCTTGGAGATGTGCCTGCCGACGATCCGGTGTATCAGAATACACGTAAGTTCGTCTGGAGCGAGTCGAATCCGTATTTCCACAGAGGACCGGCAGGAGAAGGCATCGGAGGCCCTCATATATGGTCGGAAGTCATCTGGCCGATGAGCATAATGATGAAGGCATTCACTTCTGATGATGACGATGAGATCCGTGAGTGCATATGTCAGCTGATGACCACTGATGCAGGAACGGGATTCATGCACGAGTCCTTCCATAAGGATAATGCCGAGGTGTTCACCCGTGAATGGTTCGCTTGGCAGAACACACTCTTCGGGGAACTCATCCTGAAGATAATAGATGACGGAAGATTACATGTACTTAACAGTATAATATGAAAAGATCATTATTCATCATTTTGACGGTCAGCCTGCTTTCGGGCTGCGATGTCCATAAGACGGAACTGGTAGAGAATCCGGCTGACTATGTATCAACCCTTGTCGGAACTCTGTCCGAGCATTCCTTTTCTACAGGAAACACTTACCCTGCCACGGCAGTTCCATGGGGAATGAATTTCTGGACTCCCGTCACCGGCAAGATGGGAGACGGGTGGGCCTACAGGTATGACGCTCATCAGATACGTGGATTCGAGCAGACTCATCAGCCTTCACCTTGGATCAACGATTACGGTCAGTTTGCCATCATGCCTGTGCGTGATGTGGCCGCTGTGGATCAGGACAGCCGTGCCAGCTGGTTCTCCCATAAGAGCGAGACAGCGCGTCCGTACTGTTATCAGGTCTATCTTGCTGATCACGACATAAATGTCGAGATGGCACCTTCTGACAGGGCTGCGTCATTCCAGTTCACCTATCCGTTGTCAGAGACTTCCGGAGTCATTGTGGATGCTTATGATGAAGGATCATATATAAAGGTGATACCTGAGCTCCAGGCAGTGGTGGGATATACCACGAAGAACTGCGGTGGAGTGCCTGAGAACTTCAGGAACTGGTTCGTGGTGGCGTTCGACAAGCCTTTCGAGAGTTTCATGGTATATGACGGTCCGCATAAGGGACTGGAGGAAAGTTTCGAGTTCGAAGGCGATCATGCTCTGGCATCGGTCAGCTTCCGCACTCAGAGAGGAGAATCAGTAAATCTTCGTGCGGCCTCTTCATTCATATCGTTGGATCAGGCTTGGATAAACCTTGAAGAAGTGGGCGACAAGACATTCGCTCAGGTCAGGGATGAAGCCCGTCAGCGTTGGAATGATGTCCTTGGACGCATACAGGTGGGAGGTGGAACAGAAGACCAGTATCGCACCTTCTACTCATGTCTTTACAGGGCGACGCTTTTCCCTCGCAAGTTCTACGAGATCGATGCGGCAGGCAATCCGGTTCATTATAGCCCATATAACGGTAAGATATGCGATGGCTATCTCTATACGGATACAGGCTTATGGGATACATTCAGGTCGCTTTTCCCTCTTCTTAACCTTGTATATCCGTCAGTGAACAGGGAGATGCAGATGAGCCTTGCAAACATAGCACGTGAAAATGAATTCCTTCCCGAATGGGCCAGTCCCGGGCACCGTGGCTGCATGGTGGGTCAGAATTCCGCTTCAGTAGTGGCAGATGCCATTGTCAAGGGCATAACGCCTCAGGAGGAATGGCAGACCCTGTATGACTGCCTTGTATATGGCACGGAGAACGTCCATCCTGAGGTGAGTTCTACAGGCCGTCTGGGACATGAGTATTACAATACACTGGGCTATGTCCCGTATGACGCTGGAATACATGAGAATGTGGCACGTACACTTGAGTATGCCTACAACGACTGGTGCATTCTCCAGATAGCGAAGAAACTGGGACGTCCTGCCGATGAGATCGAGAAATGGGAGTCCCGTTCCGGCAACTGGAGGAATGTCTTTGACCCGTCTCACAATCTTATGAGAGGCCGCAACAAGGACGGCTCGTTCCAGGAGCCGTTCAGTCCGTACAAATGGGGCGGAGCCTTCACCGAAGGAAACTCATGGCATTACACATGGTCGGTGTTCCACGATGTGGACGGCCTGAGTGATGCGATGGGAGGACGCGAGGAGTTTGTCCGGATGCTTGACTCTGTATTTGTGGTTCCCCCTGTCTATGATGACAGTTATTATGGATACCGCATCCATGAGATCACGGAGATGCAGGTGGCGAACATGGGTAACTATGCTCACGGAAATCAGCCGGCACAGCACATGTTATACCTTTACGACTGGGCAGGTCAGCCATGGAAGACACAGAAGTGGGTACGTGAGGTCATGAACAGACTCTACAGTGCTGCCCCTGACGGTTACTGCGGTGATGAAGACAACGGCCAGACATCCGCTTGGTATGTGTTCTCCGCACTGGGCTTCTATCCGGTATGTCCTGCTTCGGATGAATATGCAGTAGGATCCCCGTTGTTCAAGAATGCAGTCATACATCTTGAAAACGGAAAGACGCTGGAGATCAATGCAGAAGGCAATGATGCCCATACGCCTTATGTCAGCGACTTCCGGGTAGACGGAAGAAAGGCACAGTCATGGTTCCTCAGCCACGAGGAAATTGCCGACGGTGCTGTGGTAGATTTCTATATGAGCGAAGAACCATCAGACAGATAGGATATGAATATAAGAGGCCTTGTGATTTTCTTGTCTGCATTGCTCCTCTCGGCAGCTGCATATGCAGATGACGGTTGGGTGGTCAGTGCGAAGGGAGAATGTCGCGACTATACAGGGGCGGCAGCGGCAAACGGCACAATGGGGATACTTCATTGGAAGGAGCCTTTCTCGGTAAGACAGATAGTGCTGAACAATGTGTTTGAACTGAATGACCGGACGGCTGTGAATTGTGCTGTACTTGGGATTAACCCTTTTGAACTGGCATTGACCGTAGATGGAGTGGCTCCTGAAGGGTATTCCCATTGGAGCCAGAGTATCGACATGAAGAAAGCTCAGCACAACACGTCGTTCAGGGTGGCAGATAAGTTGGAGATCAGTTACTCGCTTGTGGCATTGCGGAATCTCCCTCATACAGCCCTGTTTAAGGTGAATGTGAAGGCTCTGGATGATGCTTCAGTGGCATTTGAGAAGTCTGTTTCAGTTCCATATGGTTATCAGCAGCCACGATATTCACACAAGGAGTTTTTTGCAGACGGGAGACGCATACGTCTTCAGCAGACGGATGCCTTGACGGCTCACGGCAGATATGACGTTTCTGCTGCTTCAATGTTTATCTACGATGAAGCAGTAGGTCATTATGCGGCAAAGGATGGCAAGGCGGTACTCTCATTTGACATGACTTCTGGAGAAAGTGTCGATTTTTGTGTAGTCGGATCCATCTGCACTACGGCCGAGTACTCCGACCCTTACAGCGAGGCCCAGAGGGAACTTGTCTATGTGGACAGGATTGGGGTGGATACTGTGATTGAGGGACATAGAAGACTTTGGGAAAGGATGTGGGAGTCAGACATAATCATTGACGGTGATGTCCAGGCTCAGAAGATCGTCCGCTTTGCGTTGTACAACCTGTATTCATCATGCAGAGAAGGTACGAGGTGCAGCATTCCGCCGATGGGACTGTCGTCGCAGGGCTATAACGGCCATATATTCTGGGATACTGAATTATGGATGTATCCTCCTATGCTGCTCCTGAATCAAGGTATCGCCAGGGCTATGATCGATTATAGGACTGACCGCCTTGTCCCGGCAAGACGCAAGGCTTCCGACTATGGATATCAGGGACTGATGTTTCCATGGGAGTCTGATTCGGACGGTCAGGAGGCCACTCCTGTATGGGCTCTTACCGGACCTATGGAGCATCATGTGACTGCCGATGTCGGAATTGCTGCTTGGAACTACTATCTGGTGACGAAGGATATGCACTGGCTAAGAGACGAAGGCTGGGAACTTCTTAAGGGTATCGCTGAGTTCTGGGTGAGCCGTGCTGAAAGGAATGACGACGGCAGTTATTCAATAAACGGAGTCGTAGGTGCCGACGAATATGCCCAGAATGTAAATGACAATGCCTTTACCAACGCCTCGGCGAGCGTGGCACTGCGTAATGCGGTTAAGGCGGCTGAGATATGTGGCTATGATGCACCGCAGATATGGAACACTGTTGCAGAAGGACTGCGTCTTCATAGGACCTCAGATTGTGTGACGATGGAGTATGATGGATATGCCGGCGAACAGATCAAGCAGGCTGACGTAAATCTGCTCGCTTATCCTCTGGGAGTAATTACGGAACCAGAGCAGATCAGACGTGACCTTTCTTATTATGAAGACAAAATCGATATGGTCAACGGTCCTGCGATGACCTTCAGTATATTCTCTATTCAATATGCAAGACTGGGCGACAGGCAGAAGGCAGATGAGATGTTCCGCCGTGCATACGAGCCCAATATACGTCCTCCTTTTGGAGTCTTTGCAGAGACACCTACTTCAAATAATCCATATTTCATGACAGGTGCCGGAGGCCTTCTGCAGGCAGTCCTTTTCGGCTTCGGAGGGCTTTCCATTACAGATCAAGGTATAATTCAGGAGAAACCTATCCTTCCGTCAGGATGGACAGGTCTGACCATAACAGGTGTGGGAACTGAGAAGAGGACTTTTGTGGTAACAAGATAACTATAGAATAAATGCATCAGTAATATTCAGATGCACCAAGATGTAAGGATGAAAGTACTTGTTGTTACGGTATAGTACTCGTCATGAGCTCAGATTTTATTCCGTTTTATTTTTGTGACGGTATTCTCTTCCACTTGATATCTTTCCTCTTTCTGGCATCTTCCAAGGTAATCATCCTTTGGTCGTCAGTGATTCGGATAGAACCATTTTCGCGAAAGTGCGCAGATCTGATAATTCCTGTACTATCTGCGAAGTCAATAAGCTTTTCTTTTTTATCATGCTGAATGTTGTAGATATGTATGAACTCGGCAGGTAACAATCGACACAAGGTGTCTGCATATGCCTGATATTCTTTCTCGCTCGCTTTGCTAAGATCAATCTTTTCTTTCACCTTACTTCTGTTTCCTGCCTTTGCCGTTTGGTAGGCCCAGTGATATCCCTTCCCAGGTGCAGAATAGTTTAATCGGTAATATGATTGATAGAGCTGGTTGCCTAAATACATTGGAGTGTTGATGAACCAGAAGTATCCTATAACTACAGCTACAATCAGAGCCATAATGAAGATAACTAGGAACTTTGCTTTGAGATTCATGTGGACTTCCATCAGAGGTGGACGCTTCAGTGAGGCGTCCATCTTTTCGATTCTTTGGTCAAACTTATTAAAGTAGAAGTCTGGAATGTAGGCCTTCATGTCGAATCGTGATAAGGCATTCTTCATAGAGGAGCTTACTTCTTCCTTAACCAATTTGCGTACGTCTTCCTTAGTGCAGACTATTATTGTATCTCCTTCTGCTTTCTGCTGCTTCATCTCCTCAAATGCTTCCTTTAGAGAATCGTTGTTTGAGATGATTGTGCCGAGGCAGGTCTTCTGGTC
>JAZLDR010000002.1:0-14985 GCA_045614805.1 Candidatus Cryptobacteroides sp. | reverse complement strand
GAGTTTGACATCCATTTCTTCCTGGCACCTCTCAAGGGTGAACACATCTCTTCTGAAAGAATGAAGAACATGATGGTCATTCTGACTATAGTGGCCATACTTCTTATCATGATTTCGCTCCTGAACTACATCCTGATGTCTGTATCTGCATTGGTGAAGAGATCAAAGGAGATGGGAGTGCGTAAATGCTATGGTGCAGCCAGCGGAAACATTTACGGAATCATGTTCAAGGAAGCGGCAGTTGATGTAGCGGCGGCATTGCTTGTGGTTGCGGTCATCGTGCTTTCACTTCAGACGGTAATCAAGGATATCGTAGGCGTTCCGGTTGATGCTCTCCTTGTCAGAGGAACATATATAACATCTGTCGTGGTTATTCTCTCCGTATTCTTCATCGCAGCGGTTGTGCCAGGTTATCTGTATTCGAAGATTCCTGCCGGTGCGGCCATCAGAAACTACCGCGAGACCAAGAAGGTATGGAAACTTGGACTTCTTTTCATCCAGACCGGAATATGCGCTCTACTCCTCACGCTTATGTGTGTAATATCAGCACAGTATGATAAGGCAATCAATGACAAGCCTGGATATGAGTATCAGGATCTTATATGGACTGTACTTACAGGAACAGACAATAGCGTACATCAAGGAATTATAAACGACCTTAAACTAGTTCCTGGAGTGCTCGACGTACAGGTTTCATATACTCTTCCTCTTGAATCCTCATCAGGAAATAATGTATACATGCTTGATAACGGTCAGGAAAACCTCTTCAATATCGCAGACCAGTATTGTGGATCTGCAGGATTGTTTGAGATGCTGGAGATTCCTTTCATTGAAGGAAGATATCCTCAGAATGCCGATGAGATTGCAGTAAGCGAAAGTTTTGTAAAACAGATGATGGAGTTCAGGAATTGGAGTGACGGTGCTGTAGGCAAGCAGGTACACATCACAGAACACGATCATGACCATGGGGCCTTCACAATCAGCGGAGTCTACAAGGACTACAGGATCAACACCCTGACAAATCAGGACATGCGCGCAAGCATCAAATTCTTCGGAGAAGTCGGCAAGGATTACATGCCTTTTATGGTCATCAAGGTATCGGAAGTGACAAACGAGATGATGACAAAGGTCGATGAAGTGATACAATCCAGGATTGAGAACAAGGATGTGGTCGTGAAGTCATACACGGACTCCATGCGAGAGGCTTACTCAAGTGAAAGAAGAATGAGAAACACTGTCATAATCGGATGTGTCGTATCCATACTCATAGCCCTCTTCGGACTGATAGGATATATCCGCGACGAGTCGCAGCGCAGGAGCAAGGAGATGGCCGTACGCAAGATCAACGGTGCTACTGTCAAGGAGCTTGTAGGTATTTATGTTGCAGAAATCATGAAGCTCAGCATCCCGGCAATCATACTCGGCAACGTGGGTGCTTACTTCGCGGCATCAGCATGGCTGAAGAACTTCTCGGAAAAGATAGCCTTATCTCCATGGTACTTTATCCTTGCAGATATCGTCATAATAGCACTGGTTTCATTCTGCGTTGTCATGAACAGTCTCCACATATCGAGAAGTAATCCTGTGGATTCGTTAAAGAATGAATAGAACTTATTATTATTGTCATCCAGAACGAAGTGAAGGATCTTTAAACGCTGACGCTCGGAATGACAGAAGAGACACTCAGTCAGAATAAAAGTAAAAAATCAATGGCTAAATAATTAACACAAAAACATTATGATCACAGTAACAGACCTCAGCAAGGTTTTCCGCACAGAGGAAATCGAGACAACAGCACTCAACAAGGTTTCATTCGAAATCAACGACGGCGAATTCGTGGCCATCATGGGCCCGTCAGGATGCGGCAAGTCTACCCTCCTGAACATCCTCGGCCTACTTGACAATCCTACAGACGGCAGCTACAAGCTCCTCGGTCAGGAGGTGGCGAAGCTCAAGGAAAAGGACCGCACCAAGTTCCGCAAAGGCAATATCGGCTTCGTGTTCCAGAGCTTCAACCTCATCGACGAGCTCAATGTCTACGAGAACGTGGAGCTCCCCCTGAAGTATCTCAATATCAGCTCATCAGAGCGTAAGGCCCGCGTGACAGAGATGCTTAAGAGAATGAATATCAGCCACAGAGCCCAGCACTTCCCACAGCAGCTCTCAGGTGGTCAGCAGCAGCGCGTTGCCATCGCCCGCGCGGTAGTATCGAACCCTAAACTGATTCTCGCCGATGAGCCTACAGGTAACCTCGACTCAAAGAACGGCAAGGAAGTCATGGATC
This sequence comes from Candidatus Cryptobacteroides sp., assembly GCA_045614805.1. GTDB lineage: Bacteria > Bacteroidota > Bacteroidia > Bacteroidales > UBA932 > Cryptobacteroides. The sequence goes on along the minus strand of JAZLDR010000002.1, from coordinate 12,701 downwards.
TTCTTACAGAACTTAACAAAGAAGGCACTACAATCGTGATGGTGACCCACTCGCAGAAGGATGCGGCATGCGCACAGCGCATCGTCAACCTCTTCGACGGTCAGATCGTCAGCGATGTGAAGAACGAACTTTAGAGTTGTCAAACTCACAAGCCTCCGCGCCGCCTATACCAACCCTCTACTCCACAAACACTTACGCGAACCTCGTGCCGGCAAAAGGGAGCACGGAGTTTTAGCAAAACACTGAAACACAAGCGCTTAGGCGCTCGCCAGCAACAAGAATATGAAAAGTTACCTAAGATTCCTTTCAAGGAATAAGCTTTACACAGTGATCGAACTCTTCGGACTAAGTATATCCATGGCTTTCGTCCTCCTTTTGGGCAGTATGGTGCTGGAAAACCAAAGTTACGACAGGATGATAAAGGACAAGGATAATCTATTCCTTGTCAGAACCGAACTAAGCAGTTTCTACAAGCCGGATGCGAACGTAGTATTCCCTCAGATTGCAGAAGCTACCGACTGGTGCAACTATATAATCCACGATGCTTATGACGGTAAGACACAATATATCCATACTGCTGACGGTGGTTTTAAAGAGAATGTCGACCCGATTACTGCAAGAGAGAATTTCTTCGAATTCTTCGGCTTCGAGATGATATATGGAGACGCGGCAGAAGTGCTCAAGACCCGTAATGCGGCAGTATTGTCCGAGAGTATGGCGAACGCAATATTCCCGGGACAGAATCCGGTAGGACAGACACTTATACTCACTGAGGCCAGGATGGGAGATGTGAACCTCATTGTAACCGGAGTCTATAAGAACTACGACAAGTCCACCATACCCGACACAGGAATAGTTCTCGGATACGACTTTGTAACAATGACGGAAAACCCGGAAGTGGTGACTCTGGCTGAGCTGGGCTGGAGAAAACCCTCTTCACTGCATTTCATAAGGCTGCGTCCTGATGCAGATATTCCTGCTATTGAAAAATTCCTCATCGAAAATACGGACACCGATCCTATGCAGCAGATCGAAGGCTTCAGGTATAAGAGTATGGAACTCCTTCCTTTCAAGAAGATACATTATGACAAGAGGCTGTTCGGAAGCGATTATGTACGTTATGTTGCTGACAAGGATCTGTTCGGTACATTCATATTCGCCTGCTTCGTGCTGCTGGCGTTCGCCGGATTGAACTATATATCATTGACAATGGCATTCTCACGCTTCAGAGTGAAGGAAATGGCGACACGCCGGCTTCTCGGCACGACACGTACGGGAATATTCGGAAGATGCATTACAGAAGCCGCTCTGCTGGTAATCATATCATGGTTCCTGGCACTGGGAACAGCATTCGCACTCGAACATAATGTCGAAAGTCTCACTGGAATTCAGATACACCTCTACTCCACAGCACTGGAATGGATAGCAACGGCAATATTGATAGGATTCATATCCGTTATCGCCGGAATCGTTCCAGCTCTTGTCATTGCAAGCTACAGTCCCGTCGAGGTGGTAAAGGGAGAAGCGCGCCGTAATGACAAGGTCGTGCTCGGAAGGATATTCATTGCCATAGAAGGGGCACTCAGCATCGCTGCAATTGCCAGCACAATAGCAATATATTCACAGACATCGCAAATGGTCAATACTCCGATGGGATACGAGACCGAAGGACTTGTGTATATCAATTTCGGAAGCCACTATGATCAGAAATTTGAAGACGAACTGAAGGCGCTCAGTTTTGTGGAAGCAGTAGGAAGCTTGCGTACTCCACCGACAAGAGAATACGGAATGATGGCATATCTTACCAGTGATGAAAACCCGATAACCGTGAAGAGCATGTCAGGTGACCAGACCGCATTCGACCTTCTTGGACTGAAGATTATAGAAGATTACGGCACTGTCCGTATAAACTATGCAGGCCAGGCGATGAAAGAATTCTACTGCAGGAGCTGTATAGAAAAACTCAAGGAGCATATTGAAGGCAATATCATCACTCTCGGGCGGACTCAGCAGATCGACGGAATAATCGAGGATTTCAGGATGGGAACTGTGAAGAAGGCAGAAACTGCGACAGGTTATTCATTCACCTTAAGCGAACCGGGAAAATACGACGGTTTTCTTGTCAAGGTCAATAGTGAGATTGACGAAGCCATTAATGGAATCAAGGAGTTATACGCCGGACTTAAAGATGCCGACAAGCAGCCTTCAATAGACAGCCTTGAGACTATGGTTGAGAATAATTACAAAGAAGAAAGGAGGATTCTGACGATGACAGCGGTGTTCTCGCTTCTGAACATCCTGATGACAATTATGGCAATCGTCGCCCTCAGCGGCTACTATGCACAGATGCAGACTAAGGACGTTGCCATCAGGAAGAGTTTCGGATGCTCACGCAGAAAGGTGTTCTGCGACACAGTCCTTGGCTTCATATGGCCGGTAGCCGTGGCGGCCCTTCCGGCGATTCCTGCCGCCTGGTATTTCATCAGAAATTGGCTAAGCAAATATCCCGTCCAGATCGAGAACTCCGTCTGGATATATGTATCCGCCCTTGTCATCGTCCTGCTGGTCGTCACAGCCTCAATGGCTGTTCAGGCCGCGAGACTGATGCATACCAACCCGGCTGAAGTGCTGAAAAAGGAGTAATTCCATTGTCATTTCGAGAGGAAAAAAGTGGACGGCATCATATTGACATTCAAACACTTACGCGAATTGCCTGCTGTCACATAGCAGCAGGCATAATATGGAAAGCACTGAAACACAGGCGTTTATGTGCCTCTATAAAACAAGAGTAATGAAAAGCTACCTGAGATTCCTGTCCAGAAACAAACTATACACTGTGATTGAGGTCATCGGTCTGAGTATAGCTCTTGGATTCATCATAATCCTGAGCTCATATATCATCGATGAGATCAGCACAGATCTTCAAGTGAAGAACAAAAGCAAGTTGTGGGTATGCCATAACAGAGGGTTAGCTTCGTCATCACAAAGATTAGACAAGATTTTCGAGGCGACCCCTGAAATCACGGACTATTGCCAGTTCGCAAATTATGAAGTGCCGCTTAACATAAAGGCGAATGACCTCAGTTATTCGGAGAAGGCGATGTATGTAAGTGACAATTTCTTTGAATTCATGGGGTACGAACTGGTGGCAGGAGATGCTTCCAGACTGTGGGAGGATGAGAAATCTGTGGTAATATCAGAAAGATTCGCACAGAACATATACCCGGGACAGAACGCCGTCGGGCTACCATTGACCTTTGCAGAGAATGATGAAAGCGAAGATCCTTTTTGGAATACTTTCACAATAACCGGCGTATACAGGAATCCGGGAAAGAGTGTGGTGATAGGGGCAGACATAATCAGACATATGAGTACCTGGCCGTATATTGATACTCCGGGCTATGAGGTCGGAAGCGCCAATCTTCTGAGACTCGCACGCGGCACCGATCGGCAAGCACTCTGTGAAAGGATGTATAAGGCAGCTGGTGAAAACGGATTGTTATTATATGAGACAGGCCTTATCGAGCCATTGATGCTGACCGCTTTCTGCGATATGGACATCAATGCGGCCAAGACGGATCCGAACCCTTTCATCAATCTGACAGACAAGACGATGATGAAAAGATTCTTCATCGTCTGTCTGATACTTCTGGGATTCGCTATCCTGAATTATATATCCCTAACGATCGCCTTCTCACGGTTCAGGAATAAAGAAATGGCCACAAGAAGGATATTGGGAAGCACGAAAGCGGCATTGACCTTCCGCAGTTTCCTTGAATCATCAGGTCTTACAATCATTGCATTCGCCCTCGGTATAGTGGCGGCATTGATTGTACAGGACAAGGCCTCAGCGATATTGGGTAAAGAAATCGGCATATTCTCGAATCCTGCAGAAATGATCTGGAGCATAATCCTTATTGTCCTGTTATCGACAGTTACGGCATTGGCCCCTGCATTCATATCATCGAAAGGAAAGCCTGTCAGCATCATAAAGGGTGAAGAAAGGTTCAGAGACAAGATGATATTGGGCAAGATGTTCATCTTCATCCAGGCGGCAGTCAGCATCGTATGCATTTCCATCGCATCGGCATATTGGCTCCAGACCCGGAAGATGCTCGGCTCCCCTCTCGGATACCGCACGGAGAATGTCATCAGCATCAAGGGGATACCGGTTGGGGTGCCTGTAAATCTCGAATCTGTCCCTTGCATCAGAAAGGTGGGCAGAACACTTGGCATCCCTATTGACGGCGCCACAATGAAAACAGGACGTAATCTCGCTGACGAGACATTGACATTCCATATCACAATCTGCGACAGCACAGCCCTGTCGGTTCTCGGAATCGGGATGACAGAAATCTTCAAGAGCGAAAGAGATGGATGGGATATATTTGTGACTGAAAGCAGCGCTCAATGGATAAGGAATATCTGCTCTGAGAAAGGAATATCAGAAGATCGGATCAAGGATATATGTCAGGGTGTCATAAGTGAAATGCGTTTTGGCAACCACACCACTGAAAGTGAAGGAATTACGGGAGTGATGGTTCAGGAAAACGACAGACTGCCCCATTATATTGTCGAAGTGGAAGGCGATCCCCTAAAGGCGAAAAGCATGATCAAGGACTATCTGTACAGTCTGGATTTCAGGGAATATTTCCACGGTTACAATATCCATTTCGCACCAGAAATCAAGACAATGGGCGAACTTGTCGAAGAGAGTTATCATAAGGAAAAGAACAGCATCACACTGATCGGCATATTTGCCCTGCTCTGTATGATGCTCACGGCAATGGCAATCATCGCCCTCAGCAGCCATTATGCCCGATTGAACAGGCACGACACAGCCGTAAGAAAGGTCTTCGGCATTTCCCGCAAGGAAGTCTTCTGGCGTACAGTCCTGGGATTCGCGGCACCGGTCGTGGCAGGAGCGGCAGTGGCCATCCCATTGGCCTGCATTTATATTGAACGCTGGCTACAGGCCTATCCCGTCAGGATCGAGAACTCCCCTCTCATCTATGCTTCCGCTCTGGCAGTCGTACTGATGGTGACAATCGCATCCGTGGCTCTTCAGGCTCTGCATCTTATGCAGACGAACCCGGCAGAGGCTTTGAAGAAAGAATAGAACCTAAGAAAGAAATCATGTAAAAACATCTCATCATCAGTCAAGTCAGCATGGCACACTTTTAGGTATCGGCGTTTTCATCTAATTTTTTTCACGATATGAAAACGAACGACAAGAAAGAGCTTACTTCGGAGAACGGACGCCCGATTGCGGACAATCAGAACACTCAGACTGCAGGACATCGCGGACCTGTCACATTGCAAGACACCTGGCTTCTTGAGAAGATGGCCCACTTCGACAGGGAGGTCATCCCCGAAAGAAGAATGCATGCCAAGGGTGCAGGAGCATACGGCACATTCACAGTGACTAATGACATCACGAAGTACACCCGTGCCTCTATATTTGCCGAAGTGGGAAAGCAGACACCGTGCTTTGTGCGTTTCTCCACTGTTGCAGGAGAACGAGGAGCGGCAGATGCAGAGCGTGACATCAGAGGATTCGCAATGAAGTTCTACACTGACTCGGGCAATTGGGACCTTGTGGGCAACAATACGCCGGTCTTTTTCCTTCGTGACCCGCTGAAGTTCCCCGACCTGAACCATGCCATCAAGCGCGACCCACGTTCCGGCATGCGATCGGCAAACTCCAACTGGGACTTCTGGACTCTCCTCCCCGAAGCGCTGCATCAGGTGACGATCACCATGTCGCCACGCGGTATCCCTGCATCCTTCCGCCATATGCACGGATTCGGAAGCCACACATACAGTTTCTATGACTCAGAGAACCGTCGAACATGGGTCAAGTTCCATCTGAGGACACTCCAGGGCATAAAGAACATGACGGATGCCGAGGCAGAAGCAGTCATCGCAAAAGACAGGGAGTCGCATCAGCGCGACCTGTTCAATGCCATCGAAAGAGGAGATTATCCTCGCTGGCTGATGCAGGTGCAGCTCATGACAGAGGAGCAGGCAAGGAACTACGAAATCAATCCGTTCGACCTGACGAAGGTATGGTATCACGGCGACTTCCCTCTTCACGATGTGGGCATACTGGAGCTGAACCGCAATCCGGAGAACTTCTTCGCGGAAGTGGAACAGGCGGCATTCAATCCGGCAAACATCATTGAGGGTATCGGCTTTTCCCCTGACAAGATGCTTCAGGGCCGTCTCTTCTCATATGGCGACGCGCAGCGCTATCGTCTCGGTGTGAATTACAATGATATCCCTGTGAACCGCCCGCGATGCCCGTTCCATTCGTTCCACCGGGACGGTCAGATGCGCACCGACGGCAATATGGGAGTGGCTGTATCATATGAACCTAACAGTTACGGTGAATGGAAGGAAAAACCTTCTGCCAAGGAACCTCCTTTGGCTGCCATGGGAGATGTATTCAGCTACGATGAGCGGGAATACGACAGCGACTATTACACCCAGCCGGGAAAGCTTTGGCGCCTGATGTCGCCGGAAGACCAGAAGGCCACCTGCGAGAACACCGCCCGAGCGATGGCAGATTCAGAAATATTCATCAAGCAGAGGCATATCCGCAACTGCTTCAGAGCCGATCCGGCATATGGTAAAGGAGTCGCAGTGGCACTGGGACTTTCATTGGATGAAGCCCTCATTGCCGAAGATCCGGCACATCCGGAATGGGATGAGAGATAATCCAATTCTAATAAGAGAGTGTCCTGCGGTGAGAATTGCAGGACATCTCTGTTTAATTTGCACCTAAAGAGGCAACTATATCTCTGTATTTCCTTGAAACAGGAATAGTCGTACCATCCACCAGTGTCAAAGAATCATAAAAGGTCTCTTGAATCAATTCTTTCCTGACTACATATGATCTGTGAACTCTGATGAAGTCTTTTCCAAGAAGATTCTCCCATTGACTTATGCCAGTCTTGTTGCGGAAGCGTCTTCCGTCATCTGCTACGACCCAGACTTCCGAGTCATTGGACTCTATGTAGGAAATCTCGTTGCAGTTCATAATGATTTTACGACGGTCAGAAGTAAAGGAAATAGTGCGGACCTCAGTAGTCTCCTTGAATTTTTGACAGACCAGATGCTCCCCTGCCAGAATCAATAAGATTATCACCGCCACGAAGATAGGGTTTACCAGGATGTCTGCGACCCCTATACCCAAATACAATGGACTCTGTTCTTCGATATATTCCAATAGTCTGTGTCCGATGACAATAAGCAGAAACTCCAGCACGGCGATAGCACCGAAAATATATACAGCGTTCATGACAGACTTGCATGAGCCGCCCATCTCCGCTTGTGAGATAAAAAATTTAGCGGCTACCGCCCCCGGCAAGAAAAGAGATGACATGAACAATGCCTCTGCAAAGCTGTAATCCAAGCTAAGCAATATCATCGCCACTATAATGAGGGCAGCTGTCCAATATGCAATCAATGCTGCTGTTCTACTGATCTTCATGACACAAAATTATCAATAAAACTTTGAATTTTCGGTCTGTAACAAGTTCATAAGGTCCAACAATAGGATTTGACGGATTAAGAAGGGGTTTTGACTTTCGTTAATTCATTGATTAGGAATACCTTTGCAGAAACATTCATCAACCACTTAAATTTTATCACTATGTCAACAATTCTTCCAAACGCCGCATTTGTGCAGTTCTTCGTAGAGGGTGGGCTCGGAGGTATGAGTATCATCACACTCCTTTTTGCATTCATGTTATTCGCCGCGTGGAAATTCCCGGCTTGGGTAAAGGAGATAGGAATCGCCACCCTCGTTGCAAGCATCCTTTGGACTCTCTTGGGACTTTATCAGGCATTCGGTGCTATTTTAAGAGCACCGGACATTTCACCGATTGTTATTTTCGGAGGCCTTAGGGTCGCATTGATCTCTACTATCTACGGAATTGTCATTTATCTTATTTCTTTAATTATCAGGATTGTTCAGAAACCAAGAATCTGACATCTTCATGCATGAATGAAAAATTTCGTTATTAAACTAAGATTTTAGTTTGATAATTAGAAAATTAGTTTTATGTTTGCATCGGGAAGTTCGGAAGACCGTACTTTCCGATGCAGATTTATAATGTCATCCTGAGCGACAGCGAAGGATCTTTAAATAAGAATTATGGGAGACAATATGAGAAACAGGCCTCAGGAACTTACTAAGGCGGAACTTGAGATAATGCAGGTTATATGGCAGAAAGAGAAAGTGTTGGTGCATGATATCCTTGCTGAACTTCCTGAACCGAAACCTGCATATAATACGGTGTCGACTATAGTACGTATTCTGGAAAACAAGGGATTTGTGTCGCACAAGGCATACGGCAGGACATACGAGTACTTCCCTATCGTGGCAAAGGAGGACTACACCAATACATACATGCGCACTGTCCTTGATAATTTCTTCGAAGGCTCAATCAGCCGTATGGTGAACTTCTTCTCGTCACAGAAGTCGATTTCACTTGAAGAGACCGACGAGATTATGAAGATACTGGGAGGCGGTGAGAAATAAAGCATTGTCAATAAAGGACTTACACCAAACCACCTGCTCCATCTGACACAGGAGATTCAAGACAAAAACATGATAATCGACAAGATATAGAATGACAGCTATCAGATACATAATTGAAATGATCATCTGCAGCGGCCTGTTTCTAGTAGCCTACCGCTGGCTTCTCGCGAAGAAGGTCAGTTTCAGTCTTTGCAGGTCATTCATAATTCTGTCCATGCTTCTGGCTGTTGCCATACCAGCAATGAATGTCCCTCTCTATCCCGAGAAGACATCGACCCGGCAGACGGATATGACAGAGATCGATTTCCTTGAAATGGAACTTGAAGGTGGTGCGGCAATGGAGGCGGCTGTAGAGATGCAGGAATCAGAAAATGTGGCGTTACAAACATTCGATATCAAGGCTGCGGCAGGCATTGCTCTAAAAGTAATATACTTCCTTGTCGCTCTCGCATCTCTTGGCCTGACCGTATATAACATCATAAAGATCCAGAACCTGCGCAGACGTTCAAAACTGACTCATACAGAAGAATATACACTTGCAGAACATGAAGGTATAAAGACACCGTTCTCGTTCCTTCTGACTATATTCATGGGATCCAATTACGAGCCTCTGGAACGACTTCAGATTCTGACTCATGAAGCAAGCCATGTGCGCCACAGACACTCTTTTGAACGCATATCTCTCTCAGTTCTTCGCTCTGTTTTCTGGTTCAATCCATTCTTCTGGATGGCAGAAAAAGATCTTGAAGAGGTCCAGGAATGGGAAGCGGACAAGGATGTTCTTAGCGAAGGATACGACCTTGACAAATACAGAACAACCATATTCAAACAACTCTTTGGTTATAATCCGGATATATCCTGTGGGTTGAATCATTCATTGACAAAACAAAGATTCATTATGATGACTCAATCTCATCGTGGCAAAGGGGCCTGTATAAGGCTGGCTGCCACACTCCCCGCAATTGCAGCAACTTTCTTTGCCTTCGGCTGCGGAACAAAACAGGCAGAGATGACGGAAGTTTCAACGAACTCTACAAATGGCACGGAAGCTACATATATAAATATGTGTCCTCCATGCGACGCGACAGTCAGCAATTCATTCAATGCCGGCAGCGCGGGACGCTCTCACACTGGAATAGACTATGTACTTGACGAAGGCGACCCTGTCTACGCCTCGGCTGATGGTGAAATTTCAAGCATCACACGAGATGACAGTAACGGGCTTATGTTGGTGCTGAGGCATTCTGATGGATTTGAGACCAGGTATGCACACCTCTCAAAGGTGGATATCGCTTCAAAAATAAGTTTCAAAGGTAAGAACTCGGGACATGATATTTCAGGAGACAGCTATCATATCTCGACAACTGCAGACCACACCGGATGGACTTATAACGGAAAAGTATTCAAAGGTCAGCTGATAGGATATGCCGGTTCGACCGGCAGAGCTACTGGAGCACATCTGCATTTTGAGCTTCGTCAGCACGACATTCCTGTTGATCCGTCACCTTTCTTCACATCAGACAAGCCTGTCAAGGGACCTTTCATGATAAGTGTCAGAGAGATGTCCGGTGCTTCCGGAATAGAGTACGCGATATTCTGTAATGGAAAACAGACTCCAAAAGAACAGATCGGCAATGCTGTTGCAGAGTTCTTCGAAGACGAAGGAAACATGTATTCGACCGTTCACATTGAAGCAGAGGGAAATATACCTATGGGTGTAATTACCGACATCAAGGAGCAACTCCGCAATGCACAGGCGCTGAGGGTCAGATATGAAACCAATGAAAGCACGATTGAAAAGCGTCTGCCGCCAGCACCAAAAACCGAATTGTACCCAGCTACAGTAGATGAACTCGCTGGCACCAATCGCAGAAACATCATCGTCATGAGGGTAAACCCTAACGGTGAAATGTTTCTCGGAAGCACTTACGTGAAAGGAAGTCTGCACAATGAAGAACTGTACCGTCAGGAACTTGCCAGGCTGAAGGAACTGATCTCAAACCCTGAGGACAAGGCGGAATGTCCGGAAATGGAAATGAGGGATATCCAGATGCCAGATGGTTCAACCAGACAGTTCAGAGTCAGCAAAGGTATGATAACATTCCAGAATGACAGAGCCACTTCATACGAGGACTATACCAAGGCAATGAAGCTCATCACAACAGCATACAATGAGCTTCGTGAGGAACTCTCGTCAGAAGTCTTCGGAAAACCACTTGCAGAACTTTCAGATGCAGAAATGCAGGTAGTATATCAGGCTGTTCCGATGAATGTAAGCGAAGCGGAACCTAGAGATGCTCCTGCCAGATAGCAACTCCATTTCAGGTAAGATTTAACACCTTGGACGTTATTTGCTCTTGAAACGTCCAAGGTGTTGCTGTTTTTATCCATTTAAGGCATTTTCATGTACACCCCGGACCGTGGCACATAAACCACTACAAGCCAATCACTTACGTATTATGCCTGCCGCATGCGCGCAGCAGGCATAAATCATAACTCGCTATAAATCAAGCGCATAAGCGCCACCTATCGAAGAATATACCCGTGATGTATCAGGTCTTCCCTACTCTTTATCGGGAAGGTGTAGCCGTCACGCAGGAGAAACAGGTCATCGGTTATATCCATGACCTGTTCGTACATGTGGTCTGAGATGATGATTCCTTTGGTGGATTTATGGGTCTGGATGAGCTGCTGCATCATCTCGACATGTTTCGGTGCAACGTTGGAGAACGGTTCGTCAAGTATGCAGAATTCAGCTTCGGAGTTCAGTACCATATACATTTCTGCTATCCTCACTTCTCCCCCGGACAGCTGGCCGGCTGTCATTCTCTGATATGTATGAAACTTATTGTCGAATGCAACAAGTCCGTCATAATCCACTCCGTACAGTTCATAGGCCTCCCCGAGTGTCATATTTGCCGGTATGAAAACATTCTGAGTAAGGTATTTGATCCTTTTGCCGATATGTCCGTAATCGGTTTCCGGCTCATCATTGAAACGAACGAAGATATTCTGTGGCTTTATACCACCCATGATGCACTTGAACAGGCACGACTTTCCGCATCCGTTCCTGCCGAGCACACCCGTCACCCTGCCGGTCTGAGCGGTGATGAAGGCGCTCAGAAGAACCTGCAGTTTATCAAATTCAAGATGCACGCTGTCTACCAGCAGTCTGTTAACGGATTGCATTGCCTAAATATGCTATGAGGGTTATAAATATCAAGAAGCCGACGAACTCAACCACGAATGGAATGAGATAGTATTCTTTCCTGCTGATACCAAGATTGAGGTAAAAGTATATTTCCGTCTTCTTGGTGAAGGTCGTATACAGATAGAGGATTATCGGAATACTGACCAGTTTCAGTAGTATAGCCATCGGAATAGCATAGGGATTGAAGAAGACAAGCGATGATATCGCCAAAGTCAATACAGCAGATATGGCATATATCGCTTTGCCATACCGCTTCGACAGTACTATTTTCCTGAATATAGTCATATGGTGACAAAGTTATCAATTTAAAATTACCACTCCAGAATAGTCATTTCTGTTGACTTAAAGTTACATCTTGTCACCATATGAGGCTTGCTCGGACTCGCTAAGGTACCTGCTCTGCGGTGTGGATCCATATCCGCAGATTACTGTAGGTCTGACGATTTCAACTGTCATCCCTAAAGCGGCGATCATTCTGTAGAACACGGCAACACTCGGTATAATAACCCCATTCTCTATTCGGGAAATATATGACTTTGTCGTTTGGGTGCGTCTTGCCAATTCTGCCTGCGAAACTTTCGCATCTTTTCTTGCGTCGCGGAGGATCAATCCGGTATAGTACGCATAAGCATCTTCTTCGAACTTAATGCGTTCTGGAGTACCTTCCTTCCCATATCGTGCATCAAGAACTGCATCATAGTCCTGAATCATTGGCTCGCTTGTATTCATAATATCTCCCTTTAATCATTAATGCTTTTGTAATCTCACTTGACGGAGTCTTCTGTGTCTTTTTCTGAAATCCATTGAACAGAACTACAATATTTCCTTCGTCAAAAATGAAAAACACTCTATATATATTGCCATTATACTCTGTCCTCAATTCATATAGTCCGTCCCTGATATGTTTGACGAACTTTGTCGGCAACCTGTCTTGAGTCTTCA
>JAZLDR010000001.1:0-22438 GCA_045614805.1 Candidatus Cryptobacteroides sp. | reverse complement strand
TCAACGTGTCCGCGGATAAGGTCATCCATAGCGACAACCCTGTTCTCAGGCATCTTGAAACGGATGGTCCAGTCTGTGCGCTCATCCAGAAGTGCCTTCCATTCAGCTTCCGGCATTGAAAGCGAGTTGCGCAGTCCCATTCGTGTAGTCTGACCATAGATGAAGGTCTGTCCTGCAGCTTCCATCTCGGCACGCTTTGCACCAAGTTCCTCAGCTGTGTCGAATGCGTAATAAGCGAAGCCGTTCTCGACAAGCTGCTCTGCATACTGACGGTAGATAGGCTTTCTCTGGCTCTGTCTGTACGGAGCGTGAGGATGACGCTCAGAAGCAGTCTCAACAACGTTACCAGCAGCGTCAACACCTTCGTCAGGCACGATGCCGCACCAGTTCAGCGCCTCGATGATATATTTTTCTGCACCTGGCACAAATCTCTGAGAGTCAGTGTCTTCAATACGGATGATGAAGTCACCTCCACGCTGTTTTGCGAAGAGATAGTTGTAGAGAGCCGTTCTGACGCCTCCCATGTGGAGTGGACCTGTCGGTGACGGTGCAAACCTTACTCTTGTCTTTCTTTCCATGATATATTATTTGTTTTTCTTTACTTTTCTTCTGATAGCAGCTGTGTTTTCAAGTTCGCTCTTGTCGTCAGATTCTCCGACCAGCAGAAGCGGCTTACCTTCGCAGCCGAAATCAAACTCTGTCTTTATGCTCGAACTGTTGAAGCCTATCTTGTGACTGGTGACCTCAGGGAGTTCGAACCCATCCTCAGACATGCAGGTACCTTTCTTATATGTGAAATTACTGTCAATCATTATGATATTGCCAAGCTTCACATCTGTGATCTCGTTGAGACGCTTCATCTCGAACCCGGTTGCGATCACTGTTATGTTTACCTTGTCTTCGAACGACTTGTCCATTTCATAAACGATACCTCGCTTGAATCTGTTGGTGTTTTCTCCCATCTGCTCTGACATGAGTCTGTCAATCTCGGCAAGATCATCCATCAGCAGACCATTTTCGTTGTATCCGCATGTGATGTTGATGAGGACATTCTTGGCAGTCTTGATGTCGAAATCGTTGAGCAGAGGTGAAGCCAAAGCTCCGTTCACTGCGTCAGCGATACGGTTTTCTCCCTGACCGCTGCCACAGCCCATAAGTGCCATTCCACTGCCTGTCATCATTGCCTTCACGTCCTTGAAGTCCACATTGACATAACCCGGTTTGTTTATGATTTCAGTGATACCCTGCACAGCGGTCGCCAGCACCTCGTCAGTCTTTGGGAATGCCTCCTGAATCAGCAGACCGCCATAGTGCTTGTAGATCTTCTCGTTGTTGATGATCAGCAGACTGTCGACATTCTTCTGGAGTTCATATATGCCGTCAATAGCCTTGGACATCGATTCGTTGCCCTCATTCTTGAATGGGAGAGTCACTACGCCCACTGTGAGGATTCCCTTGTTCTTCGCCATTGCCGCTATAACTGGAGCTGCACCGGTACCGGTACCTCCACCCATTCCTGCCGTGATGAACAGCATGTCGGTCTTGGTATTGAGCACCTTGTCCTCGATCTCCTGCTGGGCGTTCAGAGCAGCGTTACGTCCCTCGGTCGGGTTACATCCGGCTCCCAATCCTGAACCAAGCTGGATCTTCACCGGCACACGGCTCTTCTTGAGAGACTGAGAGTCGGTATTGCACACGATAAATGTACATCCCTGTATCCTCTTCTCATACATGTAGTTGACAGCGTTGCATCCGCCACCGCCTACACCTATAACCTTTATTATCGAGTTCTCCGGTATCCAGTCACTGAAGGTTACCTCGAGTTCGTTAAGATTCATATCTGTCATAGTCATTTCTTTTACTCTTTATTCTGCAATGCCGCCTATCATCTCGTCAGTCTTGTCTGCAACCTTCTCGATCTTCTCCTGTGCCTTTCCCCACCACACTCTGATTTTCTTCATGATAGCACTCTCCTTGGCGGGAGTATCGTCATCGTCCTCCTCATCTTCTTCGTCATAGTGCTTTTCCTCCTTTTCTTCAACCGCGTCAACTGAAGCAGCCGTGTCAAGCCGAACCTCAATCTCGGTCTTTTGTACAGCCGGTGCCGCGCAACTCATCGCAACCTCTTCCAAAGCAGCCTGAAGCAATCCAAGAGCTGTAGTAGCGGACGTATCCATCAGACCATCGATGCCCTGGCAAGAGAATGTATTCAGAGGATAACCTGTCCTTACTCTATAACCGGACATCTGGCTGATCATCAGACCAAGGTTGGCCATCTGAGCACAACCTCCTGTAATCACAATGCCGCTTCTCAAGTGCTCTGCAAGTCCGCTTTCACTGATTTCATAGAGTATTGCCTGAATGATTTCCTCCACTCGCGCCGTGATCACCTCGGAGAGATATTTCACAGTCACTTCCTTTGGCTGCACGGCATTGTCACCGCTGATATGGAGTACCTTTTCGCTCATGCTCTGAAGCTTGTCAGGAAGGCACGCTCCGAATGCAAGCTTGATGTTTTCCGCAAGGCGCTCCGTAATCTGCAGTTCGCTCTTGATATCGTTGGTGATGTTTCTGCCACCGAACGGAATGGAGGCATAATGCCTCATGATATTGCCATGGTAGATGGTCAACGAGGTGCTTCCTCCTCCGAAGTCTATAAGAGCGACTCCGTTTTCCATTTCAATCTCTGTCAGTACAGCCTTGGCAGTTGTCTCTGCGGTGAAATATTTCTTTCTCGCAACTATTTCAGCTCTGGAGAGCAGAGAATCGGCATTCTTAAGGTCCTTCTTCTTTCCGATGAATATCTTGAAATGTCCTTCGAGAACATCACTGGTCATGCCGATGATGTCATTTTCGATGATCTGGAAGTATTCTCCGTCAGAGAAGGACTGAGCCACAGCTCCGTAGATGGCCTCTTTCGCCGGGTCGTCCAGTGGATAAGTCTCCTGTGCGAAACGCTTCAGGTTTGCGATATCCTCCGCCGTAATTTCAGTGTCCTCACCTCTGTCCATGACTTTTCCGCTGTTGGATTCAAGACGTACAGGATATTTCGGCATGCCTATCACAGCCTGAGTTATCTTGATGTCCAGCGCTGCCTCAGCTTCATGAATGAGATTGCTCAGAGGACCGCTTGCCTGAAGTATGTTATTGACACCGCTGTATTTGATTCCATATGACGGGGTCTCCTTATAATATACGACCTGTACGTTGCTGCCGCATACCTTTGCGACGATGATCGCCATCTTGGATGTTCCCAGGTCAATTGCAACTATATGTTTCTCTGTATTCATAATCCTTACTTCCTGTTCTGTCTGCATACTATCTGACCGTCATACCTCAGGTCTATATATTCATAATAATTCTCACCTTTGTCGCGGCATATACCTTTATAGTAGAGTTCCATCTTCCTGAACTTCTTTTCAATGTCTGCAGGTCTGCCGAACATGAATCTCTCGTCTCCTTCTCTTGGAGTCAGCAGAATATTTCCGTCATTTTCAACAGTTATCTGTACAATCTTGTTTCTCCATGTCCTGCTGCCGTCGATGTATCTGATGAGATCCATCATTTCTTTCAGCCATTGCTGCTCATTAGCCTTTTCCGGCTTTCCGACCTTTCCGGCTTCCATATCCAGAGGAATCGCTCCGTCGATGATATGGACATGCGAGGCATATGTGCTCTGAAGCGGGAAAAGTATGCCTTCTTCATCGGCGTAGAATCCTTTGCTGCCCTTCTGGAATCGTGCTATCGGCTTTCTCTGCGTTACAATCACGTTCAGCATGCTGTCCTTGGTCGTATATGCCTGGCTCTTGAGAATCGCACTTTTGCTTTCAAGAATCTTCTCGACCTTTGAAAGGTCTATGCGGTCCAGTTGCTCTCCGACATATCCTTTGTACTCTTTGTCAAGGTATGCACGGATTTCCTTCGGTGTTATGAACTGGTTGGTCATGCTGTCTGTAACTGTTATTTTCAGACCGTTGCAGTGCATAGGTTTCCTGTCTGACGCTCCCATCAGGTACGCCGCAGTAAGCACACAGACCAGCAGTGCACCGAAAATTGCATTAATGATATGTTTCCAGATATCAGACATTATTATGTTTCTCTTTAAGCAGTTCTGCAATCGGAGTGACAAGTCTGTCAATGTCTCCTGCTCCCAAGGTTATGAAAACCTCCTTTTCTTCCAGTTCAAGACCTTTCAGATAGTCCAGAAGTTCCTCTTTCTTGAGCATCACCTTTTCCGGAGCCTCGATATCCTTGAATATGATCTCGGAAGTCACGCCTGGGATAGGCTCCTCTCTTGCAGGATAGATGTCCAGAAGAATCACTCTGTCTGCTGCACTCAGGTGCCATGCAAAATCATCAGCGAAATCCCTTGTCCTTGTGAAGAGGTGAGGCTGGAAAATAGCTGTGTACTTATATCCGGGATACTTGCCCTTGATAGAACTGAGGGATGCCTGGATTTCAGTCGGATGGTGTGCATAGTCGTCGATATATACGAGTCCGTCCTCCTCCAGCTGAGTGTCGAATCTTCTCTTCACGCCCTTGAACGATGCAAGTGCTGCGCGTATCTTTTCAGGCTCTATGCCATATGTCAAGGCCATCGCTGCTGCTGCAACTCCATTCTCGATATTTATCCATCCAGGTATGCCGACAACGCAGTCCTCTATCACTCCTCCCGGGTAGTGCAGGTCGAAATGCCCGTTCTCAGTAGGCTTTGCCCAGAAGTCGGCCTCAGGTCTGTCATATCCGTATGTAAGGATGTTGTCAGCTGTGATATGTTTGCTCTGTAGGTCCAGCCTGATATTCAATATAAGTGTGTCTGCAACGTGTGAAGCAAATTCCCTGAATGCGTCACGCACTGCAGATTCGCAGCAGTAGATATCCAGATGGTCCGCGTCTGTCGATGTTATGACGGCAACTCTTGGAAAAAGGTGCAGGAACGAGCGGTCAAACTCGTCTGCCTCCACTACTACCACATCGTTCTGACCGATGAGCAGGTTGTTGTCATAGTTCTTGGAAATTCCTCCGAGGAATGCCGAACATCCTACGCCGCTGTCAGTGAATATGTGACTTACGAGTGTGCTGGTTGTGGTCTTGCCATGAGTACCTGCCACAGCGTAGCATTCCTTTGCAAGTGTCAGAATGCCCAGTGCCTCTGAGCGTTTCCTGACGTGATATCCCATCTGCTCCACGTACACAAACTCTCCCATATCCTTTGGAATAGCCGGAGTGTAGATTACAAATGTATCATTGATATCCTTAGGAATATATGAGATATCATCTGTGTAATGAACCTCTATGCCTTCGGCTTCAAGAGCATGCGTAAGTGGGGACGGAGTCCTGTCGTATCCGCTCACTTTACAACCCTTTGCATTATAATATCTGGCAATGGCACTCATGCCTATGCCTCCGATACCTATCAGATAAACGTTCTTATACATATCTCTATCCTAAAATTTTATATACTTCGTCTACAATTGTCATCGCGGCGTCTCTCCTGGCGAGCTTTACTATGTTCTTCTCCATCATGGCGATCTTCTCGCTGTCTCCGATCAGTCCGCATGCGGTCTTCATAAGATTTTCGACTGCTTCGCTGTCCTTGACTATCATTCCGGCGTTCTTGTTGACCAATGCCATGGCATTGTGGGTCTGATGGTCTTCGGTCACATTCGGTGAAGGAACGAAGATACATGCCTTACCTGCCACGCAGAGTTCGGAAATCGAACTTGCTCCGGAACGTGTGATCACGATGTCTGCAGCAGCATATGCAAGGTCCATTCTCTGGATAAAGTCAGAATGGTGAATGTGGTTCAGCGTATCCCCGCCCATTCCTGCGGCCTTGGCTGTCTCCATGAACTCATCTACGGACTTTCTGTAATACTTTCCGCACTGCCACAGCACTTCAATCCCTTCTCCTCCCGGACATCCGTCCTGGATCCATTTCTTCATGGCATTGTTGAGGGTGCCGCTTCCAAGACTGCCTCCCACAATGAGAATCTGCTTTTTCTCCGGATTCAGCCCGTAGAATTCCATTGCCTCTGACTTCATCTCTGCGGTTGCAGGGACAATCTCTTTTCTTATAGGATTGCCGGATAACACAATTCTTTCAGCAGGAAAGAATCTTTCCATTCCTTCGTATGCAACGCATATGCTTTTTGCCTTCTTTCCCAATATCTTGTTGGTCAGTCCTGCGAAACCGTTCTGCTCCTGGATCAGCGTAGGTATGCCCATACGTCCGGCAGCCCATAGCAGGGGAGCACTGGCATATCCGCCTACGCCTATTGCAATGTCCGGCTTGAATTCGCGGATCAGCCTTTTGGCCATGCTTATGCTCTTGATGACCTTGAACGGAAGAGCCAGATTGGATAAGGTCAGTTTACGCATAAGTCCTGCCACCGGCAGACCGACAATGCGGTAGCCTGCTGCAGGAACCTTTTCCATCTCCATTCTGCCGTCAGCTCCGACGAAAAGAATCTCCGTATCCGGATTCATTTCCTTGAGCTTGGCTGCAATGGACAGGGCAGGGAAGATGTGGCCTCCTGTGCCACCTCCACTTATGATTGCTCGTATCTTTCTGTATTTCATAGCTTTTCCGCTGCTTCAATGTTAGCTTCCAGGTCATTTGCCGACGCCGCTGTAAGTTCCTCGGCACTCTGTATCTTCTTCTTTGCAAGCCTGCTGATGGACAGTATCACTCCGAATGCAACGCAGAATGCAAGGAATGCACTCGCACCGTGACTTATCAGAGGCAGAGTCTGACCGGTCATAGGTCCTATATCGACATTTACAAGTATATGCATGAATGCCTGTCCGGTAATGAGGACTGCAAGACCTCCGATGGCGAACTTCGCAAATTCATTCCCGCACATCCTCGCTATGATCGAACTTCTTGCGAGAAGACTTACATACAGTATCAGCACAAGAATACCACCGAGAATCATACCCATCTCTTCAATAAGGAAACTGTACATATAGTCTCCGTAGATATTGTCAACTTTGTACTTCTGTGTGCTGTTGCCTATACCTTTTCCCATCAGACCTCCTTCGTGTACTGCTATTTTGGCTGACACCGGCTGCCTTAAAGTATCAAGCATATTGTAGAAGTCATCATTTTCCAAGCCTCTCAGTCTGCTCATGTCATACTCGACCTGAGTTCTGTTCAAGATTGTTCCCGCACGTCTGAATACCTTTCCGTCAGTGATGAAGTAAAGACTGAACATGCCTGTCAAGGCAAGTATCCCTATCGCTCCGGCGAGTCCCAGCTCTTTCATCGGCACTCCACCGATCATCATAAGCGCAACCAGGGACAAGCCCACCAGCACTCCGCTTGATCCACTTCCGAAGAACACCATCATAGTGATCATAAGAGCAGGGATATATACATATACTATCCTCTTCCAGTATGTCTTTGCAAGGAAATTGAACATAGGATATTTCCCTGCAAGTTTGTTTGCCCATTTCAAGGTTTCGCTTTTACGGCCTTCCTTCCTGGCTGCCTTGTCCTCCCTTATCGCATTCAGAGCCCATGCGATGTACATGACCATAGAAACTTTCACTATCTCGAATACATGGATCTGTTTGCCTGCCATTACAAAGTTTCTGGTAGCGGCGTTTCTTGTCTCCACCCTGATGAAACCCAGGTCCGCCTTTGCCAGAAGCAATACCAGAAAGACTGCAGAAAGGATGAATCCGAATCTTGAACACCATTTTATCCAGTCTATCTTGAAATTGTAAAGCAGTATCATCACCACGATGCCAAGAAGCACTACGAAGCCATGGTCCTTCATCGTGGCAAGTCTGTTTTCCTGAGACGGGAGCAGCGGAGTCGATGAGAAGATGGCAAGGATGGATATAAGTATAAGCAGGAGGACGATCATCAGAATGACCTTGTCCCCCTCGAGATTCTGTATTCTATGCCAAAGCTTCTTTATCATAGTTTCCTTACTGCCTCCTTGAACTGTCTTCCCCTGTCTTCGTAATTCTTGAAAAGGTCGAAACTTGCGCAGCATGGCGAGAGAAGTACGACATCTCCACCTGTGGCAAGTTCACTTGCCAGTTTCACTGCGTCCTGTGCTGATGTGACGTCGTGCATTTCCGGAACGACGCCTTCAAATGACTCATGGAATTTGGCATTGTCCAGACCCATACAGATCATTGCCTTCACTTTCTCCTTGGCAAGAGGAATGAGGCTTGAATAATCGTTACCCTTGTCTGTTCCGCCTACAATCCAGACCACAGGCCTTGTCTGGCATTCGAGGGCATACCATGCCGAGTCTACGTTGGTTGCCTTTGAGTCGTTGATGTAGAGGACGTCCTTTATGCTGAGTACCTTCTCCAGTCTGTGCTCGACAGCCTGGAATGTAGCCAGTCCCTCGCGTATCGCTGCGTTGTCGATGTCCATCACCTTTGCTGCGATAGCTGCTGCCATGGAATTGTATACGTTGTGTCTTCCTCCCAAGGCAAGTTCCTGGAGATACATGTCGCACTCCTCTTCCTTGTATCGGACAATCATCTTGTCGCCTTGAACGAATGCACCCTGCTTGACCTCCTGCTGCTGCGAGAACGGAAGCTTCTGTGCCTTCATTACGATCTGGTCAAGGTGTCTGATGGTTATGTCGTCATCTGAGCAGAAGATGAAGCAGTCGTCGCTGGACATGTTGCGGGTGATTCTGAACTTGGCCTTCACATAGTTCTCCATGTTGTATTCGTATCTGTCAAGATGGTCAGGAGTGATGTTGGTTATGATGGCAATGTCGGCCTTGAAGTCGTATACGTTGTCGAGCTGGAAACTGCTGAGCTCCAGTACATAGATGTCGTGCTGCTCGGTAGCCACCTGATAAGCGTAGCTCTTTCCGATATTGCCGCCGAGTCCGACGTTCATTCCTGCGTTCTTGAGCAGGTGGTATATCAATGAGGTTGTGGTGGTCTTGCCGTTACTTCCGGTGATGCAGACTTTCTTTGCCGAATCATATCTTCCGGCAAATTCAATTTCTGAAACCACGCTGATGCCTTCGTCCACGATTTTCCTGACCATAGGTGCGGTCGAAGGTATGCCCGGACTTTTGATTACCTCGTCAGCGTTGAGGATCAACGCTTCCGAGTGTCCGCCCTGCTCGTAAGGTATGTCCCACTCGTCGAGCACAGCGACATACTTCTCGGCAATCTGACCCATATCAGAGAGGAAGACCTCAAAACCTTTCTTCTTTGCAAGGACAGCAGATCCGATTCCGCTTTCCCCGCCACCTAAAACTACAACTCTTGACATAACTATATTATTTTCTACGACTATCTTACTTTAAGCAATGCTATTGTGATGACCGCGAGGATCATTCCTACAATCCAGAATCTTGTCACGATCTTCGCCTCAGGCAATGCCTTCACCGGCTTCTGAATCAGACTCGGGATACCCTCCTTCTGGTAGTGGTGGTGCAGTGGAGCCATCTTGAAGATTCTTCTGCCCTCGCCATATTTCTTCTTGGTGTATTTGAACCAGAATCTCTGGAGAAGCACCGATACGCTCTCTGCGAAGAATACTCCGCACAGGATAGGGATCATGAGTTCCTTTCTGATGAGTACAGCTGTAACTCCGATGATACCACCAAGCATAAGGCTGCCTGTATCTCCCATGAATACCTGGGCAGGGTAGGTGTTGTACCAGAGGAATCCGATAAGAGCACCGACCAGTGCCGACATGAATACGGCAATCTCACCGCTGCCCGGAATGTACATGATGTTGAGGTACTCGGCATTCATTATATTGCCTCCGAGCCATGCGAAGATACCGAGCACTACGCCTACTATTGCAGATGTGCCTGCTGCGAGGCCGTCCATTCCGTCAGTGAGGTTGACTCCGTTTGAGCATGCTGTAATGACGATGATGATCATCAGCACATATATCGCCCATTTGGTATACCATCCCATTGTGCCGCTGAAAGGTGAGAGCCACTTGTAGTCGAACTCATGGTCCTTTACGAACGGAATGGTTGTCTTCGTACTCTTGATGATGTCAATCTTTTCCGGAGCCGGCTGTGTGTGCTCACCGTCAATCGGAGTGGAAATCTCGATTGCAGACTCTTCCGGACTTACAGTCTCTCTGACTACGATATCGTTGCTGAAACACACTGCAAGGCCGATTGCCAACGCCATCATAGCCTGCGCTATAAGCTTTCCTTTTTCGCTCAGTCCTTCCTTGTTCTTCCTGAATACCTTGATGTAGTCATCGGTAAATCCTATGAGGAAGAACCATGTGCTGCTGACAAGAAGCAGGATGGTGTAGATGTTGCCCAGATCTGCAAACAACAGGGTAGGGATGAGGATTGAAAGATAGATGATCACTCCACCCATCGTAGGAGTACCCTTCTTCTGCATCTGTCCCTCAAGGCCGAGGTCACGGATGGTCTCGCCGATCTGCTTCTTCTGGAGCAGGTCAATGATCTTCCTTCCAGCGAAGATCGAGATGAGGAGTGCAAGGGTGAATGATGTGATTGCCCTGAAGGACAGGTACTCGAAGAGTCCTGCTCCAGGGATATCCATATCCTTAAGTATGTTTATCAGTCTGTACAGCATTTTGCAGTGCTTTAATTTTCCTTGAATATGTTGCTGACGATTTCTCTTTCGTCAAAGTGTGTCTTTTCGGTACCTGTGATCTGGTAGGTTTCGTGTCCCTTGCCGGCAAGGAGGATTGTAGCTCCTTCTGTTGCAATCATGACAGCAGTTCTTATCGCCTGCTCTCTGTCCTCGATGAACAGAGACTTTGCTCTGCCGCTCAGGTCCATGCCGTTCCTTATATCTGCCATGATGTCTGTCGTCTTCTCGCTTCTGCTGTTGTCGGAGGTGACTATGATCCTGTCAGCATATTTCTGAGCAATCTTTCCCATTTCCGGTCTCTTGCTTCTGTCTCGGTCGCCGCCGCAGCCGAACAGGCATATGAGCTGTCTTTCAGGTGCAATCTCGCGGACTGTCTTCAGTACGTTTTCGAGCGCATCAGGAGTATGTGCGTAATCGATGATTACCGAGATGTCCTTTGGACCCTTCATGTTTTCCAGTCTGCCTGGTGCGGGAGCCAGTGTGCTCATTGCTGTCAGCACTTCCTCCGGATCGGCGCCGAGTGTTACGGCTGTCGTGTATATCGCAAGCAGGTTATATGCGTTGTGCATTCCGATAAGTCGGCTCCATGCTTCGGTCCCGTCCATCTTGATAAGCATGCCGTCAAAGCTCTGCTCCATCACCCTGCATGTGTGGTCCGCAACGCTGCGGCATGAGTAAGTCACTACGTCTGCCTTTGTGTTCTGCATCATCACCATGCCGTTTCTGTCATCGATGTTGGTGATGGCATAAGCGTCTGACGGCAGTCTGTCGAAGAACAGCTTCTTGCACCTCAGATATTCAGCGAATGTCTTGTGGTAGTCCAGATGGTCATGAGTAAGGTTTGAGAAGATTCCTGCCTTGAACTTAAGACCTGCAACTCTATCCTGCTCTACACCGATTGAACTTACCTCCATGAAGCAGTATTCACATCCTGCCATCACCATCTCATTCATCAGCGAGTTGATGGTCAACGGGTCAGATGTCGTATTGATTGCCGGAGTGCACTTAGTGCCTACGTAGTTGGCTATTGTCGAGAGAAGACCGCAGTTGTAACCCATTCTCATGAACATGTTGTAGAGCAGAGTTACAGTCGTTGTCTTTCCGTTTGTTCCGGTGATACCGACGAGTGTAAGCTTCTCCGACGGGTTGTCATAAAAGTTGGCAGCCATGATCGCCAGTGCATGGCGGCTTGACTCAACCTTGATCAGCGCTACTCCTTCGATGCTCATTGAAGCGACCTGGAAGTCGGTCATCTCCTGATCTTCGTATACGACTGCACATGCGCCTTTCCCGATTGCTCTGGAAATATATTCATGGCCATCGACAGCGAATCCTTTTACAGCCACAAACACGCAGCCGCGGCTCGCCTGTCTTGAGTCGCTGCATATGGCGTCAATTTCAACTGAACTGTCGCCAGCTGTGAATACGCCTCCTGTGTTCTTAAGTATTCTGTCAAGTCTCATCGCAGTGTGATTTTTACTGTTTCACCTTTTTTTGTCTGTGTGCCTGCCTTCGGTGTCTGGCTTGCCACGTGGCCTGTGCCGGTGTATTCACAGACATATCCGCTGTTCTCAATTGCGAACATTGCGTCCTTCAGTCCCATTCCTATGACATCCGGAACCGGAGAACCTGTAGTCCTGTCAGTCACTATGTTTCTTGCCTTCATTTCAGGAACGCTTCCCTTCGCCTGGATCTCTTCGCTCCATTCTGTTTCATAGGCCCATATCTCATCGACAATATCCTTGAATGTGGCGGCAGGGGTCTCTCCTCCGTAAACATTCACTCCAGGATTCAGCATGTCTGTGTATGTTACCACTATGGCAGTGTACTTTGGTTCATCAGCAGGGAAGAATCCTACAAATGTTCCCTGGTGTCTTCTTCTGCCCTTGTCATCCTCGTAAGGATTTCCGCTGCCGTTCTGTTCCGCTTTTGACAGGTGCATTCTTGCAGTACCGGTCTTTCCTGCCACAGAGCGTTTTGCATTCTTCAACCTCTTTGCAGTACCCTCCGAGGTAACCTGCGAAAGCGCCCTTGTAAGTGTGTCTGCAGTAGCCTTCGAGCAGATCGAACTGAGAAGGGTAGGGTGGAATTCCTGTGTCTTCACGCCATCTTTCTCTGTACTTTCGATGATATATGGCTTCATCATCTTTCCGTCATTGGCAATGGCATTATAGAATGTCGCCACCTGCAGAGGAGTAACCTTCACGGAATATCCGATTGCCGACGATATCAATGTAGTTCTGCTCCAGCTCTTCTCGTCCGGGCTTGGTATGCTCGGCTTGCCGCTGCCTCTTTCGGTCAGTTCGAAGTCGAAATCCGCTCCCAGGTTATACGAATGCAACCGGCTTGTGAATTCCTCCGGGCAGTCGCCATAGAAATCCTTGACCAGCCTTCGGAAAACATAGTTTGATGATATCTGGAATCCATATAATACGGATATCCTTTTTTCTCCCGTCCTGTTTTCGAACTTTACGATATAGTCATCCTGAGGTACTTCCCTGACGCTGTATTCCTCCATGATACCCTTGTTGGTAGGTATCTTTGTGTCCAATGTCACCTTTCCGTCCTCGAGCAAGGTGGTCAATGTCGCGGCCTTGAACACTGATCCGGGCTCTCCCGGGCGTCCTGCCGCCATGTTGAACGACTCGTTGAAGCCTCCGTTGCTGTCTTTCTGCAGGTTGACCATTGCCCTGACCGCGCCTGTCTCTACATCCATGACCACTGCACATCCCTCCTTGATATGTTCGTTCAAACCCATGTTCTTACGCAGGGCCTTGTCTGCAATATCCTGGATGTTGATGTCGATTGTAGTCCTTACATCATCGCCGTCCTTTGCCGGAATATAGGTGCTGTCAACACTCTGTATCCATATGAACCGGTCTGTCTTTTTCCTCCACGCAACACCGTTCTTGCCATGAAGACGATAGTGGCATTTACCTTCAATACCCACATGTATCGCACTGGTGTCATTGTTGTTCTTTACATATCCGATCACTCTTCTTGCAAGTGTTCCGTATGGATAAAGTCTCCTTTCTTCCTTCTCTACGATGAGACCACCCTTGTGGGCCGGCTCGTTGAAAAGCGGTAGACGTTTGAGTTCCGACAAAGTGCCGTGGTCAATGCCTTTGACTATGCTGACATATCTCTTTTTTGCTGCCCTGCCTGTGCGTATCTTGTCCCAATAATATGCTGCGTCCTTGCCTTCCTTGTCCAGGACTCTTGCAAGTCCCTCCGAGAGCTGACGGGCCTTTCCCATCCATTTCTGCTCATCTTCCTTGCCTGTCTTTTCGTTCTTCTCGTTCGCCTCTTTCTGCACGTAACAGTCCATGTAGATGTTATATAGCGGCGTTGAGATGGCCAGCAGCCTGCCGTTATGGTCGATTATGGAACCTCTCTCGGGCTCGATCCTGGTGATCTGATATGACGGCTGGAAGTGCTTTATGAACTTTGGGTCCGGCTTCCAGATGAACTGGATGTATGCTATTCTTCCGATGATGACCAGAGATACGGCAAGGAAGAAAAGGTAGAAATACATCAGAACCCTGCTGGGTCTGCGTCTCTCCCTTTCCTCTCTTAAGGTCTTTTTATCTTTTTCTGCCATATCAGTCTGTCAATATTGTGTCGGCCGGTTTTTCCGGCGAACTTACTTCCGAACCTGCTTTCTCCAACATTTCCTCCACCGTGCTTATCCTGCCCATCTTCACGAACTCATAAGTCTTCTGAGCATGATATATCTTGTAACTTTCCAACAGTACCTTGTTGTTCTCAACCTTCACCATCGTCTGCTCGATCATATAGTTGAGAAAGATGTTGATCCATCCCAGAACAAACAGGAACAGGATGTATGGCAGCAATCTGTCCACTCTGAGCAGGAGAAGAATGTCTCCGCTCAAGATCGACCTGATCACTGTGCTGATGGTCAGCTTGTCCTGTCTGTTGTCTGTGTTCATTCTGTTACAGTTTTTCTGCAATTCTAAGTTTTGCGCTTCTTGCTCTTGTGTTTGCTCCGATTTCTGCCTCGGTAGGGAGTATCGGCTTGCGGTTTACTGCCTTCAACGGCGCAGTCGCATTTCCGTAAAAATCCTTTTCGACCTTTCCCTCGATATTTCCGGCCTTGATGAAGTTCTTAACCATCCTGTCCTCAAGGGAGTGGTAGGTGATCACTACCAGTTTTCCGCCTGGTTTCAATGATTTCGCTGCTCCTGACAGGAACTTTTCAAGCGACTTCATTTCCTGATTCACCTCAATGCGCAGTGCCTGATATACCTTTGCAAGGAACTTGTGTTCGGCGAATTTAGGCAGTGCACTTTCGATGGCCTTGCCCAAGTCGGTTGTCGTGACAATCGGTGCCGCCTCGCGCGCCTTGCAGATTAGCTGGGCGATTTTTCTGCTGTTATCCACCTCTCCGTACAGCCTGAGTATCTTCTCCAGTTCTTCGTACTCGTAGCTGTTTACGATGTCGGCTGCTGTCTTATCCGCTTCCTGGTTCATTCTCATGTCCAGTGGGGCCTCATAGCGGAAGGAAAATCCTCGTTCGGCAGTGTCAAACTGATGTGATGACACTCCAAGATCTGCAAGTACTCCATCTATGCCGTCTTTATGTCCCTGGTGCAGCACATGGTTGTGGATCCAGCGGAAATCACTGCGTATGAGTGTGAGACGAGGGTCGTTGATCCTGTTGCCGATTGCGTCCATATCTCGGTCAAAGGCGAGCACGCTGCCATTTTGTGATAAGCGTGAAAGTATTTCGGCAGTATGCCCGCCTCCACCGAACGTAGCATCAGCGTAGACTCCATCAGCGGAGCCCACCAAAGCGGATACACTTTCGTCTAATAATACGGATGTATGATATTCTGACATTTCCGGTCCTCCTGTGTCTAGATAGTTTCTGACAATGAACCGGCTATTGAAATGAAATCTTCGTTGGAAATGATGCTGGACTCAAAGTTCTCTTTAGCCCAGATTTCGATCTTATAATCATTACCGGAGAAAACGACTTCCTTTGTCACGCCGATCATTTCAAGAAGTTTCTTTGGAATTGAGATACGTCCAAGTTTCGCATCAGGCTCAACTATGGCACAATTGTGCATGTATGCTCTCCAGAATTTAGCGTGTTTTTCATTGAAAGCCGGGTTGAGTCTCGAGAGGACCTTCTCCGACTGGCGTTCCCACTCCGAGTATGTGAACATTTCGAGACAGTCACTGAAGTTTTCCTTCCTGATGACGAATCTCTTGTCACCCTCGGCAGGGATAATGCCCTTGAAGGCGGCAGGGAAAATGAGCCTTCCCTTGTCGTCTACCTTGACATTATATTCGCCGATAAATCTTACCATAATTACTTTTCACGCTAATCGACACAAAGGTATATATATTTTTCCATTTTCTTCCAAATTCTTACAATTTTTTCCACAAATTTATCAACAGGATATAAAAAGTCAAGCGTGCTTAATGGCCGTTCAATCTGACCGTTAAGCACGCTTGCTTTTTTTAGCTTGTGTTTGTTACCAAGATGCTGCTTTTACTGTGAATGTCTCGCTTGCAAGTATCACTCTGTTTTTTATGTATTCCAAGGTGAAATCGTATGATTTTCCTGAGGTGGATACAGAAAAGAAAAGGTAATTTTTGCAATCAGTTTCTCCAGGTTCTCCAATGTATCCATTAGTTATCTGAAATCCATCTTGTATAGCGTCGCTTTCCCTGACCATGAGAACTGCACCCACGCGAGGGTTTCTTATGTTTATGTATATATCCGGACTAAGATATGTTTGTCCAAACGATTCATCTTGATGGTTTGGCTCCTTCACTATAAGCGAATTTTTATCAAGTGAAATCTCAGGGAGTTCACCTGTCTGGGTTATAGACAGGTAAGCTTCATGAGTCTTCGGAACATCAGATGTTATCATGATGATCGCTTCGCGTGTAGCGCCGGTATTATTCTCGGAGACTGAGTATTGAAGCTTATTGCCTACGCATTCAATACTCAGCCACTCGGCGTTCGACGTAGCGGTGAAATTGTGGCCTTTAGATCCGCCAGGGATAAGTATATATCTTTCCCCATCTCTTGCTTTATAATTCATACTTATCGCACTTCCGACAGAAATCGTATTCCACTTTTCTGTAACGAAAGGGATCTCCAACGTTTCTGCTCCTGGGATGGTTATTCTGGCATAATAGGTGGTGCCTTCTGTCATGGTTTCTGCATCAACATTGAACGTGGTGCTGATTCGCCCGGTGCGATCGTTACTGAGCTCATACCACTCTCCGTTCCATTGAATTCCGTTATCGCATTCTATCTCACACTTTCCTGAAGCCATGACATCATCCCAATTGCTGTACAGTAGTTTATTCCATCCTATTATGACTTCAATCTGCTGACTCTCTCCTGCGATGATTGGATATGGTGCATTAGGGCAGGTGAGTGTGGTGTAGTGGCCCGGATCTGTGGCTGTAATCTTCTCTAATCTGTATTCGCCACTGCCATCCATTGCTTCATTGTGGAGGTACACAACCCTTGACTGTTCGTGGTTCATATAATCCATAAGCCACTTGAATTCATTCTTAGGGAGTGTAAACAATGTGTTTCCCTTTATGTAATACAAGCTCTCTTCCACGAGTGTGAAGTCTGTGTCTTCTTCACAGTTCCAAAGAATTCCATCAACTATATAGTGGTCTTTCTCGGTCGAATAGAGACTATATTTTCCTTTTTCGAACTTAATGAGATATGATCCGTTTCCTGTGACGTCTGTGCCGGCCCACATTCCTGTAAGGCTGTTCTCGGCTGGAGTTTCGTTTCCCTCCATTGGTATTTCTTGTGAACATGAGTAAGTCATGAAGCCAAGAAATACGACCGCTATAATATATATGATTCTTTTCATGCGTAATCTCTATTTAGAACATGAATCCTACTCTTATGCCCGGAGTAAATGCCGCCTTGTAACCGTTGAATTTCGGTTCGGATGGGTCATTTATGTCAGCAGGGCCACTATAGGATGGCCATGGAGTGCTCTTGAGTGACGCCAGAACGTATACGTTAGGCGTTCTGCCAAGCCTGAAGTTGCATCCGATGCCGAGTTCGTACATCAATGTGCCGGAAACGGCATATGCTCCAATTGAAGCAGAAGCCATCGGCTGTATCTTTCCGTTTCCGTAGAATCCCTTGGCATTCAGGTAAATAGGAATGTCGAATGATGAAGGAACAGAATCGTAGCCACTGTCTATGGTATCGGACCACATACTTGGTGCAATGCTCAGGTCTGTGCAGTTGTATAGGAATCCTACTCCGAGGTTGACAGCAACAAAGTGGTTGATCCTGTAGCCTATGAGATACGAAATATCGATAGGGTTTAGGTTCGAGTAGTCTACGAATCCGCTGTCGGTATACAAGATTCTTCCGCTTTGGCCAGTCTGGAATCCGTATGAAACTTCTACAGAATTGACAATACCCTTGTTCTTCCACTTCTTGTCGAGCTCGATCTGCAATGCCTTCTGCTCGGCCTTCTTCCTGGCTGTCTCCTCAGCTTTGGCAGCGGCAAGTTCCGCCTTTTCAGCAGCGATTCTGGCTTTCTCCGCTTCTGCTGCAGCCTTCGCTTCTGCTTCGGCTTTTGCTCTTGCTTCCGCTTCCGCCTTTGCCTTTGCTGCTTCCTCGGCTCTGGCCTGTGCCTCTGCCTTCGCCCTTTCCTGAGCTGCCGCAGCAGCAATGGCATCCTGCTCGGCTTTGATTCGCGCAGCTCTTTCAGCTTCAGCCTTCTGTGCGGCTTTCTTGTCCACCTTCAACTTGAAGATCATGAAGGAACCGTCAATTTCCTGCACTTCAGGACCATATCCGAATGCAGATGCTTCTAGCTCCTTGGCATAAGGACTGACGTTGAATGTAAACGATCCGTCCTCTGCGCTCCTGATCTCCTCATTGGAGCCCATGACTCTCAATGTGGCTCCTGCAATGCTTTGACCATCAATATCAAGGACCTTTCCTTTTATTACACGATTGTTCTGTGCAACCCCTGATAAAGTCATGAGGACGCACAGAACCGATAGGATATATCGTTTCATCAGTTTATTTGCCTAATTTGAACTTACCTAAGAGAGAGCCTCCTGCTGTCTGGTTCTGCTCCGAAGCCGGACTGTTTGCAATTTCCTTGAGATAGTCATCGCCAGGGCTGCGGAAATTGGTATATTTTGCAGGGTAACCGCTGACAGTGATAGACTCGATTGCACCATCAGAAGAGTATTTTACCTGAGTCTCAAGACCGATCATCACGTCAGCATCTCCGTTTGCAAGAAGAGCCTCGCGTACAGCTGTAGCTACGACATTGTCATATCCTCCGATTGCCACAGAATTACTTGGCATCATGAAATATGAAACCTTCTTAGGTGATACATCAAGGTCAGCGAACACTGCTGCTACCGGCTGGAAGCTGATGTTCTTGTAACTTGCTGAATTGACAAGTCTTGTCGGAGCCGAGCATGAAGCAATGACAAAAGCCATTGCCGCGAGAATCATAAGTTTTTTCATTGTCTGAAATATATTTAAGTAAAACCTGACAAAATTAAGAAATTTTCCTTTATGGAAAATAGTTAGTAGCTTTGTGACGCTAAATTAAAAGAAGATGAAAAGAATATATATAATATCTGTCCTGATGGCAGTGTCAGTGGCTTGTAGTGTCAAACCTTCTGACAATCAGGATATTATTGAGGTTCAGGAAGAGGAACTCTGTCCTCTTGGATTCTATCCGGATTCATTGCAGGTTGTGGAGGGCGTGGTGAAGAACGGGCAGTTCTTCTCTACATTGCTCGGATCTCTTGGGATGTCGGCTCAGGATGCATATAACCTCACTCAGGCATGTTCTGATGTGTTTGATGTCCGTACATTACGTGTAGGCAATTCATATAGGGCCTATTATAGTTCAGGTTTGGAATATCTTATCTACGACCGCGACCGTACAAGCAGTATAATCTTCTCATGTAAGTCTCCATACGAGGCATGGATATATCAGAAACCTGTCACAGTAAAGCAGCGTTATGCAGATGTGACCATCAACACATCCCTTTGGGTAGATATGCGTGAGGCTGGAGTTTCTCCGGAACTTATCGTTTCCTTATCAGATATTTATGCATGGACAGTGGACTTTTTCGGTCTGCAGAAGGGTGACCGTTTCAGAGTACTGTATGATGAAAAGTCGTGTGATGGGGAAGTGGTTGCCGTGGATACCGTCAGATATGCTGTGTTCAGTCATGGAGATGAGGATCTTCCATGCATAATGTTCAATCAGAAGGATGGCGGAAACATATATTGGAATGAGAAAGGGGAGAGTATGCGTAAGGCCTTCCTCAAGGCTCCATTGAAGTTTTCAAGGGTAAGTTCTGGCTTCTCATATGCCAGAAAACATCCTGTTACCCGTAAGGTACAGCCTCATACCGGTGTCGACTATGCCGCTCCGAAGGGAACGCCTGTGATGACTATCGGTGATGGAGTAGTGACCAGCGTTAAATATGAAGGTGCAGGCGGTAATACTGTACGTATCAGACATAATTCTGTGTATTCGACTGCATATCTCCATCTTTCGAAATATGCCAAGGGACTGAAGGCTGGACAGCGTGTCCGTCAGGGAGAGGTCATCGGCTATGTCGGCTCTACTGGACGCTCTACTGGTCCTCATCTTGATTTCCGTGTATGGAAGAACGGTACACCGATAAATCCGTTGAAGATGGATTCTCCACCGGCTGAACCAATTAAGTCAGAAAGCATGGAGGCGTTCAATGACTTGCACCAGAAATATCAGCATCAAGTGGCTGAGATTCAGGCTGGGTCACATTTCCAGACACTTTTCGAACTTCTATAGTCAGATTCCTTTGTTGATAATTTACAATCTCCTGCTAGTTGGAGATGTTACTGCGCAACGAATTTATAGACAATTTCTCCGACCTGTCGTGCAGGAGCAGTGGATGACTGCGAAAATCTTGACAGGCGTGCTGCACGAATTGCGAATTTACGCAGACACTGATCGGTAGAAGAGATATCCTCCATGACCTGCGCATCTACCACCATGCCCTGAGGATTTACAATAATTATGACGGTCACGTCTCCACCGCCATAACATCTATATGCCGGAATCGGCAGTTTACTGGCCTTGCGGCCATCAAGTTTATATCCGACAACAGAAGGTCCGCTATATACTGAGTCTGATGACTTTGAGCTGGAGCCTCCTCTGCCAAGATCTACGGTCTCTTCACGCGCATCTTCCTCGATGGCATTACTTTTCCCATTCTTAAGATCCTGAGCGAGTCTTTCAGCGTCCTTATAAAGCTGCTCAGCATCAGTACCTCTGTCATCCTTGAGGAAGGAACCTCTGTCTACTGCAATATTCTTTACTGGTGATGAAGAAGCAAGTTTCTGCTCAAGCCTTTGTCTGATGGACTCCATCTTGGCTATTTCCTTCTCCATCTTCTCCATCTCTTCGATCTGCCTCTCGATTTCTTCCTGCTTAGAGAAGTCAATCACAAAGCTTTCCTCTCTCCTTACAGTCGCGTCAATCTGATAGAGCAGCAACACAATAATCACCGTGAGATGGAATATCACGGTGATTAATAGCCCTGCTTTACTATCTCTATTCTGTCGGAGATCGTTCACTTTTCAATTTATTTCTTACACTGCGAAAGAGACTTCTCAATGGTAGCTGAGATGACGTCGATAGCCACTTTGTTGTGACCTCCCTGAGGTATGATGATGTCTGCGTAACGTTTGCTCGGCTCAATGAACTGAAGGTACATAGGCTTCACTGTCTGTGAGTAACGCTCGATAACCCATTCTACTGTCTTGCCTCTCTCTACGATATCGCGTGCCATCACTCTCATGAGTCTGTCATCGTCATCTGCGTCAACAAAGATCTTGATGTCCATGAGTTTACGTAGCTTAGGATCAGTGAAGATTAGGATACCTTCAACAATGATCACATCTGCTGGAGTAACCCTTACAGTCTCATTCTTGGATCTTCCGCAAGTGATGTATGAATACACCGGCTGTTCTACAGTCTTGCCGTCTCTCAATTCCTTGAGCTGAGCTCTGAGGAGCTCAAAGTCAATCGAATCAGGATGGTCAAAGTTGTGGACCCTCTTCTGTTCCTCAGTGTAGTGGCTCAGATCCTTGTAGTATGAATCCTGAGGAATAACCACCACATTTTCCTTCAGTTGTTCAGTAATGGCCTTGACAACTGTAGTCTTGCCTGAGCCGGAGCCCCCGGCGATACCTATTATCAGCATAATTTTTCTTGTTGTTAAAATTTCTAATAAATCTTCTGTAACAAGGCTTGCGACGCCGTGAAAACCGAAGTTACCTTTTGGTAATGAGGATTTGAGAGGCAAGCATAACGCAGTTACAGGAGATTTATTAAATTTTAGTATTCGGCGTTCTTAGGAGTTCTAGGGAACGGAATCACGTCGCGGATATTGCTCATTCCGGTAACGAAGAGGAGCAGACGCTCAAATCCGAGACCAAATCCGCTGTGAGGTGCAGAACCGAAACGACGGGTATCAAGATACCACTCAAGACCCTTGCGGCTCATGCCTGTCTCATCGATACGTGCCTCAAGCTTAGCGAGTGACGACTCACGCTCAGAACCTCCGATGATCTCACCGATCTTAGGGAAGAGAACGTCCATTGCACGTACTGTCTTTCCATCCTCATTCTGCTTCATGTAGAATGCCTTGATGTCCTTAGGATAGTCAGTAAGGATCACAGGCTTCTGGAAATGCTTCTCGACGAGGTATCTCTCGTGCTCGCTCTGAAGGTCAGTACCCCAGCTTACCGGATACTCCCACTCAACTCCCGCAGCCTCGAGAATCTTGATACCCTCTGTGT